>JAYENL010000316.1:0-55018 GCA_034722055.1 Armatimonadota bacterium
ACGCGCATGAAGATTCTCTTTGCGCGGTCAAGCTACTCAGGGCGCACGATGGATGCCTTGGTACTGGGAGCCGAAGAAGGGCGTGGCTAGCCACGAAACCGCCCCGGTGAGGTGCAAGCAACCGTTGACCCGGGGATACCCGAATTGGGAAACCACGCGTCCGTAACGGGACGTCACCTCCACCTGAACACATAGGGTGGAGCGAGGTAAGCGGGCGAACTGAAACATCTCAGTAGCCCGAGGAGAGGACAGCAATTGCTACTCCCCTAGTAGCGGCGAGCGAACGGGGACCAGCCCAAACCCGACACGTGTCGAAGCCTGCGGGCGTTGCGTGGCGGGGGTAGCGGGAAGAGCCATCTGCTGCCGCAACAGCAGGGGGCAGTTACAAAGCCGACGCCTAGTCGAAACACTCTGGAAAGGTGTGCCGCAGAGGGTAATAGCCCCGTAGACGAAAGGTCTCGGCCTGCCCGGCTCTCTCCCAAGTAGTGCGGGACACGAGAAATCCCGCGCGAATCCGGGAGGACCACCTCCTAAGGCTAAGTACTCCCAGTAACCGATAGTGGACTAGTACCGTGAGGGAAAGATGAAAAGAACCCCGGGAGGGGAGTGAAATAGAACCTGAAATCGTGTGCCTACAATCGGTGGGAGCCCGGTGGCCTTCGGGCCCGGGTGACCGCGTGCTTTTTGCATAACGAACCGGCGAGTTGCGGTGTGTGGCGAGGCTAAGCGGTGAATCGTGGAGCCGAAGGGAAACCGAGTCCCAACAGGGCGCCACAGTCGCATGCTGCAGACCCGAAACCAGGTGACCTACCCATGGCCAGGGTGAAGCGCGGCTAATCCCGCGTGGAGGCCCGCACCGGTGAGTGTTGAAAAACTCTCGGATGAGCTGTGGGTAGCGGTGAAAAGCCAAACGAACCTGGCGATAGCTGGTTCTCCCCGAAATAGCTTTCGGGCTAGCCTCTGGTGTTCAGTGGTGGAGGTAGAGCACTGGATGGGCTAGGGCCCTTGACAGGGTACCAACCCCAACCAAACTCCGAATACCACCACTTCACAGCCAGGGAGTCAGACCACGGGGGATGAGCTTCGTGGTCGAAAGGGAAAGAGCCCAGACCGCCAGCTAAGGTCCCCAAATTGCGCTAAGTGGAGAAGGATGTGGAAGTGCCGAGACAGCCAGGAGGTTGGCCCAGCAGCAGCCATCCTTTAAAGAGTGCGTAAAAGCTCACTGGTCGAGTCCCTCGGGACGAGTGCTTCCGCGCCGAAAATTCAATGGGGCTCAAGCGCAATACCGAAGCTGCGGACTTCTGCGGGGAGCAGCCTAACGGCTCCGACTCCGGGGCACGTCGTTGACTTCGGTCGGCGATGCGCCCTTAGCTCGGGGTTGTGTGGCCGCTCCGCTCAACCGCAGGATTGGTAGGGGAGCGTTCCGTGTCAGGCTGAAGGAGGACCGCGAGGACCTCTGGACGAGACGGAAGTGAGAATGCCGGTATGAGTAGCGAAAAGCCGGGCGAGAATCCCGGCCGCCGAAAGCCTAAGGTTTCTTAAGCAAGGCTTGTCCGCTTAAGGTTAGTCGGGCCTAAGCCGAGGGCGAAAGCCGTAGGCGATGGACAGCAGGTCAATATTCCTGCACCACCGCTCCGGCGCGAGTACCGAAGGGGCGACGCAGAAGGGTAGGCTCACCGCGCCTCTGGCTGAGCGCGGCCATGCCTTCAGGAGGGATGGCAGGCAAATCCGCCATCCATAACTCTGAGGGGCGTGGGGAGCCGCCGTAAAGGTGGCGAACGAGCTGAACCCACGCTGCCAGGAAAAACCTCTAGGGAATGCCGGACGGTGCCCGTACCGCAAACCGACACAGGTAGGCTAGGAGAGAATCCTAAGGCGCGCGAGAGAACCCTCGTTAAGGAACTCGGCAAATTCGCTCCGTAACTTCGGGATAAGGAGCGCCCTGGGCGGTGACGGAGTTCGCCTTCACGAGCCGCCGAGGGTCGCAGTGACAAGGCCGGGGCGACTGTTTACCAAAAACACAGGTCTCTGCCAAAGCGTGAGCTGAGGTATAGGGGCTGACGCCTGTCCAGTGCCATACGCTTAAGGGGAGGGCTTAGCCCCACGACTTCGTCGTTGGGCGAAGGCCCGATCTGAAGGCTTGGTGAACGACGGCCGTAACCATGACGGTCCTATGGTAGCGAAATTCCTTGTCGGGTAACTTCCGACCCGCACGAAAGGCGTAACGACCCCGGCGCTGTCTCAACGAGGGACTCGGCGAAATTGTAGTGCCAGCGAAGATGCTGGCTACCCGCGGAAAGACGGAAAGACCCCGTGGAGCTTTACTGTAGCTTGGTATTGAGTTTGATCACTCTGTGTAGAGGATAGGTGGGAGGCTGTAAAGCTGGGTCGTCAGGCCCAGTGGAGCCATCGGTGGAATACCACCCTCGGAGTGGTTGGAACTCTAACTCCGACCGTAAGCCGGTCGGGGGACAGTATCTGGCAGGCAGTTTGTCTGGGACGGATGCCTCCTAAATCGTAACGGAGGCGCCCAAAGGTCCCCTCAGCGCGGCCGGAAATCGCGCATGGAGCGTAAGGGTAGAAGGGGGCTTAACTGCGAGACCTACCAGTCGAGCAGATGCGAAAGCAGGGCCTAGTGACCCGACGGTTCTCGAGTGGGAGAGCCGGAGCTCATCGGATAAAAGTTACCCCGGGGATAACAGGCTCATCTCCCCCGCGCGTTCACAGCGACGGGGAGGTTTGGCACCTCGATGTCGGCTCGTCGCATCCTGGGGCTGAATTCGGTCCCAAGGGTTGGGCTGCCCGCCCATTAAAGCGGTACGCGAGCTGGGTTCAGAACGTCGTGAGACAGTTCGGTCCCTATCTTCCGTGGGCGTTGGAGACTTGAGGGGTGCTGTCCCTAGTACGAGAGGACCGGGATGGACAGACCTCTGGTGTACCAGTTGTCGCACCAGCGGCAGGAGCTGGGTAGCTACGTCTGGTCCGGATAAGCGCTGAAAGCATCTAAGCGCGAAGCCGACCCCAAGACAAGGTCTCCACGAGCTTCGAGCTGTAAGGCCCCTGGGAGACTACCAGGTTGATAGGCCGGAGGTGTAAGCACAGCAATGTGTTCAGCCGACCGGTACTAATAGGCCGAGCGCTTGACCGCGCAAATAGAGTCTTCATGCACGCTCCCATCACTGTGCAGATGCCCATAGCTCACCTTTCCCGGTGACAATTGCGGAGGGGCAACACCCGTTCCCATTCCGAACACGGCAGTTAAGCCCTCCAGCGCCGATGGTACTGCACGGGTGACCGTGTGGGAGAGTAGGTCGTCGCCGGGTTTTGGCTTCCCCCGACAGCCCGCCTGATCAGGGCGGGCTGTCACCGCGTACGCCTGCTGCCGGCCGCTCCGGAGGCGGATCAGGGGGCCTCGAAGGGCCGGCTGAGCCGCAGCGTCCTCTCCCCTGGCCGCCACCATCCCTCCGAGGCGAACTCACCGGTGTGCAGGTAGCACTGCACCCGCACCTCACTGCTGCCCGGCTCGAAGGTGAACATGCGCGTCAGGGGGGCCTTCCCGGCGTGGTGTTGCGTGATGGCGCAGCAGTTCGCGAACCACACGTCCCACTTCCGCTCGATGTGCGACCTGCCGCCATAGGTGTCGTCCGGGCAGGCGTGGGTATGGCCGCCCAGCCACAGGTCGATGGCGCCGGGGTGGTCCTGGAGGTAGCCCTCAAAGGCCCTGGCGTGTGGCCGGTCGTCGAGGAAGTATATGAACGATGCGCCCTCAGGCGCGCCCTCCTCGAAGCACCCGTGGTAGCCGCCCTCCACGCCCTCGTTGAGCCCGCTGGCGACAGTGGTGTCCTCCAGCATGTGGTGGTGGCAGGAGATGACGATGCGGTCGGGGTGCTCCTCGACCATCCCTCGCCACCAGTCGAAGGTCTCGCCGGTCACCCGTCCTGCGGGGTAGCCCCCTGTGGCGGCGCGGCCGGCGGGCGGGCCGCCGTCGTTGCGATCGCCCATCATCAGCACCAGCAGATTCCCCACCTCGAAGCTGTAGCGCTCCCAGGTGCCGGTCACCGGATACGGGCGGCGCGAGTTATCCACGCCCGAGACCTGCGTGTTCTCGCCGGTGGGGTCGATCCAGGTGCGGAACCACCACTGGGTGGGCTCCCCGGGCCCGCTGGCGTCGTGGTTGCCCAGCAGGTTGTAGAAGTGCTCCCGCCCGTGCTCCTCCGCCACTGAGATCTGGTCGTGGTAGAGCTCGCCGTCGCGGTCGCTGGGTGTATCCTGGAGGCCCTTGAGGTCGCCCAGGTGGAGCATGATGTCCCAGTCGAAGGCGGGCCCGCCCTCGTCTCCCCCACGCTCGGAGTCCGTGATGGCGTCCGCGAGGCTCTTGCGGCCGAACTTGAGATCGGTCGCCAGGTGCGCGCAGCCGCCAACCCACAGCCGGAACATCCCATCGCGGCTCACACCGCCTCACCTCCCACCTGTCGGTTCGCTTCCGGGGTCGATGGGGCCTCCCCACGGCCTTTCCCGTGCATAGTGAAGCCGCCGCGGCCGGGGCCGCGGCGGCATTCGTTCGCCTCAGTGGCCTCGTGGCCTCATGGAGCGGGGGGCGCGGGAGGGCCTCCGCCAGGCGGCCCGCCCATTCCGGGCTCACCCGGAGCTCCCGGGCCCATCCCGGGCTCACCGGGAGGTCCCATCATCCCGGGCTCACCCATCATGCCGGGCTCACCCATTCCGCCGGGGGCGGCTCCGCCGGGCGCTGCGCCTGCGCCCTCAGCACCGCCTGTCATAAGCGCCTCCATGGCCTCCTCCATAGCGGCCTGTAGCTCCTCGGCCATCTCCTCCTCTTCCTCCTCGGCCTCGAAGACCTCGGGCTCCTCGGGAGGCGCCGGCTCCAGGTGCAGCAGCAGCCAGGCCTCGTCGGGCTTCCAGTCCAGGTAGGGCCGCTTCCAGTTCACGCCGTAGGGCGGCCCCGCGGGGAGGTTGGCCTCCTCATAGGGCCAGTAGGGCATGGGCTGAAGCTGGCCCACTCCGATGAGGTTCCGCACCCACCGGTGGCGCCAGAACTGGCCGGGCGGGAGGATCGTGAACTCCATGGAGCGGATGCCGGCCCGAATGTGCAGCATCTTGCCGTCGGGACCGGCCTCGACGGTGGCGCTTCCGCCGGAGTCCTTGGCGGCGGCGCCGACCCACATCATCTCCACGCCGTCGAGCGTGACGGTCTCGCCATGCAGTCCCTCCACCCAGGCGGCGGGCGTCAGCGCCCTGCCCGCCACGATCATGGCCGGCTTCGGCCCGTCGCCGGCCGGCTCCGTGACGGCCTGCGCCCAGGCCGAGGTGGCCACGAGGCAAGCCAAGAGGACGATGAGCAGTGTGCGTTGTGTCATCCGGTTCCCTCCTGTCAAAGGCCCTGTCCCGGCGAGGAAGGGCCGCGCCGTTCCTCGGACGGGGGCACTATACCACTATCTGATCCTCGGGGTCAAAGGGCGGCGCGCAGACTACGATGGTCTGGAAGTCGCCCTCACCGCAGTGTTCCAGCCCGGCCGGGACGTAGACGGTGTCTCCGGGGGACAGCTCGAACTGCTCGCGGCCGACCCTGAGCCGCCCCTCCCCCTCCAGCACGTGATACAGCTCAGTGGTCCGCACGTGGTAGTGGCAGTCCGCGGCCTGGATGTGCACCACGTGCAGGCCCAGAGCCACGCCGTCGTCGCGCGTGAGCACCCGCCGACTGCTTCCGCACGCCGAGCGCGCCGCGGGTGCCTGCTGAACGTGGCGCATGATGGGCCGGCTGCAGGGGCGGGGCAGCTCCTCGTCCGGGCTCAGCTCGTCCTCCGGGTCGAAGGGCGGCAGGAGCGCGATGGCGGCTGTGAAGTGACCCTCGCCCCGATGGACACAGCCCGGCGGAATGTAGACGACCGAATCCGGCCGCAGCTCCGCGGCCAAGCCCGCGACCAGCAGCCTCCCCGAGCCCTCCAGGACGTAGTACACCTCGGTGGTCCTGGCGTGGTAGTGCGCCTCGGCACGCTCGATCTCGGTGACGTGGAAGCCGACCGTGGCCTCGTCGTCGCGCGTGATGATCCTGCGGCTCCGCCCACAGGAGCAATCCACTGACTCGATCTCGTCGAGGCTCCGGCAGATAGGCTCGCGGCTCATGGCGTCCTCCCCTGCTGGTGTGAGGGTAGCAGATCGGACACGTCGGATCAATGGCGGGTGCGAATTCCAAGTGTTGGTGGAGCGCGCGGGCGAGGGCCGCCCGGAGACGCGTATGCGTCTCTCCCCGCAGCCACAGCCCCGCCCGCGCCCCAGTACTTGGCCGGGTTGCAGGGGCCCACCCGCGACCGGCAATCTGAGAGCGCATCCTCAATGGCCCGATGCATCGAGTCGGCGCCGCTTTACCGTGACCGACAGGAGCGTGCCCACCACGCGGTCGCCCTCCGCCCAGCCGGCCAGCCCCTCCAGGGGATCGGCGGTGAAGGTGCGCAGCCAGTGCGTGGGTGCCCGCCCGCCGAGGCCGATGGAGATGCGGCTGCCGCCCTCCGAGCCGGGCGGCGGGGCGTTGGAGCCCGTCAGGCGCTCGACGACGCCCCCCTCCAGCCCCTCGCTCCGGGCCGTGCAGATGAGACCCTCCTCCGCCCGCACCACCTCCTCGGCGACCAGCAGGGCCTTCAAAGTCCCCCACACCGGCTCGATGACCAGCCCGGCGGCGTCGAAGGTGAAGCGCTCGGCCACCCAGATGCGCGAGCCGGGCCGCACGGTGCTGCCCTCGGCGAACCGCAGGCGGACCGTGACCTCCTCGGTGCCCAGCACTGCGAGGCGCAGGGTCCCGGCGTCGCCGCTACGGTAGCCGTGGGCCACCATGACGCCATCGTCAGACCAGCTCACCAGCACCGGAGCTGCGTCCGCGGGAGCCTCGGCGCCCCAAAGGCGGCGCTTGATCTGCCCCGACAGGTCCACCACCCATAGCCCGGACCCGGCCGCGAAGAGCAGCGCTCCGCCTGACGGCGAGGCCGCGACAGCGCGGACGTCCTCGGCCAGCACCACGCGCTCGCCGTCCACCCGGCGCGCAAGTTCGGCCCGCTCGCGGTCGAACTCCACGTCCGGCGGCAGCCCCGCTCCATCCAGCGGCTTGGGGGGCGCGTCGATCTCCGCCCACAGGCCGGTCTCCAGATCGATCCGATAGTGTGGGGGCGGCGTGCCCGGACAGGCCACGACCAGGCAGCCCTCATCGGCCGCGGCCAGGGCGTCACAGGTGGGCTGCGGGAGCCGGGCGAGAACGACCGATGGCCGCCCGGGAATGAATCGCCGGATCTCGGTGGCCTCGTCAACGTGCTGGCACGCCGCAGCCACGCTGCCGTCGGCGAGTGCAACCAGCTCCCCGGGCGCGGCGCAGGAGTGCTGGGGGTCGAGGATGAGGGCGCGGCCGTCGGTCATCGAGAGGGAACACAGCAGCGCACCGCCCTCCTGCGCGCGGCGCCAGTAGACGATGCTGTCGCCGGAGTGTGAGATCGCCATGCGCGGCGGCGAGCAGGGCTCCGGAAGCCACGGCTCGTCGAGCTCCGCGCCATGAACGATGATCGCCGGCACGTCGGGCCACCCTCGCCACCCGGCGACGACGAGGCGCCCGCCACCGGGCCACGCCACCCGCCGCGCCAGCACCGGCGCGACCTCGGCGTCCTCCATAACGATCAGCCGGCGAACCTGCGCCGGCGTGACCACCGGCGCCGCCCAGGCGCCCCAGGCCAGGGCGCTCAGCCCCACAACGGCCAGCATGCGACGCAGTCGGTACATGCTCCTCCCCCACTTCAAGTACGGCCATGCGCTCCGTGGGCACAGTTCGCTGTCAGGCCACCGGCTCCTGCCGCGGCTGTCCTCAACATCGCGAGTCTCTGAGTGTTGTGTCGCCAGACGGCGATGTGTCGCCGTAAACGAGGAGCTGGCGACTCGCACCCTCAGTCGAATGTCTGGTTGAGCTCGGCGGATGTGAACCGCCGGCCGCAGTGGGGGCAAATGGGATGGGGATTGAGGAACTCGTTCCAGGGCGCCTTCGCGCGGAAGCCGGCGTGGCCGGTGGGCTTTTTGCACTCGGGGCAGATCACCCGCCAGGTCAGCCGCTGCACCACGAAGACCAGGAAGACGGTGGCCAGGCCGACAACCAGCGTCGTCGCCTGGGTGGGGGTGTTGCCAAAGCCGAGGGCCACGTTATACACGCCCCACAGGATGGCCCCGAGCATCAGCATCAGCAGCGTATAGTGGGCAATGACGCCGGGGAGGCCCATGGCCCGCCCCTCCCTGCGGCGGGGCTCATCCTCCTCGACGTCCATCCCCGCGCGCCAGCGCTTCTCACGCTCCAGCACCAGCATGCACGGGACGCAGATGGTGTGTCCATGCTGCTCGCCGCCAAAGCATTCAGCGCAGATCGGGCGCCCGCAGTGCCAGCAGAAGGTCACCGCCGGCCGCTTGGGATGATTGAAGCACTTGAGCGTGCGGGCCTCCGCCTCGGTCTCCACCTCATCGGCCACTGCGGCACTTCGCCGGCCCAGCCGCCGCGAGGCGTCGTACTCGGCCCGCTTCTCCGGGTCGCTGAGCACGTCGTAGGCGATGTTGAGCTGCGTCATCTTACCGTGGGCCCAGGAGCGCTTCTCAGCGGGGTGCACATCGGGGTGGTACTTGCGCACCAGCACGCGGTAGGCCTTGTCGATGACCTCCGGGATGGCCCTCTCGTGGACCTGGAGGGTCGCGTAGAGGTCCGGCTCGCCGTGGTCGATCTCCATCCTCAGTCGCCGCCGCCCCCGGGCGTTGGCTCGCAGGCGAGCACCAGGCGCTCCACGGCCTCCGCCACGCCGGCGCGCTCATCCTCCGGGACCAGGTCGGCCTGCTCCCTCAGCTCCCGGTCGGCGAAGGCCATGAACACGCCCACGCCGGCCGCACGCACCATCTCCAGGTCGTTGAGGCTGTCGCCCAGCGCCATGGTCTGCTCCAGGGGGACCCCCAGGTGATCCGCCAGCCAGCACAGCGCGGTGGCCTTGGTGGCCTCCGGGCTGAGCAGCTCCATGTACTCCGGCAACGAGATGGTGGCGTAGACGCGGTCGCCGTAGCGCCGGGAGAAGTGCTCGTGCCGCTGGCGCGTCTCCTGGGGCGTGCCCACGAGGAGGATCTTGGTGGGCCGGGAGCCGGCGAACCGCCGCAGGTCGCCGGCGATGACGCCCCGGTCGCCGGTGCGGCGCAGGTAGCGCCGCGCCCAGCGGTCGAAGCGCTGCACGTAGAGCGTGTCATCCAGGAAGTACATGAAGTCCACCATCTGGTGGACGAGCAGCTCCACGATCTCCGCCGCCAGGTCGGCGGGGAGCCGCACGTGGCGCATGGGCGTGGGCTCGCCGGGCCGCCGGATCATGGCGCCGTTGTAGGAGATCACGGGGGCGTCGATGCCCAGCTCCCGGGCGTACTGCTCCGCGGACCGATGCGTGCGGCCGGTGGCGATGGCCACCGTCACGCCTCGCTCGGCCGCCGCCGCGAGGGCCTGCCGGTTGCGGTCCGGGATGCGCAGATCGCCGTCGAGGAGCGTGTGATCCAGGTCAACTGCGATGAGCTTGATCTCGGGTGTGGTGTCAGTCATCTCTACCATCTTGGACGATTCGGCCCCACGCCGGGGTCAGCGGCGTGAGGCCGGGGATCATGCGGGCGAAAGATCAGGTGACGATCTTGAGGATCTCGCGCAGGTTCTCCAGGCACACCCGGGAGGCGTACTCGCCGCCCGCGCTGAAGGCCGCGCCGCCGGGGCGGTTGAGCAGGTCCTCGTCGAGCTCGGTCGCCGACCGCCAGTGCGTCTCCAGCGAGCAGGCGCCCTCGTAGCCCATCTCCATGAGGGCCCTGAACTGCCCCGGGTAGTCGATGTAGCCGCCGATGCCGACCGGCACGCAGCGCGCCCGCTCCTCGGCCTCCGGGGTGCGCACCGCGTCCTTGATGTGCACGTGGATGAGATTGGGCTTCATGCGCTCGAAGGCATCGGGGAACGGCAGCTCGCCGTCCTCGGCGAAGACCTCATTCGCCGGGTCCCAGATGGCCTGGACCCGTTCCGACCCCAGGTCAGCATAGAGCTGCTCGGCCTCGGCCGCGGTGGCGATGTGCGTGGAGGCCTCGTTCTCGATGCCCAGGTAGGCGTCCTCCTGCTCGCAGATCTCGATGGGCTCCTCGAATGCGTCCAGGATCTGGTGCCAGACGCTGTGGGCCGGGCCCGTCTTCCAGAAGGTGAAGCCGCGGATGATGTTGGTGCCCAGCGCCCGCCCGATCTCGATGCACCGGCGGAGGATCCCGATATGCTCCTGGTACTGGTCCTCATCGCCCAGATCGCACTTGAAGAACGGCGAGGCGATGGCGCACACGCCCATCCCGGCCTCGTCGAGGATGCGCTTCATCTCCGCGACCTGCTCGTCGGTGAGGTCCTGCGGCGCCGTGTCCCAGACACTGCGGGGCTCGACCATGGGCACATCGAACTCGCGGCAGACATCCGCCACACGCTGAAAGTCCTGCGACACCTCATCGCTGATGACGCTAAGCTTGAACATCGCTGACACCTTTCCGTATGTCATTGGTTTCAGGAGGGCTCGGGTAGTGTTTCCATCCCCGCCGGGCGACCTCCTGCCTGCCGCTTTCTCAGAAGTGCACCTTGCCGATCTTCAGCCGGCTGGTGCGGCGCAGGTCCGCCATGAGCATGGCGGTGGCGATGGAGTAGAGCTTGGACTCGGCGCTGTCGGCGCGCGAGGTCAGCACCACCGGCGCGGATGCCCCCACCAGCACGCCCGCCACCCGCCCCTGCGCCAGATAGACGAAGCTCTTGGCGAGCATGTTGCCGGCCTCGATGTCGGGCACCAGCAGGATGTCGCAGTTGCCGGCCACGGGGCCCGAGATGCGCTTGATGCCGGCGGCGAGCTCGGAGACGGCGTTGTCGAGCGCGAAGGGCCCGTCGATGCAGCAGGAGGGGAACTGGCCCCGCTGGCTCATCTTCGACAGCACCGCGGCGTGCACGGTGGCCTCCATGTCCGGATTTACCAGCTCCGTGGCCGCCAGCACGCCGACCTTCGGCTCCTCCACCCCTAGCAGTTGCGCCAGATAGACGGCATTGAGGATGATGTCGGCCTTGGTGACCAGGTCGGGGGCGATGTTCATGGCGCCGTCGGTCACCATGGTCAGCCGCCCCAGGTGCGCCGTCTCCAGGATAAACACATGGCTCATGACGTGGCCGCTGCGGAGGCCCTTCTCCCTGTCCAGCACGGCGCGCAGGAAGTCGTCGGTGTGGATCTGCCCCTTCATCAGGATGTCGGCGCGGCCGGTGCTGACCAGCTCCGTCGCCACGGCCGCCGCCCGCAGGTCGTTCCTCTCGTCGATGACCGAAACCTCGGCGAGGTCCAGCTCGGCCTTCTCGGCCTCCCGGGCGATCTCCTCGCGGTCGCCCACCAGCACGGCCTCGGCGATCCCCGACTCCGCGGCCCGCCCGACGGCCCCCAGCACGCTCTCGTGCTCGGCGACCGCCACGGCCACCGTCTTCATGGGGCGGCTGCGCACGGCCTCCACCACGTCGTCCAGCGTCTCGATCATCGACCGGCACCTCCATCGTCGCCGGAATCGGCCGACCGGGTGTCATCACCGCGCTCGGCCGCCATCTCCTGGAGCCTGTCGCGCACAGCTTCAACGGCCGCCGGCGGCGTGGACGCCCCGGCGGTGATGCCCACGACCTCCACGCCCTCCAGCCACTCCGACCGCAGCTCATCAGCCGTCTCGATATGCTCGGTGGGCGTCCCCGTCCCGCGGCATATCTCCGCGAGGCGGTTCGTGTTGGCGCTGTGGTAGCCCCCGATGACGATCATCAGGTCCACCTCACGCGCGATCTCCACGGAGGCGCGCTGGCGCTGGGAGGTGGCGCGGCAGATGGTGTTGGCCACGCGCAGCTCTGTGGCCCTCTCGAGCAGCGCGGTCACCAGCTCCTGGAGCGCGGCCAGGCGCTGGGTGGTCTGGCAGACCACCGCCACTCGGTCCTCGACCTCCAGGTCGTCCAGCTCGTCGGCCTTCTCCACGATGGTCGCCCGGCCGCCGGCGTGGGCCACGATGGCCCGGGCCTCCGGATGCTCTCGCTCTCCGAGCACCAGCACCTGGTACCCGTCCTCGGCGAAGCGCGCTGCGGCTTGCTGGGCCCTGCGCACGAAGGGGCAGGTGGCGTCGATGAGCTTCACGCCCCGCTCCCGTGCCTCCTCGTACACCCTCGGCTCCGCCCCGTGCGCCCGTATCAGGGCCGCCGAGCCGGGAGCCACCTCGCTGACCCCCTCCACCACCCGCATGCCGCGGCGCTCCAGCTCCTGGACCACCTGCCGGTTGTGGATCAGGGGGCCGAGGCAGGCCACCTCATGGTGGCTCTCAGTGGCCTTGTGCGCGAGCTGCAGGGCGCGCTTGACACCGAAGCAGAAGCCCGCCTCCTCGACCCCGATCACCCGCAGCTCGCTCATCTGTCTCGCTCCACCACCAGCCGGGCCAGCGACTTCCAGAACTCCACCTCAGCGGGCAGCCGCCAGGCGATCTCCACCGCCTTGGCGGCCAGCCGCCGGGCCTCCTCACGGGCGCCCTCGAGGCCGATCGCGCCGGGATAGGTCTGCTTGCCGGCGGCGGCGTCCGCGCCGGTGGGCTTGCCGAGGACCGTCTGGTCGCCGACCACGTCCAGGATGTCATCGGTGATCTGGAACAGCAGCCCCAGGGTCATGCCGTAGTCCGACATGATCTCGAGCTGCGCTTCCGGCGCGCCAGCCAGGATGGCGCCCGTGCGGCAGGCAGCGCAGATGAGCTTGGCCGTCTTGTTGACGTGGATGAAGCGCAGAAGCTTTAGGTCCGGGGGCAGCTCCTCAGCGATGATGTCCGCCTGCTCGCCGCCGATGAGGCCGCCGGCGCCAGTGAAGGCTGCGAACTCCTCCACGACCCGCAGCACCCGGGCGGAGGCGGCCTGGCGGGCCTGGCGAGCCAGGTTCTCGAAGGCCGCTACGATCAGCGCGTCCGCGGCCAGCAGCGCAGTGTGCTCATCGAAGGCCACGTGGCAGGACGGGCCGCCCCGGCGGAGGTCGCTGTCGTCGATGCAGGGGAGGTCATCATGCACCAGGGTGGCGGCGTGGAGCATCTCGAAGGCGCAGGCGGAGGGAATGACCGTCTGGGGGGCGAGCCCGAAGGTGGACGCCGAGCGCATCACCAGCACGCCCCGGATGCGCTTGCCGCCCGCCACGCTGTGACGCATGGCTGGCCCGAGGCCACGGGCTCTGGGATCGACCTCCGGCAGACACGTGGCGAGGTGCTCCTCGATCCGGCCGGCGTCGCGCTGCAGGACCTTTCGTGCGACCACGGATGCTCCTCTCGGTGAGGCGCCTGCTGAGTCGGGATCAGTCCTCATCGCCCGAGCCCGCGGACGGCTCGCCGGTGCCTACCATGATGCGCTTGGGGGAGGGCTGCTCGACGATCTTGGTGCTCTTGACCTCGGTCTCCACGTGGCGATCATTGTGATAGGTGTGGTGCTCGATGACGAGCTTCTTGCCGGGGGAGCCGGGGTCAGACACGAGTGTCTCGCCCTTGGGCAGGTTCACCGTGTGTGTCTTCTTCACCCCGGGCTCCACCTCTTCGCTGCGAGTGACCTCCTTGACGGTCTTGACCGTGATGCCCCGGACGGCCGGAGCCACCGTGAGCGTGTCGCCCGGGTGAATGACAGAGCCCCTCAGGCCAGGATTGAGCTTGTACAGCTCTGTCGGCGTCATGTCGTACTTGGCGGCGATCTTCTCGGGGAAGTCGCCGGGTTTGACCGTGTAGGTCTGCGCCTCCCGGCGCGTCTGTGAGAGCTGCTCCACTGCCAGGCCGATCTCGGTCAGAACGCTGTCCGCCTCGGCCCGCCTGGGCGCGATCTTCACCTCTTCGAGGAAGGTCTGCGGCTCCGCCAGCTTCTCGCCTTCCCCCAGGTACTTCGACTTGAGATCGTCGAGGACATCCTTGGCCAGCTCCTCGCTGGCCAGGTTCACCGTGGGCACACCATCAACCTCGACGGTGTAGGCGTCAACGAGCACGGTGACCCGCGGCTGCAGCATCTCCACGGCCTTCTCGACGGACAGCACCTTGTTGTCGTCCACAGGCCAGGGCTCATCCTGCCACTGCTGCTGTAGAGCCGCCTCCCCCGGCAGACCGCCGCTGCCTCGCTCCAGAAGGGTCTCGTGCACCCGCTGAGCGGCCCTCTGGTTCCTGACCAGGCAGATCTTCTCCCCGTCGATACGGATCGCCCGCGCGAACTTCTGGCGGCTGCCCAGGATCAGCAGCAGCCCCAGCAGGAAGACGAGACCCAGGAGGATCAGAGACGTGGCCCTGTAGAAGCGAACCTGGTCCCGCAGCCGTGCCAGAATACGGTTGGTTCGCTCGTCGAAGCTCATCTCAGCGATGCTCCTTCGCGGTCAGGAAGCGCCACCACCCCGGTCCTGGACAGAGCTGCTGGTCCTGCGCACAAAACCGGCGACGGATACGGATCACCGTCGCCGGCAGGATGTCAATGCCATGATCCGCGGATCGCTGTGCCACACACAGGCTCTACCCGGTGCCCTCCGAGAGCTTCTCGCGCAGCACCTCGACCGCCCGATCGATCTGCTGGTTGTGCCACTGCTCGCGGGTGGGCCGCTCCTCGGGATCCTCGGGCGGCTCCGGGAAGCGGACGTCGGGCTGGATGCCGCGCTCCTCGTCCTCGCCCCTGGAGATGTCGCGCTTGTTCGGCGTGAGGTAGACTGCGGTGGTGAGCACCAAGGCTGAGCCGTCGTCCAGCTCGATGACCGTCTGGACCTTGGCCTTGCCGAAGCTGGGGTGGCCCACGATGGTGGCCCGACCGGTGTCCTGCAACGCGCCGGCCACGATCTCGGAGGCACTGGCCGAGCCGCCGTTGATGAGCACCACCATGGGCACATCCTCCTCCAGCTCGATGCCGGGCAGGGCATTCAGCGGCTCGGACTCGCCCTGCCGATCGCGGATCCACGTGATGGGCGTCTCATCCAGGAAGAGGCTGGCCACGGCCACGGCCTGATCGAGCATGCCGCCGGGATCGCTGGAGAGGTCGAACAGGAGCGCGCGCATGCCCTGCTGCTTGAGCGCATTGAGCGCCGTCCGGACCTTGCTCTCGGCCTCCCGGTTGAAGGAGCGCAGCCACAGGTAGCCGATGTCGTCCTCCAGCATTCTCGACTGCACAATGGGGAAGTCCACGCGAGCGCGGGTGATGCGGATCTTGGCCGTCTCCTCCGCGCCCTCGTGCCGGACAGTGAGGACCACGTCGGTGCCGCCCTCGCCCCGGATGAGGTCTACCACATCGGTGAGGTCCAAGCCCTTGACAGGCCTGCCATCGACGGCCAGGATGACGTCGCCCTCCATCAGGGAGGTGCTGGCGGCGGGGCCCTCCGGCAACACGCTCGCCACGGTCACCTCGCCGGTCTCCACGTCCTGCATCAGCTCCGCTCCGATGCCCTCGAAGTGCCCCTCGCTCTCGGTCTGGAAGTCCGCGTACGCCTCGGGGTCCATGAACCGGCTGTAAGGGTCTCTCAGCGAGCGGAGCATCCCCTTCAGAGCGCCGTAGGTGAGCTCGGACTGCTTCAGCTCCTCGGGGTAGACGTAGTAATCGATGATCCGCTGGCGCGCCCGCCAGTAGGTCTTGATGGGGGTGAGGTTGGTGGCGGCCGGGATGTCCGAGCCGTCCTCCAGCTCGTAGACGCCGGGCACAATCTGAGCCATCTCCACCAGGGCCGGCATCAGGCCCCCGGCCTCAATGGCCTGGGCCGTCAGCATCCCCGCCAGAAAGACCATGCAGGTGGCCGCCGCCACGGCGGCGAGCAGTGCGGCGTAACGCATCGACTGTCTCGCTCTCACAGTGTCGTCCTCTCAGTGTGCGTCATGATGGCGATCGGCGAACTGCCGACTGACTCGTGCTGCGTGACAGAGGCTCACGGGATTCCCTCGCGTCGCAGCAATCCCTCTGCTCCCACGATGGAGGGGCCGGCGCGAGCGACCTACCAGGTTCTCCGCCGGCCCACCCGTTAAGTAGTGCAGGCGCCCTCGCCTGCACGCCGTTCCGGCCCTGCGCAGAGCGTCCTGGGCCGGGGTGGAACCTTCGGCCTGTGCGCTCAGCTCACAGGCCTCACCGGGCGCTACGCGCCCGGCGGCCCCTCCACCAGAATCCTGCCCATCCCCACCACAATCAGGCCCGCCGACTGCGGTCGTCGTCAAGGTGCCAGAACTTCCCGAGTGAGCGCTACCGCAGCGGGTTGATGGCCTTCCCGTTGCGATAGACCGTCCAGTGCAGGTGGGGGCCGGTGGAGACCCCGGTGTTGCCCACCGCGGCGATGGCCTGCCCCCGGCTGACCACCTGGCCGCGGCTGACGTAGATCCTCGAGCAGTGGCCGTACATGGTGGACCAGCCGCTGCCGTGATCGATGACCACGGTCCTCCCGTAGGCGCCCTTCCAGCCGGCGTAGATGACCTTGCCATCATCGGCGGCCTTGATGGTGGTGCCGGAGGCGGTGGCGATGTCCACGCCATTGTGGAAGCGCCGGCCGCCCCAGACCGGGTGAGTACGGTACCCGAAGCCGCTGCTGATATACCCGGAGCAGGGCCTGAGCAGGTTGCCGGCACAGGTGCCCGTGTAGCCTCTCCCCGAGGCGGCGTGCGCCCGGATGTAGGCCTCGATCTCGCGCTCGGCCTGCTCCAGCGCCGCGAACTCGGCCTCCAGTGAGCGGCGGTCCGTCTTGTACTTCTCGACCAGCCGCTCAGCCTCAGCCTCCCGGCGCGCCGCGACGGCCGCCTGGCGATCGGCCTCCTTCTTAAGCGCCACCGCCTCCGCCTGCTTGGCCTCCAGGGTGGCTCGCTGCTCCCGCAGCCGCTCCTCGGTCTCCACGAGTGTCCGCAGCATCTGCTCGTCCTGCTGCGCGATGAGGCGGGCGAACTCGGCCCGGCTTGCGAAGTCCTCGAAGCTGGTGGCGTTGAGGATGACCTCCAGGTAGGATGGCTCCCCAACCTCATACATCGCCAGCAGGCGCTGGGACATGGCCTTCCGATGCACGCCCAGCTCCTGTTCGGTCTGCTTGAGGTCCGCCTTGACCTCGCGCAGCTCGGCCCGGACCTCGTCCAGCCTCCGCTTTGCCGCGTCGCGCCGATCGCGCGCTGCCTGGGCCTCGTTCCGGGCCCTTGCCAGCGCAGTGCTGGCCTCAGACTGGTCCTCCTTGACCTCGCGCAGCTCCGCCTGCACCTCTCGCTGCCGGCTGCGGACGTGCGAGAGGCTCCTCTGCGCGCCGGCGTCATGCACCATGCCGCCGGCAAGCAGCACGAACAGCGCCGCCACGCACACCGCCCGGAGGACCCGGTTTCGGATCATGCTCGACTCACCTCTGGGTGCTGCGATCCCTGCTGCGATGAGGCTGCCTTGGCTGCGTCATGCCCCGAACACGCCCCCGCTGGCCGTCATACGTGCCGGAGGTAGCTGCGCAGGCCGATCCAGCTCCCCGCCACCCCAAACAGCACGCCGCACAGCAGCGTGCCCAGCCCGAGCAGCACCGTGAACGTCGGATCGTAGATGAGAGCCAGAAACTCCAGGTGCTGCTGCACGTAGGCATGGGCATAGGTGTACGACGCCAGCACCAGGACTGTTGCCAGCGCCCCGCCCATCACCCCGTGGAAGGCCCCCTCCAGGATAAAGGGCAGGCGGATGAACCAGTTCGTCGCCCCCACAAGCTGCATGATGCGAATCTCGCGCCGCCGGGCGTAGATGGTCAGCCGGATGGTGGTGCTCACGATCAGCAGCGTCGCCATGCCCATGAGCACGGCGGCGACCAAGCCGGAGACCTTGATCCCGCGGGCCAGGGTTAGCAGCTTGTCGGTGACCTGCTGGCTGTAACTGACCTTCGCCACGCCGTCAATGTTCTCGGCGGCCTTCGCTATGGCGGGCATGTCCTGCGGGTTCTCGGGCTTGACAATGATGGCATCCGGGAGCGGGTTGCCGCCCAGCAATACCGCCAGCGTCTCCGGATCCCCCTCCTCCAGGACGTCGGCCCAGCGCCGGACCCGGTCCTCGAATGCCTCCTCTTTGGACTTGAACTCGATGCTGGCCACGCGCCTGTCGCCGAAGAGCCTGCTCTCAACCTGGGCCCGGTCGGCATCATCCTCAAGCTCCACCCGAATACTGGCCTTGTGAGCCTCCACGTCCGCCATGTGCTCCAGGTTCACCGTAACCAGAAAGAAGCTGCTAAGGATTATCAGCGCCACGGTCATGTTGGAGCTGGTGGCCAGGCTCATCAGCCCATTGCGGCGAATTGACTGCCAGGCCTGCTGGAGCAGGAACTCCACCATGCTAAGGTTCATCGTACCCGCCCCCACCGCGGGCATCCCGCACGACGGTCCCGCCCACCAGGCTGACCACCCGCTTGCGCATGCCGTCCACGATCACCCGGTCGTGGGTGGCGCACAGCACCGTGGTGCCGCGGTCGGCGATGTTGGTCAGAAGCTGCACGATCTCCCACGAGATGTCCGGGTCCAGGTTCCCGGTAGGCTCGTCGGCGAGCAGGATCGCAGGGTTGTTCACCAGCGCCCGGGCGATGGAGACCCGTTGTTGCTCGCCACCTGACAGCTCGCTGGGCAGAGAGGCCTCCTTCTCCGAGAGGCCCACCAGCTCCAGCGCCAGGGGGACCTTGCGGAACTTCTCCCGCCGCGACGCCCCCACCACATCCAGCGCAAAGGCCACGTTCTCCCACACGTTCTTGTCCGGCAGCAGGCGGAAGTCCTGAAAGACCACACCCACGTTGCGCCGCAGCATGGGCACACGGCCGCGCGGGAGGCTCGCCACATCCTGCCCCGCGATGATGACGCGGCCCTCCGTGGGCACCAGCTCCCGGTAGATGAGCTGCAGCAGCGTGGACTTGCCGCTGCCGGATGCCCCCACGATGAAAACGAACTCCCCGCGATCGACCTGGAGCTCTACGCCGGACAGGGCCCGCGTGCCGTCAGGATAGACGACAGTGACGCCCTCAACATGGATCATGGCTCAGCGAAAGCCCTGCTATCGTGGCATAATACTGGGTAGTGCGCGCACCCGCTCACGCCCATGGAGTATAGCAGAAAGGGGGTGGGGACTCAACCGCAAGGCCACCCGAGAATGGGACCCACTCGCACAGGGAGAATGCGAGGGTTTGTTAAGTTTGTCGTAATCTCCCCTGGGGGCGGAGGAATTGGCTGTACAATGTTTGAACGTTGGCAGGGGAGGGTAGAGTATTCGTGCCGCTGTCGCGATGCGGCGACAGGCACCGCACAGCGCCCGCAAGACGGGCCTGTGACCATGTGGGCATGCCTCTGATGCCAACGATGACCGCATCTGCGGCGCCTGGTCAGATTGGCCTACGGGCCATCGCACGGGTGGGGGTTGTGGGGCCTGGAGAGCGTGCGATGGTGAGCACCATCATGACGACGTTGCCCACGGGAGGTATGCATGATGCTGCGCAGAGGGTTCACGCTCATCGAGCTGTTGGTCGTGATCGCGATCATCGCGATCCTCGCTGCCATCCTCTTCCCCGTGTTCGCCCGAGCCCGGGAGAAGGCCAAACAGACCTCGTGTTTGAGCAACATGAAGCAGATCGCAACGGCCGCGGAGATGTACACCCAGGACTACGACGAGTGCTACCCCATCAACATCTACCCCAGTGCCATCGGCGTCGTGACCTTCTACCACGAGCTGATGCCCTACATGAAGAACAACCAGATCCTGCAGTGCCCGTCGGAGCCCAGGCGCATCGGCGTGGACGAGCTGGAGGCAGCGCTGGGCGTGCCGCTTGTGCCCGGCCTGGTGGGCACCGGCTACAACGGCAACTACGCCATCTTCGAGGACGGGTATACCAGCTCCAACCCCAATCCCATCACCGGCACCTGGGGCGCGGTGGTCGCCAAGGCCCAGATACCTTATCCCGCTGAGACCTTCGTGATGGGCGACGGCGAGATCGCGACGGGGTACGGGGACATGGATGCCTTCGACTCCCCGGTGGTCGGGGCTCACAACGACGGCTTCAATGCCGCCTTCGCCGACGGTCACGCCAAGTGGATCAAGTGCGTCGAGGTGCCGTCGGTGCACTTCGTCGATCTCGGCGGAAACACTCACAACGCCTGGCGGATCCAGGGCACCCGCTACGACGGTGAGCTCCAGCTCTGGGGCATACCTCAATAGAGGGCCCGCGGCGAGGATCGTGATGCGAGGGAAAAACGCGACCGTCCCACGCGGTCGCGGAATGCTGCTGGTCATGCGTCGCTTCGCACTCATGCTCGCACGCGCTCACAGGGCGGTGCGAGCACTCGCGTCAGGAGGAGAAAGCCATGCTCAGACAGCGCCGGTGGCCGTTGGCGATCGCTTGCGTGTCGGTGTGTGTCCTGCTGCTGGCGACCGGATGCGCCCGTCGGTCCGCCGTGGAACCACCCCTGGCGGAGGCGGCCGCCGCCGAGGCCGCACAGGCCGCGACCGAGGTTACCGGCGAGCTCACCTCGATCGGCGAGGGCGAGGATGAGATCGCCGTCCTGCACCTGTGGGGCAGCCCCTACGAGATGGGGTACGCCCACGGCTCCCTGTGCCGCGAGCAGGTGAAGGGCCTCTATGGGCGACTGCTGGGCGCCGCCGAGGAGTTCGGCGCCAGCATGAGCACCATCGACATGGCCTGGGCGCAGATGAAGCCGCACGTCCCCGAGCGCTACCTGCAGGAGATGCAGGGGCTGGCAGAGGGCGCGGGCGTGGACCTGAAGCTGGTACATCGGGCCCACGCCGTCCCGGACCTCTCGGAGTTCCACTGCACGTTCTTCGCCGCCTGGGGGGACTCCACGGCCGACGGCCACCTGCACCAGATCAGAGCGCTGGACTACGAGATGAACGCCGGCATCCAGAACGCGCCGGCCCTGATCGTCTGCGAGCCGGAGGGTCGCAACGCCTTCGTGAACATCGGCTGGCTGGGCTTCGTCGGCTGCGTGTCGGGCATGAGCGCCGAGCGCATGGCGCTGAGCGAGATCGGCGACCACTTCGGCGACGAGGTGGAGACCCTGGCCGGGGTCCCCATGCCCTTCCTGCTGCGGCGGGTGCTGGAGGAGGCGGACTCGCTGGACGAGGCCCTGACCATCTTCCAGGATGCCGAGCGCACCAGCTCCTATCTCTACTGCGTCGGCGACGCAGAGATCCCCGATGCCCGAGGGCTGAAGACCAGCAATGCGTTCTGCGAAGTCTTCGCCCCCGACGATTACGGGGACCTGGCGCTGCCCAACGTCGTGGCGTGGTCCATGGGCGAGGAGAGTGAGTGGGACCAGAGGCTCTACGACGTGATGAAGCCGCTGGTCGGCCAGATCGATGAGACCACCGGCATGGAGGCGGTCATGCGCGGGATGGGCACGGGGAATCTGCACGCCGTCCACTATGAGGTGACCGACCTAGAGCTGTGGGTCGCCAACGCCACGCCCGGCCCCGACCCGCAGCCGGCCTACGACCAGCAGTTCCTGCACTTCGACCTGGCGGGCTTTCTGGCGGGCGGTGCGGAGTAAGAACGGGCTGACTGCGCGAGCGAATCGGGTGCGTCCTTAGATTGTCGGTCGCGGGCGGGTCGCCTGCAACCCACATGCCTGCAACCCACATGAGCACTGGGGCGCGGGCGCCCTCGCCCGCGCGTCGTTTCCTTCAGGTGGCCGAAGGCTGGAGTGGCGCTACGCGCCACAAGCCGGCGAGGGCGCCGGCTTCCCAAGGATGGAATGGGTCGGCGAGGCGCCGGCTTCCCAAGGATGGAATGGGTCGGCGAGGCCCTGGCTTCCCGAGGACGGCATGAGGCAGCGAGGCGCCGGCTTCCCAGGATGAGATACTCACTCTTGCTAAGGCGCAGGGGGCTGTGGTCGTGGGAGGAGGCGCGCAGGCGTCTCCGAGCCGCCGCGTCTTCCGCCTACACTCCGAGTTAGCATCAGCGGCCGAATAGGCTTGACGGGGCCGCACGCCTCGGGTAACATATCGTAGTGGGATAGTCACTTTTACAGTGCGTCACGAGCGGCCCGAGTGGCTCGGTCCCCTTGGGCCGCTTTTCGTGTGCACGGCACACTGGCGCGCGGGGAGTCGTTAGCGATGCCTGCTACAGTAATAGTCGGCGCCCAGTGGGGCGACGAAGGTAAGGGCAAGATCACCGACCTGCTGGCCGAGGACGCGGCCGTTGTGATCCGTTACCAGGGCGGCAGCAATGCCGGCCACACGGTGGTCGTCAATGGCGAGGAGTTCAAGCTGCACCTCATCCCCTCGGGGATCCTGCGCGAGGAGACGCTGTGCATCATGGCGTCGGGGACCATCATCGACCCCATCTCGCTGCGGGAGGAGATCGAGGCGCTGCGCGAGCGCGGCGTGAGCTGCAGCAACCTGCGCATCTCGGTCAACGCCCACGTCATCATGCCCTACCACCGACTCCTGGACGGGCTGCAGGAGGACTCCCGGGGCAAGAAGAGCATCGGGACGACCCGCCGGGGGATCGGGCCGACCTACACCGACAAGACCGCCCGCATGCCGCGCAGCATCCGCATGGGCGACCTGCTCGATGACGACCGCCTGCGGGAGCTCATCGAGGCGCAGCTTGACCAGAAGAACGTCATCATCCGGGAGGTCTACGGGCACGAGCCGCTGGACCCGGACGAGGTTCACGGTCAGGTCAGCGAGGTCCTGGACGTGGTGCGGCCGCACATCGCGGACGTCCGCCGGGACATCCGCGAGGCCGTGGACTCCGGCCGCACGATCATCCTGGAGGGGGCTCAGGGGACCTTCCTGGACCTCGACTACGGGACCTATCCCTACGTCACCTCATCGCATCCGGTGGCCGGCGGCGCCTGCCTGGGCACCAGCATCGGCCCCACGGAGATCGACGAGGTGGTGGCGGTCGTCAAGGCCTACACCACGCGCGTGGGCGCCGGGGCCTTTCCGACGGAGCTGGAGGATGAGACCGGCGATCAGCTTCGCGAGCGCGGCGCCGAGTTCGGCACCACCACCGGCCGCCCGCGGCGGTGCGGGTGGCTGGACGGCGTGGCGCTGCGCACCGCCGCGGAGCTCAACGGCGCCACCTCAATCGCCATCACCAAGCTGGACGTGCTGGACGAGCTGGAGACCATACGCGTGGCGGTGGCCTACGAGATCGACGGCGAGCCCCATGAGCGCATGCCGGAGAACCTGGACATGCTTGCGGAGGTCACGCCCATCTACGAGGAGCTGGCCGGCTGGCAGCAGCCGCTGGACGACGTGCGCAGCCACGATGCCCTGCCCGCCCAGGCCCGGGCCTACACGGACCGCATGGCGGAGCTGGCAGGCTGCCCCGTCTGGGCCATCTCGGTGGGCCCATCGCGCAATCAGACGATCATCTGCTGAGGCGCTGGCGGTGACCTGACGGCGCCGGTGGCGGCGGAGGGGCCGCCTGAGGGCGGTCCGCAGGAGCGCACGAAGTCGGCCCGCAGCCGTTGCCGTTGGAGGGGCCGCACGACGACGGGTGCGAAGCACCCGGAGGAGGTCGGCCCAACATGCTGCAAGTTGACAGCGGCATTGCCATTTGATACCATGAATATGAGCCGTTAGCTCAGTTGGTAGAGCATCGGACTTTTAATCCGAGGGTCGCAGGTTCGATTCCTGCACGGCTCACCAGGCGGCCCCATAGTCTAACGGCTAGGACTCCGCTCTTTCAAGGCGGCGGTACGGGTTCGATTCCCGTTGGGGCTACCACCGCGAATGCTCTGCTCGGTTCGGCGGGCGGATAGCTCAGTGGCCAGAGCACCTGCCTTACACGCAGGGGGTCGCAGGTTCAAGTCCTGCTCCGCCCACCACACAGGTGCCGGCAGCGCCAGCGCCCGCGGACCCGGTAATTCGACCCATAACACGTGACGGTCTTTGACAAGTGTGGCTTCAGGGTGGCGAGGTAGCTCAGTTGGTAGAGCAACGGACTGAAAATTCGTGTGTCGCCGGTTCGATTCCGGCCCTCGCCACCACACCCGACTTGTCTGCTACAACTTCGGGAGCCGACGTAGCTCAATTGGAAGAGCAGCTGAATCGTAATCAGCAGGTTGCCAGTTCGAGTCTGGCCGTCGGCTCCACTTCTTCGTGTTGCCTGACGCGGTCCGGCTCTCCGGGCCGCGCTTTGTTTCAGCCTGCGGCGCGGGAGCGGCGAGCCCTTCTCATCCCGTGACGCTGATGCCACCGTGTGCCGTCTGCAGCTTCGCGCCTCCGGAGTGTTGACGGCGTGCCAATCACCAGGGCAATCGTTCCCGCCGGGGGCAAGGGCACCAGGCTCTTCCCTGTCACCAAGGCCCAACCCAAGGAGATGCTGCCCCTCGGAACCAGACCCGTCATTCAGGGCGTGGCCGAGGAGCTGGTCAGCGCTGGCGTCACGGACATCCTCATCATCACCGGCGCAGGCAAGAGCCCGGTGGAGGATCACTTCGACCCCACCAGCGGCCTCACCGCCGCCGACGCCGGCGTTGACGGCTGGCCGCCTTACGACGATGAGGCCATCCAGTTCTACTTCACCCGGCAGGGAGAGCCCCGCGGCCTGGGGGACGCGGTCCGCTGCGGGGAGCGCTTCGCGGGCGAGGAGCACGTCATCGTGGCGCTGGGCGATTGCATCATCACCAGTGATCAGCCGGCGGCGCCCCTGCGCCGGATGCTGGCTGCGCACGCGGAACATGAGGCCGATGCGTCCATCCTGGTCCAGCGCGTCAGCCTGGAGGCCACCGGCCGCTACGGCATCGTGCAGCCCGGGCGCGAGCTGGCAGAGGGCGCCTTCGAGATGGATGACATCATCGAGAAGCCCGGCCCCGAGGACGCCCCCAGCCGCTACGCCGTCGCCGCCCGCTACGTCTTCTCCCCCACCCTTTTTCCCTACCTGGCGGACCTCGAGCCGGGGAAGGGCGCCGAGATCCAGCTCACCGACGCCGTTCGGGCCATGATCGCTGACGGCCATCGTGTGCTGGGGGTTCCTCTGCAGGAGGGCGAGCGGCGGCTGGACGTAGGGAACTTCGAGAGCTACAGTCGCGCGTTCTTCCGCACTATGCTCACCGATGAGGTCGTCGGAGAGGGTCTGAGGCGGTACGCCGCGAACCTCCTGGAGCATCTACGAGATGCATCTCATCCCGACCCTGATCTGCCGAGCGACGCATAGGGCGCAACGACGGAGGGAGGACGTGCGATGCGCGAGCTAAGCAGCCTGGCTGGGCTTGAGGTCATTGCGACCGATGACGGCAGGAGACTGGGGACCGTGGCGGAGCCGCTGGTGGACCTCGCTGCCGGGGAGCTGGTCGGCGTGACGCTGGCGAAGACTCCGGAGATGCAGGTCATCCTGGCCGAGGACATCTCGATCATCGGGCCGGACGCGGTGATGATACCCAGCTCCGAGGCCCTGAGGAGCCGTGAGGAGGTGGGGGAGGCGCTGGCTCGTGGCAGGCGGGTGCTCGGCGAGCCGCCCACCGTCATCACGGACCGCGGCGCGCGGCTGGGCGAGCTGGGCAGCGTGCACATCGACGAGGGGTCCAAGCGGATCAGCCGCTTCGAGGTGAGTGGCGGCACCTTCCGGGACGTCACGGAGGGCGTGCTGGCCATGCCACCCATGGAGGGCATCGTCCACGGTGAGGACACCATCATCGTCCCGCACGAGGTAGTCGCCCGGCGGCTTCACCAGGCCAGCGGCCTGCGCGGGACCTTCCGCAGCCTCGCCCAGCGGCTGCGAGGGGGGATGGTGCAGATGTCCGAGCGCTCCGACGAGCTGCTGCGGGAGGGCGAGCAGCGCCTCAAGAGGAGCACCCACCGGGTCCGGAAGCGCGCTGAAGAGTTCGCTGACGAGGCGCGGGAGAAGGCCGACGAGCTGGCCGACGAGGCCCGGGAGGCGGTGGAGAAGGCCCGCGAGGCTGCCAAAGCCGAGCGCGAGGAGGAGGCCGCCGAGGAGCCTGAGGAGGAGCAGGAACAGCCTCAGGAGCCGCAGAAGGAGCCCGAAGAGGGCGACACCAGCCTCGCTCCCGGCCCTGCCACCCCGCCGCCGGAGCGCGTGGAGGAAGGTCCCCAGGCCCCCGAGGACGAAGACACTGACAGCGAAGAGCCGGAACCGGGCGAGGGTGGAGAGGAACTGCACGGGGACGAGAGCGGCCAACAGAGCGAGTAGATCGCGGCAATGGCCACAAGAAGCGACATCGACGTCACACGCAGCCTGGCACGCCGACTGGCCCCGATCCCCGGTCTCGAGATCCGGGAGGGTGAGCCGCTCTCCCGGCATACCTCCTTCGGGATCGGCGGGCCGGCCGATGTGCTGGCCATCCCCTCCAGCCCCCTGGCGCTGAGCGAGCTGGTGCGGATCGCCGCCGACGTGGGGATCGAGCCCCTCTACCTGGGGAACGGGACCAACCTCATCGTGCGCGACGGCGGGATCCGGGGCCTGGTCGTGCGCATGGCCGGCGGCCTCAGCGACATCACCGTGGAGGGCAGGATGGCGGTGGTTGAGGCCGGAGCCTCGCTGGCGACGGTGTGCTTCCAGTGCGCCCAGCGGGGGCTGGCCGGTCTGGAGTTCGCGGCCGGTATCCCGGGGACGCTGGGCGGCGCGCTGATCATGAACGCCGGCGCCAACGGCGGGGAGATCGGCGACGTCACCGAATGGGTGGACGTGGTCAGCCCCGACGGCGACATCGACCGGCTGCCCTGCGACGAGCTCAACTTCGGCTACCGCTGCTCCGCTCTGCGCGAGAGGGGGCTGGCGGTGCTGCGCGCCGGACTGCACCTGGAGCCGGGCGAGCCGGAGCGGATCCACCGCAGGCTGTGCGACGCCATGGCCGCCCGCTGCGCCACGCAGCCAGTCACGATGCCCAGCGCGGGCTCCATCTTCAAGCGGCCCGAGGACGATTACGCCGGGCGGCTGCTGGAGGAGGCCGGCGCCAAGGGGATGCGCGTCGGCGGCGCTGCGGTCTCCACCAAGCACGCCAACTTCGTGGTGAACCTCGGCGGGGCCACGGCCTCGGACGTCATACGGCTCATCGAGAGGGCCCGCGACCTCGTCCACGAGCGGTTGGGCATCGTGCTGGAGCCCGAGGTGTGCATCGCCGGTGAGGACCGGTAGTGCGCGGGGGGGGCGATACGCAGTCGATCAGCCGACGTCGGCCTCAGGGTCGGCGTCGTTTCCATTCGCGCCCTCGGGCGCTTCGCTGGTCGCGGCGGGCTCCTCCGCCTCACCCTCGTCGTCCTCATTCTCCGCTTCGGGCACATCGGCGGGACGCACGCGCAGAGGTTTGCTGCGCTCCAGGCGCTCCCGGACCACGGGCGGGACGTAGACCTCGCTGATGTCCTCCTCGGCGAGAATGCTGGCGAGTGCGGCCACCCGCTCCCCCACTCGCAGCCCGGCGTCGATGACCGCGATCCGCCTTCCGCGCAGCAGCCCCACGCCCACGCGCCCCGCGGCTGACTCGTAGCGGACCTCGATGTCCACCCGTCGCGCAAGCTCCTCGAGATGATGCAGCATGGTCTCCTCGTCCACCGGATGCCTCCACTGAGGCGTGGCTCACTCCACGAGGCCTGCATTCGACGCCCGATCCTCCGCCTCCTTTGCCGGTCACGAGGTGTGCCGGGGACGGTGGCGAAACATATCACATCACCTCCACCGCCCCTGAGGGGGATTGAGACAGATGTCAGCCGACAGCACGCGACGTTCGCCGCACCGTCCCCCGGCCTGTCTTGTCACGCTCGCCGCGTGGGGCCTCGCCGTCACGTTCTCCATCAGCCCCGCCGGGGCCGCTGTGCTGCCGGAGCAGATCGACGCCGACATGACGCTGACGCTCGCGGACTCGCCGTGGGAGATGCGCTCCAACGTCCTCATCGCCGCCGGCGCCGAGGTCACCGTGGAGCCCGACGTGCGGGTGGTGGCGCATGGCGACTACCGCCTCACAGTGGCCGGCTCGCTGACCGCCATGTCCGAGATGGGCACCCGCATCGTCTTCCGCGCCCCCGACAACTCCTCCACCGGCGCCTGGCGCGGGCTCTACTTCATCAAGGGCAGCACGGGGCGCTTTCAGCGCTGCACCGTCCGCTCGGCGGTTGACAACATCATGGCCGACTCCGCCGACGTGCGGCTCTACAACTGCCAGGTGCGCCGGGCGTCCCGCGACGGTCTCTACGCCTGGGGCGACAGCTTCATCAAGTGCGCCTACTGCACATTCCAGAACAACGGCCGCCACGGCGTCCACATCCAGACCACCCGCCCCGAGGGGGCGATCATCTACTCCCAGTTCGCGGGCAGTGGCGAGCATCCGGTCAAGGTCAAGGCCACCTGCCTGGAGATGCTGCGCAGGGGGAACACCTTCAGCCACAACACCGTCTCGGCCATCGGCGTGGACTGCGGGGCTGCCACGGACATCGAGGACGTGGACGTGTGGCGCAATGCGGACCTGCCGCTGGACCTCACCGTGGGCTCGGCCACCGCCGATCTCATCATCGGCCGGGACGCGACGCTTCGCATCAAGTCGGGCCTCCGCATCTACCCGCCGCGGCGGATCGTCGTGCGCGGCCGCCTCCTGGTTGACGGGCTTCCCGACGCCCGGGTGGTCATCCAGCCGCAGGGCGACGCCTCGCCGGGCGACTGGCTGGGCGTGGAGCTGGAGCCGGACGCTGTCGCGCGTGTGAAGGTCGCCACGGTGGGCTTCGCCCGCGACGGGTTTACTCTCGATGACGCGCGGCTGTTCATGGACAACGCGGTGGTCCGCGACTGCCAGAATGACGGCATCTTCGCGGCGGACGGCTCCCACTTCGACCTCGCCGGCTGCACCATCTTCGGCTGCGGCCGCAGCGGCCTGCACGCGCCTCAGCCGACCTGCACCGGCAAGGTACATTCTACCAGGATCAGCGGCTGCGGCGGCTACCCGGTCCGGATCGCGGCCACCGTCGCCGAGGCGCTGCGCCACAACAACCGCTACACGGACAACGCGCGGCAGGCCGTCGGTGTGCTGTGTAGTGCCCACCCGGACATCAGGGACGACGACGCGTGGCTGCCGCAGGGCATCCCCTTCGACCTGACCGCCGACCCCGCAGAGACCACGCTGCGGGTGCGCGGCGGCGCACGCCTGTCCCTGCGAGCGGGCGTCGAGGTCGTTGGCGGAACCGTCAGCGCGGCGGGAATCCTGGTGGCTGAGGGAACTGGCGAGCATCCGGTGACCTTCGGCTCCCCGGCGACCTCCCCGGCGCCGGGCGACTGGACGGGCATCGAGTACGTAGGCTCCAGCGCCGGCCGCCTGGTCAACACCATACTCACCCACGCCGAGAGCGGTGTGAGTATCAGCTCTCCGGGCTACATCCGCCTGGTGGACTGCGAGCTGACGCAGTGCCAGACCGACGGAATCCGCGTCCTCGAGGACGCCGTGCCGATCATCAGCGGCTGCAGCAGCCACCATAACGGGCGCGACGGCATAGGCCTGTGGGCGGACGCCGATCCGGCGCTGGGCGCGGACGGCAGCTCGAGCAACCCCGGCCACAACGCCTTCTACAGCAACGGAAGATACAACCTCGCGAATCGGACCTCGCACCCGGTCCTGGCCCAGAGCAACTGGTGGGGGACCACCAGCCAGGCGGAGATCGCGCAGAGCATCCTCGATCAGGGCGACAACTCGGACTGCGGTCCGGTCAACTACGTGCCCTTCCTGGAGAGCTCGCCGGCGTCGATGGCCCTCGCGGAGGCCGACGCCCCGCCGCTGGCCATCATGAGTGTGACCGCCACCCGCACGGGGAGGGGCGCGGCGATAGACGTGCGGCTCTCCCGGTCCGCGGACGTCCGCGTGGTCGTGCGCAATATCGCCGGCCGGCCGGTTCGGGAGCTGCACGCCAGCGTCCAGCGCAGCGGCGTCGTCCCGTGGGACGGTCGCGACATGCGAGGCGTCTCAGTCCCATCCGGCCGCTACCTGGTGGAGGTGGAGGCCTTCAGCGGGGAGGGCGAACTGGCGCGGGCGCTCTGCACGCTGAGGCTCGGGCGATAGCACGCGAGCCGACTGCGGGTCGCTCCGGTCGGGAGGGCGGCGTTTGCCGTGCCGTTTGGAGGGGCGGGCTTCCTTGCCCGCCCAGTCGTTGCCGTACGAAGGTCTCGCGGGCCTTCGGCCCGCAGGCGGGCGAGGGCGCCCGCCTCCCACAGTTGTCAAACGATTGAGGACCGAACGGCGGACGGACAGGAGTGTCCGTCCCACGGAACGGCAAACGGCCCCCCACCTTCGCGTAGGTCGGGCTTCCAGCCCGACCCCGGTTTGCCGTGCCGGGCGAGGGGACGCGCCTCGACTCCCGCCGGTCGTCGTTCGAGCGTGCAGCCGGCCTTCGGCCCGCAGGCGGGCGAGGGCGCCCGCCTCCCAGGATGATAGTTGAGCGCCGGGCGTTGCCGTCGTGGTCCGGAGCGGCGGGGTCTTTAGACCCGCCGGTCGTTTGTCGCGAGCCGTTGTCGTGGTCGTCGGGAGGAAGGTCATGCTGGCAGCGGTCGTGCCGGAGCCGGGTCGCATCGAGGTCGCGGAGGTCGCGGATCCATCACCGCGCCCCGGTGAGGTCGTCGTCGCCGTCGAGGCCTGTGGCATCTGCGGGACTGACCTGCACATCGTCGATGGCACCTACCATGCCGAGTACCCGGCAATCCCCGGCCATGAGCTGGCGGGGGTGGTGGTGGAGGCGCCCGAGCACGCCCCGGTCGAGGTCGGGGCGCGGGTGGCCATCAACCCCAACCTGCCCTGCCGCTCCTGCCGCGCCTGCCACCGGGGCATGCCGCACCTGTGCGAGAACGCGCAGGCGGTGGGCGTCACCCGGCCCGGAGGCTTCGCTGAGCTCTGCGCCGCGCCCGCCGAGCTATGCGTTCCGCTTCCCGAGGAGCTCAGCCTCCGCGACGCGGCGCTGATGGAGCCGCTGTCATGCTGCCTGCACGGGCTGGCCGTGCTCGGCCCCCGGCCGGGCGATCGCGCCGCCATCCTGGGGGGCGGGACCATCGGGCTGCTGATGACCCAACTGCTGCGCCTGCAGGGCGCGGCTCCCATCGTCATCTCCGAGCCCGATGCAGGGAAGCGGGAGCTGGCACTTCGCCTGGGCGCCGACGCAGCCATCGACCCCGGTGCGGATGACCCACGGGAGGCCATCATGAACGCGCTCGGCGGGCCGGCGGACTTCGCCCTCGAGGCGGTGGGCATCGAGGAGACCGCCGCGCTGGCCATCGACCTTGCCGCGCCGGGCGGCCGCGTGCTGCTCTTCGGCGTCTGCGAGGAGGATGTGCGGGTGCCGCTCCAGCCGCGGCGCATCTTCCGCGAGGAGATCACCATCGCGGGCTCATACACGAACCCCTTCACCGATGATCGCGCGGTTGCGCTGCTGGCCGGGGCGCGCATCGATGCGGCTGCGATCATCTCCGAGGAGTTCCCGCTGGCCGAGGCACCCGCGGCGATCGAGCGGGCTCGAAAGCCTGACTCGCTGAAGGTGATGCTCCGGCCGGGGCTGCGGCCTGAGATTGTCGGTTGCGGGCGGGGGCGCCCGCAGCCCAGGTAAGTACTGGGGCGCGGGCGGGGCTCTGGCTACGGGCAGAGGCGCGCACGCGCCTCCGGGCGCCCTCGCCCGCGCGTTCCACCGACGCTGGGAATTCGCACCCGCGTCCGGGGGACCGTGCGGCATGACGCGGGAACTGCGCGGCGCTCGCGATGTTTCGTATCCATGTGCGCCTGCCAAGCCGCGATCCACGAGGTGTCCTTATGATCCGCTCGCTGCCCGTCACGCTCGCATTGCTGGCTGCGCTGCCCGCGTGGGCGAGGGCGCCGGCTACCGTCCCTGCCGAGCGCGCGACCGAGAGCGTGGACTCCCCGGAGTTCGCCGCCTGGCTGCCGGTTGAGCGGACCGGCGCAGAATCCGAGGTGCTGGTGGCGCTCGGCTGGCGGGCGGTCAGCGACTGCTGCCTGCTGCGGCTGACCGGCAGCGAGGCGGAGCTGCTGCGGGTCGCGCCGGACGGGACGCGCACAGTCGCCCAATCGGATACCGCGGGCCTCCCGCCCGTCGGGCGCTCGGCCGAGGTCGAGGTCCGCAGGCGCGGCCCGGAGTTGATTGTGGGCATCGGCGACCGAACGCTCCTGCACTGCCTCGTCGAGGAGCCCCTGGACGGGCGAGCCGGGGCCTGGGCGACGACGGGCGCACGGCTGGAGGGGCTCATGATCCAGCCGCTGGGTGAGATCGCCCTCGACGAGGACTTCTTCGAGGTGAAGTCCGTTCCCGGTCGCTGGGACACGCTGCGGGGCTCCTGGGAGGTGGGCGTCTACTGGGACCCGCTGCAGGAGCGGGATCATCGCCCCATCGGCGCCTCGTGGTACCAGCCCGGCGAGGGGGACTGCCTGGCCGCCGCCGGCCACGTCTTCTGGGACAGCTACCGCCTGGAGGCCACCGCGCGCATCCCTCAGGGCGCGGGCGGGCCGGCCTTCCACGTCATGGGGTCGGACGACTTCTGCGCCCTGGAGCTCGACGCGGCCGGCGCGCTTCGCCTGGTGCAGGTGGTGAACCGGGAGCGCCGGGTCTTGGCCGAGGCCCCGGTGAAGGTGCGTCCGGACTGGTGGTATCGACTCGGCGTCGAGGTCTCCACCGGCCTGGCGGAGTGCTTCCTGAACGACCAGCTCATCATCCGCGGCGAGCTCTCGCCGGCGCTGTCGGGCAGGATCGGCCTCTGGGCCGATGGCGCCGTGCAGAGCCGCTTCGACGACGTCTCCGTACGGTCGATCCATGTCGTTCGGGTACCTGAGCAGGCCACGGCTGAGGAGGCTCTGCAGTTCAAGGAGGGGTCATGGCAGATCGAAGAGGGAGCCGTCCACGGCCGCGTTGCCGCCGGCGAGGTGGCAGCCCTGCGCGGCGGCTCCTTCCGAGACATGCGCGTGTCGGCCCGCGTGGAGGCGACGCGGAACGCGACCGCGGGAGTGGTCGCCAGTCACGTGTCAGGCCAGCACGCCATGCTCTTCACGGTGACAGCGTCGGATCAGCCGACATGGCACCTGCACGCGGCGCAGTCCGGGGAGACGACCAAGCTCGCTGAGGGTCCAGCGCCGGCGGCCGGCGGCGAGATGACCCTGACCTGCTGCGGCGGCCTCGTCGAGTGCGCACTGGGCGGAACGGTGGTCCACCGGTCGTACCACACGCCGCAGATGCTGGGGCGCTGCGGCGTTTATCTCCAGGGCGGACGCGCGACCTTCACAGGTCTGATGTGCAAGGCGCTGGACGACAGCCCCCAGGCGGTGCTCTGTGAGGCCGATGGTGCGAACACGCCCGTACCGGCGCTGGAGCAGAAGCGGATGCTTCGGCCCATCGGCAGCCGCTGGATCCCGGTGGGCGGCTCCTGGAGGTGCGCGTCGTATCAGGAGGGGCAGGCCATCCTGGCGAGCCCGGGGGGAGATGAGCCGGCGCAGCTTCGCTACCACGCCCAGGTGCCCGGAGACCTCAGGGTCATTGCAGACATGGCCGATGTTGCCGACGGCGCGCAGATCTCTTTGGGGGTGCACGCCGACAACGCATCGGGCTACTGCCTGCGCGTGTCCTCGGACGGGAGCGCGCAACTGCTGCGCGGGGAGCAGGTCGTCGAGGAGGCCGTTGCCGGGCAGCCGCTCTCCGCCAGTCGCGTTGAGCTGAAATGCGATGGTGCGTGGCTCGTGGGGCGGGTAGGCGAGGAGGCACTCATCGCGTGGCGGGACCGTGCGCCCCTGCAGTGCGGTCGGCCCGAGGTGACCGTCACCGGCGGCCAGGCCGTCATCAGGCGCCTCACACTCGCCAGCGACAGCGCGCGCGTCTACAGGTTCGACCGCGTGGAGCCCGACTGGCAGCCTGCTACCGGCGCCTGGTCGGATCACACCGGGATGGCCTGCATCCTGTGGGACTACTGGATGACCGGCGACGGGCGCGAGGAGCCGGCCCTCACCTGGAACCGCCATCGCCTCGACGGCGACGTGACGCTGGAGGTCTCGGTCTCAGAGTTCACCGAAGGCCACGAGAGCGGCCACCATCAGCACTTCCCCTACCATGACATCCGGCTGGCGCTGGCCGGAAAGCCCGGGCAGCCCGATAGCGGCTACGTCTTCATCGCGGGCGCCGACGGCGGCCGGCGCACTGTCCTGCTGCGGCGCGGCCAGGAGGTGGCATCCACCGACGACAGGCGCTTCCGCATCGTGATGGGCGGGCACTGCAACTCGCCCCGCGCCGTCCGGCTCCAGGCCCGACGCGCCGGCGCGGAGCTGAGCCTGACCTTCAACGGGGTGGAGGCGCTGTGCTGGGAGGACCCCCAGCCGCTGGGTGGAGGGCACGTGGGTCTGGGCTGCGAGGATTGCCGCGCCAACTTCCGGGACTGCGTCCTCCACGAGGCGGCCGCGCCCCCGAGCTAATGCGCACCACTCCCGTAGGTCGGCCTGCGCCTGACGGCGTTTGTCAGGCGCAGGTGAGAGCGCGCCGGAGCGCGCTCTCAGCTTCCAGCCCGACATCCATTGCGGCAGCATCCAGATTGATGTGCCTGTCCTCTGTACTGACGCCCCCGATGCCCGCGGAGGGGCCGCCTGAGGAGCGCATGCCCTTTATGCGCGACGAAGCCGGCCCGCGACCCCACGAGACAGAACGGCCGGGCCGGCTTCGGCTCCAGCAAACCACGCTGGAGCCTCAGGCGGCCCCTCCCCTACTACCACCGGCATTCCGACAGTCTGCTCCCCGGCCCTCGCGCTGGGCACACGCATCTGGATGCTGCCATCCATCGCCGTGCGAGCCTCCGGCACTCAGCCTACCCTCGAGAGCGGAAGCCGTAGACGCTCCCGTCGTTGCAGCCGACGACGACCGACCCCTGCGAGATGGCGGGGGAGGAGGCGACCTCGCCCCCGGTCTCGTACTCCCACACGCACACTCCGCTGTCGATCTCCAGGGCATACAGGTGGCAGTCGTGGGAGCCGCAGTAGACCGTGCCTCCGCTGATGGCCGGTGAGGAGTTGACCCAGTCCTGGGTAGCGAAGTGCCACAGGCGCTTGCCGGTACGGACGTCGAGCGCGTAGATGCGGCCGTCGCGGGAGCCGAAGATGACGCGGCCCTCGTGGACGGCGGGGGAGCTGTGGATCTCGCCCTCAGTCTGGAACTCCCAGCGCTTGGCGCCGGTGGCGGCGTCGAGCGCGTAGAGCCGGCTGTCGCAGGAGCCGACGTAGACCGCTCCCTCGACCCAGGCGGGGGTGCCGATGACCTCCCCGCCGGTCGCAAACTCCCAGTTGACCTCCCCCGTCGCCGTGTCCAGTGACCGGACCATGAAGTCGCTGGAGCCGATGTAGAGCGCGCCTTCCCGCACCGCGGGGGACGAAAAGATGGACATGCCGGTGGACCGCTGCCACACCACCCGCTGGGCGTGGAGGTCCAGGGCGTAGACGATGCCGCCGCTGTCCGCGAAGTAGAGCATGGAGCCGGAGACGGCCGGGCTGGTCTCCACGATGTTCTCCGCCATCATCCCCCAGATGCGCTCACCCGAGCGCGCGTCCAGGCAGAGCAGTTGCCGATGTGCGCCCACGTAGAGGCGGCGACCGCGGACCACGGCCGGGCCGGTGTTGACCTCGTAGCTGGTACCGAAGTCCCAGAGCATGTCGCCCCGCTTCGCGCTCAGGGCGCAGAGCCGCCCCACGTTGCCCTGGCGCTCCGTGCGCGTCCCGACAAAGACCACGCCGTTGGAGACTGACGGCGAGCCGAGCACCCAGGAGCCGATCGACACCTGCCACCGCCTGACCAGCGGCGGCACCACCGTCTCGGGCGTGAACCCCGACCGCGTGACGTTCCCGCGGAACATGGGCCAGTTGTAGGCGGGCTGGCGGCTGTCGGCGCGGCCCCGGGCCAGCTCCAAAGCCACCTCATCCAGGAGCGTGCGAGCGTCATCGAACTCGGGATTGAGGTCCGCCGCCTGGCGCAGCAGGTCCAGCGCCTCCCGGAGCTGGCCCTCATCGCGCAGAGCGACCGCCCGCTGATACAGCTCCTCGGAGCGCTCCATCTGCTCGGGCGTGCGGGGCGGCTCCTCGGCCTCCTCTTCCTGCTCCTCCCGGGGCGGTTCGGTAGTGATGCCCAAGAGACCGTCCGCGTGGGTGATCGGCGCCGCGCAGACCGGGCAGGAGACGTAATCGTGCTGCGTCCGGTATCCGCAGACGGTGCACAGGAGCACGTCGGCGTCAGCGTAGGCCTCCTCGATCTCCTCCTGGGCCTCCAGCAGCGCCTCCTGCAGCTCGGCGAAGCTGTCGAAGCGGTCCGTGCGCTTCTTCTCGATGCACCGGAGGATGATGCGCTCCATGACCACCGGCAGGTCCTCACGCAGCTCTCGCGGCGTGGGCGGCTCACTCTCGAGGATGTCGTGGATGAGCTTGCCCACGCTGTCGCCGCGCACGGGATACTTGCCGGTCAGCGCCCGGTAGAGGACGACTCCGAAGGAGTAGATGTCGGAGGTGCGGTCGGCGGAGGCGGCGTCCAAAAACTGCTCCGGGGGCATGTAGACGTAGGTGCCCAGCCCGATGCCCGCGTCGGTCAGGCGCGTGGAGACGCCGTAGACCTTCGCGAGGCCGAAGTCCGTGATCTTCACCCGCCCGCTGCGCTCGATCATGATGTTGGCGGGCTTGAGATCGCGGTGGATCACTCCGCTGTCACCCGGGCCCACCTCCGCCGAGTGCACGTACTCCATACCATCGCACACCTGCAGGGCGTAGTCCACCACCTGGGGCGGGAAGAGGGTGCTCTCGGCATCGATGAGGTCGCCCAGACTGGGGCCGTCAACGTAGTCGAGGAACAGGAATGGCTGGCCCTTGATCTCGCGGTAGATGATGGCCTCCACGATGTGGTCGTGGTGGCCCAGATTCATCCAGGTGCGCGCCTCCTGCGCGAAGCGATCCACGGCGGTGCGGTCCTCGAGCATCTCCTCCTTCACCGTCTTGACGGCGAAGCGCTTCTGGGAGAACTCATCGAGGACGATGTACACCACGCTCATGCCGCCCCGGTACTTCTCCAGGACGGTGTACTGATCGTCGATCTGATCGCGCAGTGAGAACTCCACGGCCGTCCTCCTCAGCGACGTGCCCCTCATCTGTAGTATGCGCGCCGCCGGCGTAGGAATCCTGCAAGCAGGGGAGCTCTGTCAGAGGCTGACGCCGATCGCAGAGATGTCGCGCGGGCCACGCGCCAGTGCCGCCTCGTTGGACGTTGGGGACTGGGGAGCCCTCGGCTGTGGCGGTGGACTTCACCCCGGGCTGCGGCCTCAGCGACGACTGAGACGGAAACGGGCCCGCCGCTCTGGCGGGCCCGTGGTCAGGCTGGTCAGGCTGCTCTCAGGTTACTTTAGAAGAGCGTCTCGTACTTGACCTCCGCCTCGACGTTGTCATCGAGGCCGACGCTCATCTCCGGCGGCTCCTCTCGCGACACGGTCAGGATCAGCCTGCCCTCGTCGCCCGGCCACCGGCGCTTGTAGGTCAGGTCCAGCAGCGATGCCGGCGGCTCGCCCCGCTTCGGGTAGGGCACGAAGTGCCCGGAGCGGTACCACAGCGCGATCTGCCCGCCCCTCTCCTCCTGCCCACCGTCCAGCTTGAGCTGCCAGAAGTTCTCCGTCTCCGTGTCCACGCCGTGCGGCAGGAAGTAGCGGTAGCCCAGGTCCATGCTCACGCTGCCGAAGATCTTACGCCTGTAGCCCAGCTCGTAGACATCCGACAGCATGGTCTGCTTTCCGCGTGGGTCGAGCGGGTTCCGGATGTAGTCGAGGACCAGCGAGCCGCCAAGGGCACCCATGGCCATTCCCATCGACCGCTCCGGCTGCGGGCGGCTGGCCTGCTCGACGAAGCCCGCGCGCAGACCAACCTGCGCCGGGTCGCCGGCGCGCAGCTCCACGCTGGTGCTCGGCTCCGGCAGCGGCTTTCTCTTCTTCTCGTCGAACTCGGCGTAGGCCGCCTGCAGCCCCAGGTCGGAGTTGGCGCCCACACTCACCTCCGCATTGACCGCCGTGTCCTCCTGCTGCTCCTGCACGCCGTAGCTGGTGTAGCCCACGCGCATGTCGAGCCCGCCGGGCTTGCGCGCCAGCTCCAGATAGCGGAGGATGGTCGGCGAGCCGTCCACCTGCTCGGCCTCCATGATCCGACCACGCAGCGAGGTGCTCGGAGAGAGCGCGAGCATGGTCTGAACGTCGCGGTTGCTGACCTCCGAGGCGCCGGGCCGCTCCGACAGCGTGTAGCCGGCCTGCACCTCCAGCGGGTGGAAGGGCTGCACATTCAGGGCGATGTGGGAGACCCGCGAGGTCTCGTCGCCGTCCACCTTGTCGCGCACCTGGCTGGCTGAGAGGGACATGAAGTCCGCAAGGCTCACCCGCGGCGTCGCCAGGCGCAGGCGCTCGTGATGGCGCAGCCCCTCGCCCTGCGGCTGGACCGTTTCGGTCCGCTCCAGGACGCCCTGTCCGCCGCTGAACTGCGAGGCCAGCCGGGTGACGCGCTGCTCCGTCCACGCCTCGCCCTTCACCGTCTCCGTGAGAATGTGCTGGAGCGTCGATTCGTGTCCGAACAGGTTCATGGGCGTGCTGAGGGTCAGCACGCTCTTCTCGTCGCGACTGCCGCCCTTGATCTTGGTCTCTTCGTTGAAGGCCATGTGCGCGCCGCTGCGCACCATGTCCAGCGGCACGTCCAGCTTCGTGACGCGATGGATCTCTTCGCTGCTGTCGGTGATCTTCTCGCTCAGATGGTGCTCCGCCAGGGCAGTACCGCCCTCGACGGCGAACGGGGCCTTGAGATCGAAGACGCGCGTCTGCAGCCTCCGTCCCTGCAGCAGGCGGTCCAGGTAGTCATAGTGCGCCAGGGCCTCTCCGCCCGAGAGAGCCATCTTGAGGGTCCCCCGGTAGCTGGTCTCCGACAGGCGAAGCGGGGACTCCTCAGATTCTCGCTGGCTGAAGCTGGCCGCCAGACTCGTTCCCGCGCCCAGGCCGGTCTGCAGGGCGGCACTCTGCTCCAGAGTGCGCAGCTCGTCGCCATAGCCCTTGCGCTCGCTGGTCAGCATGCGGGAGAGGGTAAGCTGACCGCCGCTGCTGCCGCCGCCGAAGCCCTGCTGCAACTGCATGCCCGTGACGCTGCGCTCTGACACCAGCGACTGCAGAACATCCCTCACGGCGGTCTCATCGCGCGTGAGGTTCATCTGGGTGCGGGAGCCCAGCGAGAGGGTGGCCTGCGTATGGGTCTCCTCCGCGATCCCGGTGTCGAACCACACGCCCCCCAACTGGATCTCCTTGCGCTCGAACGCCTGATACAGGGCCATGCCCGACGGCAGGCGCAATTCGATCTCGTACTCGTTCGTGTTCGGCACCAGGCCCGACTGCCCATCGTCGGCGGTCGGCGAGATGCTCTCCCGCGGGGTGATGCTCTCGATGAAGAACCCATCAGCAGCCGCGCCCTCCTGGCCCCACGCCATGGGCGCGCCCAGCAGAGCCACGAACAGGACAGCTATTGTCAGCGCTCTCAGCTTCGGCATTGTACTGTGCAGTCTCCAGAGATCGGTACGCTGAAACGGGCTCTCGTGATCGCTCCTCCTGGTTCTTTAGACACCACAGACCAGGAAACGTTCCCTGCCTTGCCGATATCTGGACGCCATGCCCGGCCGCTCGCCGGCCAGCATGGCACCGACCTCGGACCATCGTCCACTATTAAGTATGCGACATATCGCTCTCGTTGTCAATGTGCAGTGGAATTAGTCTCCACCGGCCAAGGCCCGTCGTGGCCCGCCGTGAGTGCCCTGTCATCCCGTGCAGCACATGGGCAGGTGCCATCTGCCATTACCGTCAGTCGGTACCCGGTGGGGCGCGCACCCGCGGGCCGTCAACGTACCTTCAAAGTACCTCTCGGCGACCTCGCCGCCGCACTGGAGTCCTGCCTGCGGCCGCGCCCACGCCAACGGGCCACGTCCTCCGTGCGGCGGCAGGCACGCAGGGGCAGCAGCCTGCAGTGGCGGCGCGCCCATAGCGGCTGCCCAGGGGGCCATGAGGGGGCTCCGACCAAACCGTGTGCAACCCGAGAGCGTTCAGGAAGCGGTGCTTCTCGCGGCTGCCGATGAGCCCCTCATTTGGGTGGAGCGCCGCCAGACGGCATAAATCGTTCCCCGAACATTACCTGATAGTATTGATGTAAGGCCCTTGACAGGCAAACGCTAATGTGCTATTGTAGGTGCGTGAAGAGAAGTGACAGATCACATTGAGGTGGAGGGAGACAGATGTCCCTGATGCGATGGCGACGCAGTCCCATGCTGACGCGCCCGTGGAGGCGCATGTCCGACGTGTTCGATGAGCTCGATCGCCTCATGAGCTGGCCGGCCGAGCTCTCGGAGGAGGCTCAGTACGGGCCCGCCGTTGACGTCTACGAGACCGACGATGAGGTTGTCGTCAAGGCGCACATGCCCGGCGTCAACAAGGAGGATCTCAACGTCAACATCCAGGATAACGCGCTGACCATTCGCGCTGAGACCCGGCGCGAGGAGGAAGTTGACGAGGACAACTACTTCCGGCGCGAGCTCCGCTACGGCACGTGGGCCCGGCGCCTGCCCCTGCCCGCCGAGGTGGACGAGGAGCAGGTCTCGGCCAAGCTCCACGACGGCGTGCTCGAGATCCGGGCCAGCAAGACGGAGGAGGTCGAAGCGGGCGGCAAGAAGGTCGAAGTGGAGTAGGCGCCTGATCGAATGCGCACGCCAGCGGCGCGGCCGGCCGGCCGCGCCGCGGTCGTGTACGCGAGGGGCTGGCCTCACTCGGCCGACTCCATCGCCTCGATCAGCTCCACCAGCGAACAGACGGCCTCCTCGGTCATCTCCTGACCGATCTCAGCGCTGGCCCGCTCCGGCTCGCCCATCACCCCCACCTTGATGTCGGGATGCTGCCGGATGGCGGGCACCACCAGCTCGTGGTCCACGTTCTTCTCCCGGAGCTGGTAGGCGTCCTGGTCCTCCCGCATCATCTGCACCACCTCCGGCTCGTCGAGGACGTATTCGTCGCGCACCTGGTCCGGATGCCAGTAGAGCAGCAGCGATGTCTCGAACCACCCGGAGTGGAAGTCCCCCTGCTCAAAGGCCCGCCGGCAGATCTCGGAGTTGACCCAGAAGCGGAAGACTGCGATGTTGCGGTCGTGGAACTGAGGGTTGTTGCGCAGGAACATCTCCGCCGCCTCCTGGGTGGCGCGGTCGTTCTCGCTGCCCCCGTGGCCCAGCACCAGCACGATGTTCTGCAGCCCCTGGAGGCACAGTGAGCGAAGTATCTCCACGATCACCTGCGTCACCACATGGGGGCTGACGTTGATGGTGCCGGGCAGCTCTCCGCCGGAGTAGGTGTAGGGCAGCGTGGGCGCCACGAAGCAGCCGGTGCGCGCGGCGGCCCGCTTGCTGATCTCCTCGCAGTTGTAGCAGTCGGTGCGCAGCGGCAGGTGGTATCCGTGCTGCTCGGTGACCCCCAGCGGCACCAGAATCGTCTGCGTGCGCTGAAGCGCCGCGCGCACCTCCTTCACCGTCATGTGCTCCCACAGCAGGGCCTCGGACATGGCCCGGCCTCCCTTCGACCGTCGCACGCCTCGGACAGCGGGGTGCATTTCGTCACAGCGCCGGCCGGACCTGCTCTCGGCCGGGCGGGGCAGGTGTTGGGGGCATGTGCGACGAAGGGGGCCGCGACGGGCGTGCATATCGCGTGAGGAGGATGGTGCGGGAGAATGCGTACACTCGTCGTGGTTATCGCGCTGCTTGCCACGGTCGTGTCTGTGGCGTGTGCCGATCAGTACATGTGGATCGACCGGATTGAGGAGAGCGGGCGGATGCTGGTGCCGCTGCGCGGGATCTTCGAGGCCTATGGCGCGCAGGTAGGCTGGAACAACGCCACCCGGACGGTGACCATCACGGCGCCGGCCCTGGACATCGCCATGCAGATCGACAACCCGATCGCAACGCGGAACGGCCAGTCTCATGAGCTCGATGCCCCGCCGCGGGTCTTTGACGGGCGCACCTACATCCCCCTGCGTTTCGCGGCGGAGGCGCTGGGCGAGCGAGTGGACTACAAGGGCGACCGCATCGAGCTGCCCACCATCGGCCTCACGCTGCTGATCCGCGGGGAGGCGGAGGGGCCCGAGCCCGTGGAGTACGCCCCCGCCGGCGTGGAGAAGCCGCTGAGGATCACCCAGCCCACCGAGGGCGCGCGCATCGGCCCACGGGTGGAGATCACCGGCACGGCCCCCGGCGGCTCCATGCTCGTCATCGAGACCGAAGTGCGGACCCAGGACGATCACGAGCTGCTCAGGGTCGTGCCCGGCATCAGGCACAGCGTCCCGGCCAGCGGCAACTGGCACTTCGCGGTCGCGGCCCCGACGCTGCCGGACAACATCTCCGAGCCCCTGTACTATATCATCAAGGCCTACTACAAGACCGACGGATACACCTCCGACCCGGTGAGCGTGAAGGTTTACCGCTGAGCGGGGCGGACCTGGAGGACGCACTGCGAGGCGGGGTTCGGCGTCAGCCGGCCCCGCCTCCGTGCCATACTGGCCGACATGGAGATCATCATCAATTGCAGCATCGAGGCTGCCCGCCTGCATCCGGAGCAGTTCCTGATCGAGAAGATCAGTGGCCCGGAGACCGACGCCCAGGGCGAGTGGCGCAGCGGGCCGAGATAGGAGCCGGCACAATGATCTGGCGCGTGGCGGCGTTGACGGCGGTTCTGTCCGGGGCGTGCCTGTATGCGGACGGAGATGGTCCCGTGGTCAGCATCCGGGGCGAGGAGTTCCTGATCGACGGCCGCCCGACCCATGAGGGTGTGAGCTTTCGCGGACACAGCATCCAGGGCCTGCTGTTCAACAGCCGCATGGTGCAGGGCATCTTCGACGATGAGAACCCCGAGACCCGGCGGCTGTGGGAGTACCCCGACACCGGCGAGTGGGACGCCGGGCGCAACACCCGCGAGTTCGTCGCTGCCATGCCCTCCTGGCGCGAGCACGGCCTGCTGGCCTTCACCGTGAACCTGCAGGGCGGCGGCCCCATCTACCAGCGGCCGTTCCCCTACAACCAGTACATCAACTCCGCCTATGACCCGCAGGGACACCTCAAGCCCGCGTACATGGCCCGGCTGGCATCGATCCTCGACCGCGCCGCGGAGCTCGAGATGGCCGTGATCCTGGGCCTGGCCTACTTTGGGGTGGATCACCGCTATGTCGGGAGCCCGCAGGCCATCAGGCAGATGGCGGACGAGATCGTGGACTGGCTGGCACAGCGCGACGACCGCCACGTGCTCATCGAGATCGCCAACGAGGCCACGCGCATCCGCAGCCGCACCGGAGAGGTCAGCGCCCTGGAGCTGATGGAGCGCATTCGCACGCGCAGCCGGGAGCGCTACCATGATGGCTTCACACTGCTGTGCGCCACGAGCCTGGGGGGCGGCGGGATGCACGATGACCAGCACCTGCGGGCCATGGACTTCATCCTGGTGCACGGCAACGGGCAGAGCCCCGACGACCACCGCCGGATGATCCGCGAGATCCGCGCCAGTGACGCCTTCGGGGAGAATCCGAAGCCGATCGTCTTCAACGAAGCGCACACCGAGATCGGCTGCCTGCTGGCCTGTGCCGAGATGCACGCCTCCTGGGGGTACTTCGACCAGGGGACGAACAACTACCGGGACGGCTTTCAGACGCCGCCGGTGCGCTGGGAGATCAACACGGAGGACAAGCGCCGCTTCTTCGAGGCCCTGGGAGCCATCACACGCGGCGAGGAGCCGGCATGGCTGGTCTCCCCGCCGCATCTGCGCGGCTTCGTGGGGCTGCCGGAGGATACGCCCGTCAGCGGCCGGATCGAGGTCTCGCTGCCCATCGATGACCGCTGGGGCGTGGACCGGGTAGAGTTCTTCATCGACGGGGAGCGCGTCAACGTCGAGCGCCGGCATCCCTACTACCTGGGCGGCGACACGGGCGGGCGGCCGCACGGCTACGACACATCGAGGCTTGAGCCGGGCGAGCACAGGCTGCGGGCCGTCGCCCACTCGGTCGCGGGCTCGGTCAGCGAGGCGGAGACGACCTTCATCGTAGCCGCCGAGTGAATGGTGCTAACGACTGACGGCTGTCTCGCAAGCCACACGCTGGCCGTTTGCCGGGCTGGAAGCCCCACCTGCGCGAAGGATGGAGCCCGCTGCAACGGCGGGCGGGCTGGGCAGCCCGCCCTCCGTACGAGATAATGGCGGCGGCACACCACCATGGTCGCCGCCCCTCCCCCAAACGCCGCGGCTAACGCCCTCGGAGGGGCCGTCCTGAGGAGGGCTGTGAAGCCCGAGGAAGCCGGCCCTCTCTGTCGTCCGGAGCCGCGGCATGCCCACGGCGGCCTTGCGCAGCATGGGGTTGCTCAGCCCCCGGTGGAAGAGAGTCAGCAGTTGGTGGGCGAGTGCAAACATCGCGAGGCGAAAGCAGTTGGCCTCGAAGGGGTGGCATGAGAGGCGGTCGGCATGGGATCATCGGTGGAGTCCAGTTCGATGATGAATGGCGCACAGGCGAGGGTGCTTGCGCTTCTTAGCGGGTGAGCCCAGATGGAACCTCAGCAGACGCGCCACCGTCACGCCGCATATTGCGGGAATCTCTGCCACTGATTACTGACTGACCGCGATTTTCGCCACGAACCTGTACCCGATGCCGTTGACGGTGAGTATCCGCGTCGGGTGGCTCGTATCGTCCTCTATCTTCTCCCGCAGACGGTGGACGTTGGTCTTCACGACGCTGCTATCGTAGCCGCGGAAGCCCCATACACGACCGAGGAGATACTGGTAGCTGACCGGTTTCCCCTGATGCTCCATGAGGCACCGGAGCAGCCGGAACTCCGTGGGAGTCAGATGCACGGGCTGCCCGTCCACCAGCGTTCGACGGCTGTTGAGATCGATCTCGACGTCGCCAGCCGCGATCGCCGCGTGATCCGGGAGATCCCGATCTTCGGCGTGCACAACCGAGCGTGTACCGGATCGTCGCAGCAAGGCCTCCAGCCTGGCCACCAACTCGCGCGGGCTGAACGGTTTGGTGATGTAGTCGTCGGCCCCCCTTCGCAGGTTCCGGATCTGGTCCGGCTCGGTATCCTTGGCGCTGATCACGACAACAGGAACCGTACTCGTGGCGCGGATCTCGTCAAGAATGACGTCGCCCTGCATGTCCGGCAGCATCAGGTCCAGCAGAACCACATCGAAGTCGCGGGAGTTGGCGGATGTCAGTCCATCCTCGCCCGTTGAGGCATGTCTCACCTCGTACCCGCTGTTCTCCAGCTTCGCCCTGAGCGCGTCCGCCAAGAGCGCATCATCTTCGATAAGCAGCAGGCGCGTCAGGCCGTTATCCCTGTCCACGATATGCCTCCCTCCCCAGGGCGCCGATGAGGTCAAGCCCGATGTGCCGGTGGCGCGTCAGAGCGGTAACGCAACCCACTACGTCCCTAGTGACCGGCCGGGCTCAGGCCACTCCCCGTGTCACCAAACGCGAGTGAAGAGTGGCGCCAGCGAGGTGAGGGAGTGGTCAGTCACTCCCTCACCTCATCCCAGCCCTGGGCAGCACGCCAGGGGCAGCGGGGCGGGGACCGGCACGCAGACCAATCGGAGGAGGTCACATCGAGCGTGATCGCGGCGGTGCTTGATGGGGCTCTTGGACCGGCCCAGTGGGCGCTGGTCGTCGCTACCGCGGCCCTGGCAGTGGGGGCTGCATGGACAGACATCCACTGGGGCAAGGTTTTCAACCTGATGACGGTGCCATTCGCCATTCTCGGGCTGACGCTCAATACGGTTGCTGGCGGCATAGATGGGTTGCTGCTAAGTGCCGGCGGCATCGCAGCGGGCTTCGCACTGTGGCTTCTCAGCAGGTTCCTCGGCCGCATTCTGGGTGGCGGCGACATCAAGTTGCTGATGGCATTCGGCGCCCTGCTCGGGCCCGCATTCATGTTCTGGACCTTTGTGTTCGGCGCCCTTATTGGTGGCGTAATCGCGGTCGCGATGGCTTTGCGTCAGGGGCTGCTGCAGAGCGTGCTGCGAGGGATGTGCGTCTCGCTCTACGCCCGAGCAGCCATGGCCACGCCCATGGAGATCACAGCAAGCGCGGACGAGTTGAGGCTGCCCTACGCCGTGGCATTGTGCGCCGGAGCCCTGCTGACGATCGGCATTCGGCTCTGGACATGACCGGCACCAGCGAGTTCTCAGTGCCGGCCTCCCTCGGCGATGCTCGGACAGACGCCTAAGCCAGCGGGTCGGTCCGCACCGATCGGGGAGGCGGCAGAGGCGCGTGGGGGCGCAGTCTGATATGAAGGAACGGGGTGCAGTATGGTCTGGAGAGCGAGGAGACGTCGTGGCCGCGGAGCGGCGAGCGTCGAGATGGCCCTGGTGGCGCCGCTGCTGATCTACCTGCTCTTTGCAGTTGTTGAGTTCGGGGTGATGGTCGGGGATGTGGTCCACATCCACGAGGTGGCGAGGGAGGGCGCGCGGGCTGCCGTTGTGGGAGCTACACCCACCACTATTGCCGCACGAGTCCAGGCAGCGGCAGCGCCCATGGACACAACTGGGATGCAGTCTGTCTTCGAGTTCCGCTCCTACGACATCACAACGGGCACGTAGTCGGCCTGGCAGACTCTCGGCACTGAGGACACCGCCAACAACGCCAGTCCCGACGACCAGGTGCGTGTCACCGTGACCTATCCGCACCAACTGCTCCTCCCCGGTCTGTTCGGCACGTGGGCCGACGACCCGGAGACCGGCACGATCACGCTCAGGGCCTCAATCATCATGCGCCGGGAGTAACTCGTCCGGCCAACATCAGGGCGGGCGGGACCAGTCGCGCGCTCTTGGCGAGAGTCGGTCAGGGCAGCGCGGCCTGTGGCGCGGAGCAGCAGCGATGTCCGACCTCCGCATTGCGGATGCGGGGGATACAGGCGCAGCAGTCAGGAGTGGTGCGTATGTCAATCTTCAGGACCCTGACAGTGAGAGATGGCGGCCGCCGGGGGCTGGGTGTGGGCCTCAACTCCCGCGGCGTCGTCACGGGTTGGGTGGTCGTCGCGCTTGTGGCCCTGCTGGGTGCTGCGGCTCTGGCCATCGACATCGGCTCCCTGGTGGTGGCCGCCCAGCGATGCCAGGACGTCGCCGACAGTGCCGCACTGGCCTCCGCCGCCAGCCTGCCTACTGCGACCGAGGTCCGGGCGGTCGCTCTGCAGACCGTGTCGGCCAACAACACTGATGCCTCAGGCTGGCAGGTCACCTGTAGCGAGGCCGACGTGCAGATACTCAGCCCCGGTGAGGTCGTGTCCAATGAGCCCCTGGGTCCATTTGCCTACGGAGTCGAGGTGACTGTGCACGGGCCGGTCGATTTCGGCTTCGCCCGGGTCCTCGGTATCGAGGGCGTGACTGCTCGCCGCAGCGCCGTTGCCATGCGCGGGATGGTGGACCAGGTGCCCATCTGCCCCATGTGGATTGATGCCACCACGGAGCTCAACTACGGCGTGCAGCAGGAGCTGCTCATGGCGGATGGCCCGAGTTACGAGGGCATCCCCGGCTCCCTCGGCTTCCTCGAGCCGCCGGACGGCTGCACGGCCGACTGGTTCACCCTGATGGAAGGCTACGGTCTCAGCGAGCAGGACTACCAGACCTCGTTCGTCTCAAAGGAAGATACTGTCAGCGCATATACCGGAGTGAACGTCGGCGGCTGGGTCAAAGCTCTGTCAAACGACAAGGGCTGCTCCCGGCTGGAGCGGGCGACCGACCCAAACGGGAAGTGGGCCGAGGACACCTTCGAGGACTATCAGCCGGACAATCCGCGCATCCTGCTCGTGCCGCTGGTGACCTACATTGGCGACAGCGGGACAAACGCGACGTTCCAGATCGAGAGCTTCGCCGCCTTCTGGCTGGAGTCCGTGGACGGGACGACCGACGACAAGAAGATCACCGGCCGCTTCATCGACTACTTCGATCTTGCAGGCGGCGACGTGGATAGCGGCCTCACGGATTCATCGCGCCTCTTTGCCGTGAAGCTCGTCAGGTGAACCCGCACCGCTCGCCCACTCGGAGTTGGCCTGGTGTCGCGCACGGAGCAGTTCGCTGATAGGCACACAAGGTCGGGCATGCATGCGCTGACTGAGACGGAGTTCCTATCGGCGATGTCCCACGGGAGGAGGGATGTGGGATGAGGCAGTTGAGCAGACGACAAGCGCTTGGTCTGGCCATCGTGATTGCCCTGATCGCTGCCAGCCTGGTGTACCTCGTTCTGCAGACCGAGACCGGGCCCGCGGTTGAGCCGACGGGGAGGTCACGGTGCTCGTGGCTGCTCAAGACATCGAGGTCCACGACACCATCACCTCTGAGATGGTCACCTCCCAGTCGGTGGACGAGATGGCGGCACCGGCGGCCTATCTCTCCTCGCCCGAAGAGGTGATTGGCCGGATCGCCGCCATGCCGATCAGCCATGGCGATCTGATCACCCGGCGCATGGTGGAGAGGCGCACTCCAGAAGCCGGGCTGACCTTCGCGATCGAGCCCGGGATGCGAGCCGTTACGGTCGCACTCGACCCTGTCTCCGGCGTGGGCGGGTTCGTGCTGCCTGGGGACCACGTGGACGTGCTCGCGACCTTCGAGCGGGAGCGCGTGGGGATGACCTGCACTATTCTGCAGGGAGGTGCAGCGGATGGAGGGTGAGGAGATCATCACCCAGGACCTGTTCACCCTCAAGCACCACGGGGTTGACGATGACGGCCGCCTGATCGTGGAGCACCGGCCGATGGGCATTCAGCCGCTGTTCGTGGACAAGCTGGCCGCGGAGGGCGTGCAGCTTCCGCCCGACATTCTCATGCCCGAGCACGAGGATTCCCAACCACAAAGGGTCTTCTGGTAGCGAGAGGCGATCTGCGCCCGGGCCGGCGCGTGCGTCAGCGGGTATCCCCGGGGCTATCTCATACCGACCGTAACTACATTCGTTGCTTGTCTGAGAAGCGATAGGTCCGCTCTGCCCCGCAAGGAGGGGACGATATGAGTCCCGCAGTCATGGCCGCATTGGGAGGGGCCCTGGTATTCACCGTGATGTACGTCTTGCTGCTGGTGCTTGCCCGCGAGTCCCGCACGGCCGAGCGCCTTGTGAGGACTGCTGGCTGGGGAGAGGGGGCGACCGAGTCGCCGATGCAGGGCGTGGTGCACGGCCGCGGCCGTTCCGACCCGATGCCTGCTCTCTCAGAGACGTTGGAGGGGACTCAGTTCTGGGAGGATCTGCAGCTTCACGTGCTGCGCGCCGGCCTTCTGCTGCGTCCTTCGGAGGCGCTGATCATCGCCGCAACCTGCACCATAGTCGGCTTCGTCGCGGGCTGGCTGCTCAGTGGGCAGGTCATGATGGGCGTCCTCGGTTCGGCGATCGGACTCGGCGCGCCGTACTGTTACCTGGCCCAGCAGGCCAGGAAGCGCCAGACGGAGCTCACCAACCAACTCCCGAACGTGCTTGACATGTTGAGTTCTGCCCTCCGCTCCGGACATGCTCTCACCCGCGGGTTCCGCATCATCTCGACGCAGACACGCCCCCCCATAGCCGAGGAGTTCGCGCAAGTGCTGCAGGACATCCAGGTGGGGATCTCGGTATCCGACGCCCTGGACGCGCTCCTTTCTCGCACGGACTCTTACGACCTCGAATTGGTTGTGACTGCGATGCAGACGCAGTTGAAGCTGGGGGGCGACCTCTCAGAGGTCCTGGATAACATCGCCGAGGTGATCCGGGAGCGGGTGCGGTTGCAGGGCGAGATCGACGCGGCAACGAGTGAAGGCCGCTTGTCGGCCACGATCCTGGTGGCGATGCCAATCGTCATGGTCGTCATCATCCAGATGATTAACCCCGGCTATCTGACCCCGCTCTTCCAGGAGCCAGCGGGAATCGTCATGCTGTTGGGCGCTGGCCTGCTGACGGTGGCCGGCATCATTATCATCAGGGGACTGCTTGAAATCGATTTCTAGCGAGCCATTACGCCTGCGGGCCAAGTTGGGCACGATGGCGAAAGGAGCGACCCTCATGAGCCTCGTCCTGCTGTTCATAGCCGCACTGGTCTTCGCGGACGTATTGCTCATCCTGCTGACACTGATGTCTGAAGAGGGTCGGGCGCGGGTAGAAAGACGCATTCACGACTTGCGTCCAGAGCGGAAGCGTTCACCACTGGCCGAGAAGCTGTCACTGCCCTTCTACGAGCGAGCGGTGCTGCCGGCCATCGAGAAAGTGGTCAAGGCAGTAGGGGGTCTCGCTCCGACGGCGATGCTGGCGCAGACCCGGGCGGGGCTGGAGAAAGCCGGCAATCCGCTGGGCCTCAGTGCCCACTCCTTCATCACCGTCCGTGTGTTCTCTGCCATAGGTGGACTCGCAGCAGCCTACTGGATCTCGGCAAGCCCGACGATAGGTGACAACGTCCGGCTGCCACGCATACTGGTTGTGGTGACCGTTGGACTGCTGGCCCCCGTCTATGTTCTGCAGAAGAGCATCGACCGGCGGCACGCCGAGATCCGGAAGGCCCTGCCCGACATAATCGACCTGCTTGTGGTCTCCGTTGAGGCTGGGTCGGGCCTCGACGGCGCACTTCTCGAGGTGGTCAGCCGCAAGGAAGGGCCGCTTCCTGATGAGTTCGAGCGCTTGCTTCGCGAGATCAGGGTCGGGAAGACCAGGAGACGCGCCTGGCAGGACATGGCAAAGCGTATTGATGAGGAGAATCTCAGTGCGCTGGTGACCGCGCTCATCCAAGCCGAGGAGGTCGGGGTGAGTATAGGGAAAGCACTGCGCGCACAGGCTGACTCGGTTCGCGTTCGCCGCAGCCTGCAGATAAGGGAACTGGCCGCGACACTCCCGGTGAAGATGATCTTCCCCCTGGTCTTCTGCATCTTCCCGGCCCTCTTCGTGATCTTGCTGGGTCCTGGCCTGCTGTCCCTTACGGACATCCTGGGCGTCCTGAGCGGCCGGTAGGCGCCGGGCGCTTGGTTGCGTTGAAGATCCGCGGCGTGCCCGCTGGAGGGGCTGCCGGGCACGCAGCGCCCGGTGAGGCCTGTGAGCGTAAGCGAACAGGCCCACGGGTCCACCTCAGATCCAAAGCATCTCCGCTCGGCACGTAGCTCTACCGAGGGCCTAAACGCCGCGCAGGGGGGGGCCCCTGTGCCACTTAGCGGGTGGGCCGGGTGGAACCTGCCGTCTGCGTATTGGCGTCACATAGGATCGCGCCCGGAACAACCTCCGGCATCGCATCCCACGCAGCATCGGCCGGCGTCCGCCTGGCGGAGGTCCGCACCAGGTCAACGACGGCATGTGGCATCGCGACCGCATAGGCCTCGTGCCTGCTGATGGAGGCGGTTTCCCCCATCATCGAGTGCCTGGACCACGAGCTGCTCCGGCGCGTTGGTGGCCGACCCCACGTCATGGATAGGGTGGTCGGCTGGCGGGGATTCTGGGAGACCAAACACCGTCGCTGGCTTCGAGGTCACGTGGGGGTCTATGCTGTCTATTCCGCCTGTCAGTAGCCCGCGAGCCTCCACGGCCTGCTGCACAGCGTCTCCAGGTGCCGGCGCCACGCCCGCCGCTGCTCGGGCAAGCACGCAAGCGCCACAAGCGTCGCCTGGTCCCGCGTCACCACCATGCGGCCATCCTCGACGACCTCCGGCTCGCTGTCCAGGGCCACCCACCTGCCGTCAGCCCACTCTCCCCACTCCGCCTGAAGGCCCTCGCGCAGGTCCAGCCGCCCCCGATACGCCGAGAATGGACAGAGCATCACCGCCTGCGAGGTGCGGAGGTCCTCGCCATCCAGGCTGAGCAGCCCCACAGTGCCCTGACCACCGATGAGCGTCATTGCATCGACGCCCAGCGGCGCATCAGCCAGGACCATCAGGAGGCGGCCGTCATCGCTGACGGCCGCCACCGCTGGCCAGCCAGGATGCAGACGCAGGTGCAGCGCGCCCGCCGGCGTCTGCAGGGCCACGTCGCGTGGCTCGCCTCCCGGGATCGTGTTGTACAGCACCCACACAGACCCAGACGCTGTCGATTGGCGCATCACATGCACGTGGCGGTCATCAGGGGTGAGGGGGAGCCTCTGCGGTGGCTCGGGCAGCGAGTTGAACATGAACTCGTACGTCTGCGCCAGGTCGAGCATGTCGCCCTCGTAGGCAAGCTCCATGGGATCGCTCATCCACACCATAGTACCGCTCCCCATATGCCGTCGCACAATGAGCGGCGTCCCGTCGTCCGCGGCGAGCAGCACCTGAGTGTCCTCGGGCGCCAGGCCGCTCACACGTACCTGCGGTCGCAGCGAGGTCGTATCCCCGTTCGGGAGGGTGGCTGCCACTGCTGCGCCGGCCTCCCGCTCCACCCCCTTGAAGGCCACCTTTCCCACCGTGCATCCCAGCAGATCGCGCATGCGCCGCTCTGCCACGAGGTCGCGGCTCCCCGACCAGCCGGGGCAGCCGGTGAGCACAAGCTGCCCGCCACCGCGCGCCCACGCCAGCAGCGCCTGGAAGTGCTCCTCATCCGCCGCGATGGCCGCAGGCCACACCACCGTGCTTGTGCTCTCGGGGAGCGCCTCGTCGGCATTGAGGACGTTGAAGCGCATGTGCAGGCGCAGCAGCGCCTGTGCCGCGCTGAAGAGAGCCTTCCGTCCCGCGGCCTCGTGGCTGCCAATCCGCAGGGCGTCGGAGGCCAGCACTGTCACTGCGGGCGGGTCGTACTCCGGGGCCAGCATCCGCCACATCATGCTCAGGTTCCGGTGGACGTAGGCCGCGTCCTTGGGCACGTTGCGCCCCGGATAGAGGATCCCCCAGGGGAAGACGCGCTCATCGGCGTCGCGGAGGCACCAGTTCTGTATCTTCGAGGCGCCTCTGCCCAGGGCATAGGCGGCCACGCTCATGAACAGTTGCTTGTGCTCCCGCTCGGTGCGCTGGATGTGGTAGCCGCTCGCGCCGTTGTCCACACTCCAGGCCGGATGGGTCTTCACCCCGTACTCGCCCATGCTAACGCCCTTGCCCACCGCGCGCATGTCGTTGAAGGCCAGCCGCTCGGGCAGGATGCGCAGATCGTCGCCGGGCGTGCTGAAGAAGCCGAAGTTCGCGACATCCTGTCCGTCGATGGTCAGGCGCTGGTCGATGCCGCCGAAGGCCTGGGAGTAGTACTCGCTGGTGATGGGATGGTGCGAGTCGCCGCGGCGGATCTGCGCCACGTGGTGGCGGTTCCACCGGCGCATCAGCCACAGGTTGAAGCGATAGCGGTCGATCTCCACGGGGTCGTCCCACGCAGATCTGCTGCGCGGCGGGAAGGGCAGCTCTCCGAACGGCAAGAGCTCGCGGTCGTCCCAGGCCTCCTGCAGAGCCCCGTGAGTGCCATACCGCTCCTCAAGCCACCCGTTCCAGGCCTCCGTGAGCCACTCGGTGTCCTCGTAGCGGAGGTGGTAGTCGCCATTGATATACCACAGCAGCCCCGGCACATCGCCCAGATGTTGGGTGTACTGGAAGCACTGCCGGCCCTGGGCCGCGAGCTCCTGGTCGTCCACCGCCACGTTGTGCCCGATCAGCAGGCCGGGCATGAACACCAGCCCCCTCTGCTGCAGAAGCTGAGCCATGCCCTCGAATGCCCGCCAGTCGCTCTCGGTCATCTCGTGGCCGGGGTGGCTGTACTGCAGGTTCTCGTAGACCTGCAGGCCGACGTCGCGCGCAATCGTGTGGATCTTGCTCCAGCGCAGCGGGTTGAGCGCGTGCGAGGTGTAGGTGTTGCTGTAGGTGTCCGAGCCGAACAGGAACATCGGCCGGTCGTTGAGGCGGAAGTAGTTGTCCCGGAAGGTCAGCCGAGGGCCACTTCCTGTGGCGGCCGAGGCGCGCACAACCACGCCGCCGCGGACGCTGTCGATGACCCCATCCTCCCCGAGAAGCTCCGCCGTCAGTAACAGCACGCCCGGCTGCACAGAAGGCATGACGACGCTGGCCTCCGCCGTCGGCGACTCGCCCGCCACCGTGACCGTCCTCGTAACAGCGGCGGGTCCGTCTCCGAGCGTGATTCGCACGCGCCCCTCGAAGTCGCCGGCGCGCGACGTGGAGACGCCGGCCCTCACCGGGACCGTCTCGCCGGGCCGGTAGCTGTCGTCTTCGGCCCACACCCGGCTCAGGAAGGCGCCGTCCAGGAGGAAGCGGGCAAGCCGCGCCAGGTCCCGGCCGCTGCCGGGCACCCCCGGCCCGAACAGCGGTGTGTTGCTCACGCCGAAGTAGGCCCAGGCCGATCCCTGATAGAAGCCCCCGTAGTGCAGCAGCATGGCCCCGGCCGCACCCCGCAGCCGCCCATATCGATCGCGGGCGTCCAGCAGTGGCTGCCACCGGGCATCAGCCCGGCCCACTACCCCCGACGCCGCCCAGCCCTCGATCCGGCCCTCCACGTGGATCTCACGCACCAGGTTCTGGTCATCTGTGGGTGCGATGGAGACCGCGCGCTTGAGGGGGAAGTCGGCGTCGCACATTCCCATCTGGTGCGCCGAGGTCACCAGCCCGTCACGCGGCTCGCCGCTGCTGGTGTTCAGGGGGCGATATGCAAACTCGCTGACATCGACGAGCTGGACGCGATCGAACCACGCCCGGCCATGGCACCGATAGAGCCCCAGCTTGATGAAGATGGCGTCCGCCCCGGGCTCCGCCCTGAAGTCCCAGCGCATCGCCTCCCAGTCGGTCGTGCCGGTCAGCGTCCCGACGTCCCTGTGGCTGATCAGCTCCTCCCCGCGGTACTGATAGACCGCCGCGTAGGCGTAGCCGTCACCGGCGACGCCCTCAGTGCGCATGCGGGCCGTGAACACGTAGTCGTGGCCGCGCCGGGCCGGCAGCCACGCATACCACCGCCGCTCACCGACGCCCTCGGCCGGCCGCACCTCCACCATGGCCGCCCTGTCACCCTCGACGGCGTCAGGCACGATCCGACACTCCTCGCTGTCGCGATGCCAGCGGCCGTCCACCTCTTTCCCGCCGGT
>JAYENL010000317.1:0-3627 GCA_034722055.1 Armatimonadota bacterium
TGACCTCCGGGTGCCGGCGCGCGAGCTGGGCGAGATGCCAGGGGGTGGACTCGTGCGGGAGATTGCCGGTGATCTTGATCCAGGTGTGCTGGAGGATGGGGACGTCGAGCTCCGCGGCCCGCTCGCAGATCGGATCCAGGTTCGGCTGGTCGCAGTGCATCGCCACCCAGAGCTTGATGCCGCCGAAGGGGCCATTGGCGATCCAGCGATCGATCTCCTCCAGGGAGTCATAGAGGTAGCAGGGGTTGAGGTAGCAGAAGCCGATGTAACGGTCGGGGTGAAGCTCCACCGCGTCCCGGACCATGGCGTTTGACTCGCGGACGATACGGGTGTCGGGCGTCCGATCGCGGGAGGTGCCGAGGCTGAGGCAGAGCCTGTCGATGCCCATGCGGTCGGCGTACTCCAGCAGGTATCCCATGCGGTCCTCGGCGGTGCCCCGGTGGCCCTGGATGTGGACGTGGCAGTCGATCACCATGTGCAGTCACCAACTGGGAACAGGCGTGGTCGCCTCGGGGTTCTTCGTCGCGGTGCACCATGCACCTTCCAGGCTCTGTCCGCCAACCTGCGGTGGCCGTACGCGAAGCGCGCCCCCGATTATCGGAGGCGCGCTGTGGGATCGTGCCATGTTGGCGATCAGTAGAAGCCCGGCGGAATCTGCTGGCCCATCATGGGCAGACCTGTGCGGGCGGCGCCCATAGCGCGCTCGGCTCCGGCCGCGGCCGCTGCGCGCGATGATGCGGCCTCGAAGGCTCCAGCACCCGGCGGCGGAGCCTGGGTGGCGCCACGCGAGCCCTCGAGCCCACCGGTGCCGATCAGCACTGCCTCCGCGCGGTCGAGCGCCGAGAGCTGACCCAACGGGACGTTGAAGCTGAAGCTGAAGTACCAGCCCCTCTTATAGTCGAGGTCGAGCGAGCCGCCCTCGAAGCTGAGATCGCGAGGCGGCCTGATCTCGCTGAACCCGGGCATGGGGCCGTAGTTGAGGTCGTGGGGGTGCACCAGGTTGGCGCAGATGCCGCCGGTGAGGCCTGCGCCTTGAGTGGCGCTGACGATGTCGTCGCCGGCGACGTCATAGAGCGTGAGCTCTACGGAGTTCTGACCCCAGAGGCTGTTCCACTCTGCCACAGCGCCGTTCCAGAGCCAGACCTTCTTGGGGTTGAAGATGCCGCCCTCGTAATCCACGATGTGGAAGAGCTGGCGGTCGGTGCCATAGTGGTCGAAGGGCTTGAGCTTGCGGTAGACGAGGCTGGGGAAGCGCTTCTCGATGCCCGGCTTGGGCTTCATGATGACCCCGACCTGGATGGGGATGTTGCTGGTGCCGGGGCGAATGTCCTCGCTGCGAACCTGCGGGTAGCCGATCTCGAAGGTGAAGCTGTTCAGGCCCACCTCGTAGAGGTGGCGGACAGCGTCCAGCTCCTTCTGCTTGACCGCGATCTCCCGATTGAGGCGGGTGGCGAGTCCGAAGCCGGGCTTCCCGGCGGTGACCGCCACCTCCTCGACGACGCGCCGGCCGGCGTAGATGCGCTGCAACTGCATCCACTGGGTCTCGGTGTACTCCTCCGGGTTGTCCTCCTCGTCGTAGAGGTAGGCATCAGGGATGAGGGCCCGGGGCTGACCAGTCTCGTCGAGGAACTCCTCGTAGGTCATAAGCAGCTCCTCACGAAACTGCTCCGTGTTGCTTTGCCAGCGAAGCCCGCCCGCGGGAGCGGCGGCGCCACCCATGCCGCCGCCCATCATGCCCATCTCGCCACCCATCATCCCCATCTCCCCGCCCATGCCCATCTCGCCGGGGGGCATGGCACCGGGTTCGCCACCGGGTGGGCCCCCTGCTTCACCGGGCGGCATGCCGGGAGGCTCCTGTTGGGCGAAGATCTGTCCGAGGAAGAAGAGCGTGCCGATGATCGCGAGGATGGCGAGTACAGTGAGGATCGTGCGTCCCTGGCGTCTGTCACGCACGGGCTACCACCTCGGGTGCACAGCAGTCTGGCTACCCGCACCACCGGCACGGGGAGCTGCCATCAGCCGGAAGTATATTGGTGGAGCGCCGCCAAGTCAAGGGGCGCGTGTCTTGGGAGCCGTGGCCAGGGCCGTGGTGGCGCTATGGCTGGTCGTCGGTTGAGCGTGGAGTGCTCTCGCCTGGCCGGCCCTCGGCGGAGGCGGGCGTGTCGGGGGGATGGTCGGGCTGCCGCTCGGCAGGGGCGCCCTCCTCCGGCGCGCCCTCGGGCTTCTCCGGAGCCTTGGTGCCGATCTGGATGATCTCCTTCTGCGGGCGGTAGTAGTCCGTGTGCAGCCTCTCGTCGCGCACGACCTGTCCCTTGCGGGTGGCCCTCCGGTAGAGGGTGACGCGCCAGCCGTCGCGCCCCTCCTGCTCCACCTCGGTCTCGCCGGCCTCCAGCTCGGGCTCCTCGACCTCCTCGGTGTCGTGCGGGATGCGGGTCAGCCCCTCGCGGGTCAGCTCAACCTCGGCGTCGTCCACGCGGGCACCGAGCATGCGAATGGTGACTTGCGAGCTCCCGACCTCAGTGAGGATCAGGACGGGATGCTTGAGGCTGTTGCGGAAGCGCAGGTCGTACTGGTCCCAGTAGACGGTGGCGTCCCGCCCGGTGGGAGCGTAGTCAACCGGCCGGGAATGAGGGTGGCGCTCGATCATGTCGAGGTTGGCCAGCAGGGCGGTGTTGTAGGTGGTAGTGGCGATCTGGCAGACACCACCGCCGGTGGAGGGCTGCACCTCTCCGTTGATGAAGATGGGGGCCTGACGATAGCCCTCCTCCACGAGGCGCTCGCCGACGGTCCGGTTGAAGGAGAACTCCTCGCCGGGACGGATGACGACCTCATTGAGCTTGCGGGCGGCCAGCGTGAGGTTGTGGGTGCGGTCCGCGCGGCCGGGGTTGAAGGGCGTGCTGTAGGCGGCGAGCACCACCTCGATGTGCGCCAGGTCCTCCGCCGTCACCGCGGGCTGCTGGGTGTGGACTATGGCCTGCACGCTCTCGGCGCGGGGATCGGCCAGCGCCGCGCTGACGGCGCGCATGGTGGCATCAATGTCCAGCAGCCGGCCGACCTTGCCGGGCACCGCCCCGACCTCATCGCCGATGACCTTGATGTCGGCGTCAACGGGATCGCGATCCACGATCTCCGCCAGGCCGCCGACGGCGTCCTCGAGCGTCTCCTCGTCAATCTCCACCGGGACCTGGATCTGCACGGGATCGCGGGCCAGGGCCAGGCGGGTGGCGAGCGCCGCCAGCATGCCCTCGCCGCGCCCCACGCTCACGGCCTCGTCCACGGCCTCCTGGAGCTTCAGCTCAACGCCGAGCTCGTCGCGCCGGGCGTCCCACTGTCCGCCGGGGAAGATGAGTGTGACGGCGTCAGGCAGACTGGGGACCCAGCGCGTGCGCAGGGCACCGAGGGCCTCCTGCCGGGCCATGCCGGAGACGTCGAGCCCGGCGATGGTCACGTTCGGGGCGATGGTGCCGCTGGCCACCCAACTGTGCGTGGCCACCAGCAGCACCACGGCGCCCGCCAGGAGGATAGTGGCCAGTGCGATGGCGGAGATAGCGAGGATCCTGCGGGCCCGCGAACGCGCAGTGACTTCCTCAGTGGCTGCTGCGATGACGTCCGTATCTCCCAGCTCGG
>JAYENL010000318.1:0-17635 GCA_034722055.1 Armatimonadota bacterium
CTGGGCCTGCCACAACTGCGCGTCAGGGACGCAGCCTCAATCTGATCGAACCGCCGTGTACGGACCCGTACGCACGGTGGTGTGACAGGGACAGCCCGTGAGGGCCTACCTATGTCAATCTCAGGCGCCTAGACCGGCTCGACCTCTATCGCCATCGGCCGTGTCGGCTTTCGCGGGTTCTTCGTGAGCTGGAAGAGAACCTTTTCTCCGGGTACGGGCATCCTATCGTACTTCAGCCCAGTAATATGGAAGTAGATATCGGGCATGCCCGGTACCTGGATGTGTCCCCAGTCGCGGTCGGCGCTGACCATCTTCACGGTCCCCTGATATCTGTTCGGCTGGCCCGCCGCGGCTCTCTGTTTCTTCTTCTCTCTGCACTCTGGGCATCGCTTGGGTGGGTCAAAACCCTTGTCGCGATACCACTCCTGTTCACCAGCGGACCAAATGAAAGTGCGGCCGCACGCGCACGTGATCTCCTTGTCCACGAACTCGGGCTCGTCTGCCGCCAGTCCAGATGCCCTCAAGCGCTGTAGCGAGTGTTTCGCAGACTCCGTCTGTGGATCAAGCGCCACTGCTTCCTCATATGCATTGAATGCGGCACCGGGCCGGCCTAGGCATTCCAGCACGACTCCCTTCCAGGCCAACAGGTTCGGAGACGTCGCGAAGTGCTCTGCCTGCTCGAGGAGCTTCAGCGCCTCGTCGTATTTCTCTGTCTTGTAGAGCTTGATGCCCTCAGCCAGGAGACGTCTCGCCTTTGAGACGGGTGTCTGCTCTCTTTGCGCGCGTACCTTCTTCAGGTCTGAGAGAAGCTGCTCAACCGTCTGATAGCGGTCCCGCTTGAAGGGCTGAAGGCACTTCGCTATGATGGACCGCGTTTCAGCGGGAGCGTGCTGAAGGTCAGGGGGCTGCTGTACTGCGTCCGCCCAAGCCACATAGCCGGCGTCGGGCGAGAGACGATAGGGATGACTTCCGGCGAGGACAACGTACATGGTAACGCCGAGTGCCCAGATGTCCGTACGGTGATCAACCTTGCCGTACTGACCCGGCCGATAATGCTCGGGAGCCTGATACTCCAGCGTGGCCATCACCTGATCCAAAGGCAGCGTTGACCGACTGAGCCTGATTGCGGTACCGAAGTCCACCACCTTGGCGCGACCATTCTCCGTAAGAACAACGTTGTCAGGCTTTATGTCACCGTGGACAACACCTACCTCGTGCGCACACCTGATCCCCTCGCACACGTCTATCAGTTGCCTGAGGCCCTCCTCAACGCCAAGCTTTCCTCCATGTCGGTCAAGATACTCCGACAGAGAGCCGCCGGTGACCAACTCCTGAGTGAAGTACGGTCTGCCCTCATGCTCTCCGGCGTCGAAGACCTCGGCGATATGGCTCTTGTCGGCGATCCTGGCCATAGCCTGCGCTTCGTTGATGAATTGCCGAGCTTCCTGCGGACTCGACGGGGGGACCTTGGGCATCTTGAGCAGACACTCGCGGCCGAGGAGGCCATCGCTGACGCGCCAGACCTCCGTGAAGAGGCCTCCGCGATACAGTTCGAGCAATTCATAGCGGTCCGCGATAACATCGCCCTTGTTCAAGGCCTGTTCGCTCCCTCTTCCTCTGCCGGCGGATGCTGAGCTCTCGCTACGTATAGCTTGCCTGAGACAATGAGCCATATGTTGTGGTCTGGATCAACAGCGATGCTATCTGGCGCAGAAGGAATGTCCGCGAAGACTGCATCTACTTGCTCTCGGGTCCGTCGAACGACAGCTTGCGACGCGTCGTCCCAGTAGGCGATGTAGTCGCTCGGTCCGGATGCGACCGAGACCCGTCCCAACAGCCGCCTTCCTGCGACGGCGCCACGAACAGCAATGACCATGATCTCCCCGTCCGGCTGAATAACCATTATGCCCCCGATCGAGGATGCGCCGGCCAGTCGACTGCCATCGGCGACAGAAGCCACGTGCTCAAAACCACTGAGGGCCGGCGGAGAGCCCAAGGGTCGCGGTGCGGGCCACAACGTGATTTGCGCGGCGAACCACCCGGTGAGGATCCCAATGGTCAGCATGATGAAGCCCGAGGCGATCAGCCACAGCCACTGACGGTGCAACGAGACCCCGCCTCTCGGGCCCTCTCTGCCTTCGGCCACCTCCCCACTCTCAGGCACCTCCGTCGGGGCCGCCTCACTGATCTCGAGGGCTACCGCGGTGATGTTGTCCTGACTGCCGCGGCGAAGCGCCTCGTCCGCAAGTCCCTCAAGACGTTCTCTCAGCGGCTGGTCGAACCTCAGCCTCGCCGCGATCTCTCTGTCATTAAGACCCCCATTAGGAGCCAGACCATCCGTGCACAGCAGCACAACATCGCCGAGCCTCAACCGCTCACGGCCGCAGGACACCTTCGGGCAGTCCAGATAGCCGACAGCTTGCTGCAACGCGCCATCGCGGTCGCGCTGATCCTCGGTGAGCAGACGAATGTGCCCGTCGCGCAGAAGGTATAGCCGGCTGTCCCCGACATGGGAGAACTCAAGGACGTCCCCCTCAACTGCGACAGCCGTCAGCGTAGTCGCAGCGGCGCCTCCTACCTGCTCTCGCAGCTCCAAGACGGCCTCCTGGGCCTCCTGAAGAGCGGTGTCCAGTGCTTCGCGCCCATCAGCACACTCGGCCAGAAAAAGGTCGGCACATCCCTGTACTGCGCCGATCGCGTGCTCCGCGGCGGCCTCCCCAAATCTGCTACCACCAACGCCATCCGCTACAGCCGCCATCATGCGAGTCCCGTGTTCTGCTCCAACCTGTTGACTGACAAGACAGCGATCCTCATTGGACCGCCGCCTGCCCGCACGGGAGACGCTGGCTGTCCGGATAATCAAGCGGGTCGCGGTCGTCTGCTCAGCAAGGTCCCTTACCATGTCACCTTGGTTCCCGACCTGCCCGGAGCGCAAGCACAAGCAGTACTATGCTTGCCCCGAGCAATGCGAGCCACAACAGTCCACCGAGCAAGTACTCGCTGAGAGCCATGCCGTTCATTCCTCGGAGTAGGTGAGTACGACCTCGCCACCGAGGACGAATTCATCGCCATCGCGCAGCCGGACTTCGCCGCGTTCGGAAACGTCGATCCTCTCCTCGGTGCGTTTCAGGAAGGTGCCGTTCCGGCTTCCCGTATCCCGAAGCCAGTAGCCTCCTGGTCCCGGTGCCACCTCTGCGTGCAGATTGGAGACATCAGCAGCGTAAGACGGTATTTGTATCTCACAGCTGGCATCCCTTCCGATTCGCCAGCTACGGTCGTTACTGAGCTGCTGCTCGATTGGTTCTGTCAGGCCGCTTGCGGATCGGAGCACGGCATTGACGGGCAGCAGTCTGTCGAACGTCAGCCGAACTGAACCAAGCTGGATCTCGTCCCCATATTGCAGCTTCGTGTCTGCAGAGACTCGTTCCGTATTGACCCACGTCCCGTTCGTGCTGCCGAGGTCCTCTATTCGGAAGTCGTGATGACCTACCATCCATATTCGCGCGTGTCTGCGTGAGACATCGCCGGAGGGGTTGGGTACAAGGACTACGTACTCCGTCGTCTCCATATCAAACGCCAACGCCGGTTCATTACTTCCTGCACACAGCTTGGTGTCTCCCGGTATCTCCACTCGGCTGTCGCCATCTTCGAAGAGCAGGGCTGCCTCGAGTCTGGGCTTGGTCGCACTTACGTCTCCCAGATAGCCTTTGACATCCAACTCGTCGCTGTCTGAGATGCGTCGTATGTGTACTTCCAGCGGGCCAGCGAACTCGTACCCTTCCTCCTCTGCTCGATCCGTGAGGCGCTCTTTGATCTGTTCGACCGTTGGCAGTGCCTCATACTTCCTTTCTCCGGCGTGGATCACATAGATGCTATGAACGCGCTCGCCCCCGTACTTGTCGCTGCTGGCGATCATGGCGTCTTCAACAGCATTCATCACGGCTTGCCAGTTATCGTGATCGAAGATCTTGCGAAACTCCTCCCCAAACCGGCGGCTGAAGTCCCTGAGTGACAAGAAGCAACACCTCCTCCGGCTTCACTCGTCGCTTAGGGCGTTCTCGACCAGCCTGCGAGCAATCGGGCCGGCGCTCCGGCTGCCCCATCCCCCGTTCTCGACGATGACCGCGAAAGCTACCTCAGGCCTGCGGTACGGTGCGAAACCGGCAAACCAAGAGTGCGGCTGTAAGCCGGCCCCAAGCTGAGCCGTGCCTGTCTTCCCCGCTACGTCGTACCCCAGGCCGCTGAACACGCCGCGCCCCGTTCCTTCCTCCGCAGCGTTACGGAGCATGCCCGCGAGCGTGCGCGCCGTGTTCATTGACATCGCGCTTGTCATCGAGCTTCGTTCATCAGAGAGCCAGACCGGCTCGGGCATCTTGCCCCCGTTCGCTACCGCTGCCATGAAGCGCGCCATGAATAGCGGCGTTACCAGCAGATGTCCCTGACCGTAGCCGACATCGGGCAAGTTCTGAGCCAGTCTCATCCGATCCATGCCACGCTCCAACCCCAGAGAGCTGTGGCAATAGGTCGCGATGGCATCGGGGCCAAGCTCCAGGGCAAGCTGGGCGAAATAGACATTGCAGGACACACGTAGGGCCTCGCCAAGGTCCACTCGGCCATGGGGCCTTTGCCCCTCGAGGTCGTGAATCCCTTCTCTTGCGAACCGGATACCATTGTACTCCCAGGTGGCCCTGGGTATCACGTGGCTGCAGTGGAACACAGGTGACAGACCGGACTCGAGAGCCGCAGCGGCCACGACCGGTTTGAACGCGGAACCCGGGGCGTAGAGCCCGTGAGTCGCTCGGTTAACCAGAGGGGCGTCCTCTTCGTCCACGCGCAGGCGGCACCACGTTTCATCGTTGAGCGCATTCGGATCGAATGAGGGCGCAGTCGCTGCCACAAGTACTTCACCAGTGCGGGAGTCTAGTAGGACGGCCGCTCCTGCGCCCGAACTGCTACGCCGAAGCAATTCATAAGCCTGCTGCTGCAAATCGGCGTCAATAGCGAGCTTGACTCGACGCGCGCCTGGCCGCCAACCTAGCGGCTTGCCGTAGCCGCGCAGCACGCGCAACCTATCTCTCGGATTACCAATCCCCGTGAGGCACCTATCATGTGTCTTCTCAACTCCCTGCGGACCACCCAGACGCTGCGGCGCAACGTAGCCGACCACATGAACTGCTGCCGGTCCGTAGGGATAGACCCGCCCGCGACCATTGCTCTCTCGGGCCAGTGCTCTGCCGCGCCGATCGACAATGGGGGCCCGCTTGAGCCCTTGTGTAACGATGTGGAGTCGTGGGTTCGCCACCGGCCGCGTAACACCGTCTGCCTGTGGACCGCGCCACGAACGGAGGGCGACCTCATCGGCACTCAGCGTTTGGAGATCGAGTGTGCGAGCCATGACAATCACAAGGGCCCCGAGAAAGAGCCATCGCGTTACACGGATGCTACGCAGCCAATGATGATCGGTTGGCGCAGTTGAGCTTCGCCCAATGGAGATCAGCACTCCCAGCGCGAGTCCAGTCGCCACGATCGAGGAGTTGCCGCGTGATACCAGTGGCAACGTGATACCGGTTAGTGGCAGCAGGCCCGTGTTCCCTGCCATGATGACTATGGTCTGCAGGCCGACGGCGCATGATATGCCGTACGCGACCAAGCGGAGGAACCGAGACCGCTCACTTGCAGCGATCGCCAGTCCGCCGAGCACAATAGCCGCAATGCCTGCGAAAAGTGCGGATGTGCCTGCCATCCCAAGCTGCTCAGCCACCGCTGCAAATGCCATGTCGTTCTCAGACCGCGCAACGAGCTCAGGCCAACCCCTGCCAGGCCCAAAACCGCGCACTCCGCCTGAGGCAATCGCCCAAAGGGACTGGGCTACATGCACGCCGTACGGGTGCGAACTCTCCCATGGTGTCAGCCACATGTCAATCCGTTCCGCGATCCTCGCGAACATGGTGTGACCGGCTGCGTAGTATGCGAGCCACCCAGCGCCGCCGACAATGCCGAAACTGGCCAGTGCCCAAGCCCAGACTCCCGTGTCTGCGGCAAGCATGGCCCCTGCAAGACCAACCAGCATGATTGGCGGGCCCAGGTCCCGTGCCAGGAGGAGCAAGCCGACTGTAGCGGCTACCCCCACGAGCAAAGGAAGGACAACAGGTCCGCGGGGAAGATGGATCAACCGACCTACGATGCGCCGAGGGCGCAGCGCTCGGAAACGGTTCCCGGCAAGAGCACAGTAGCCCGCCATGAATCCGATGACCAGGAGCCTGACGAACTCGGCCGGCTGAATGCCCATGAGCGCCAGCCTGGTACTCCCGGGTCCTGTGCCCGCTACAGCAAGAGCACCAACGATGAACACCGCGCCCAGCATCATCATCGGCCAGTAGTGAGTCCAGCGTGCGGTCAGCAGCCGAGCCCCCATGGCGCCCGCAATGATCGCAAGAGGAAGACCGGTAAAGAAGCTCCCCCGCAAGCTTACGGGGACCGAGGACATAAAGCGCGCCTGCACTATCGCGCCGCACGCCATTACAGCCGTGGCACCGAGCAGCACGACCTGGCCTGATCTGTTGTCCTCCACAATCAGTTTGTTGTGGAGCGCTCCCAGCGCCACGACGCTTGCCAGTAGTCCCGCGATGCGCACCGAGTTGCCCGTCTCAGAGCCGTCCCACGCGAGGGCGACGCCACCGAGACAGACCAGCAGCAGAATAACCCCAGTCGCCCTTTGGGTAGAGCGCCAGATGACCTCGTATCTGTCACCATATACTGGCTGCAAGCTCCCGTCCCCCTGGTGCGTCGATCTCTCCTCGGCGGGTCGGATACGATGTCAGCCTGAGCCAGCTTGGCCGTCCTCTCAGGCAACGGCACAGGAAGGCTGGCCTTCTACACAGTGCTGCGGGTGTCATGCCGCCACTTTCGCCATGGCTTACGCACTCCCCTCTGCCGTTTCAGGTTCTCTCCACGCTGGATTGGCTGCAAAGCACGGCGTGCAGACGATGAGCACATGTCGCATGGTCACATGATGCGACTACTCGAAGCTTCGCCGTAAGAAGGTATGCTGCAGTAGACGGAGAATAGACCAGTGACACAGGGCACAACAGGGCTTAGGCCGCGCATCGGGGGACCACATTGAGGGCCAATAGACTCACCGTGAGAGGGATACTGCTTAGTCCCGCCTTCCTACACGGGGCGCGCGACGGGGGCCAGAACGCTGAGTTTCGGCCAGCATCACTACGCGGGCTCGTGCGCTACTGGTTCCGGGCCATCGCCGCCGGCCTAACCTCTGAAGTCGACGCCATCCATCTGGCAGAGGCCGATGTCTTCGGAGGCATCACCCCTCGACCGAAGCGCGGGGTCCTGATCCGCCCCGACGAAGTCCCCTGCAACACTGCCCAAAGCCTCAGTCTCAATCGAAGAAACCACTCTGGCGCCATCTATCTCGCCTACGGTCGCGAGAGGGGCGCCAGCAGCCATCACCTCACGCCTGGGCAAGGCTTCTCTGTTACGCTGCTAACCCGCCCTGACGCCGATCCAGATTGCGGGCGCCTTCTGGCGGCCGGATACGCAATGTGGGTCGCGTCAGCTCTGGGAGGGCTGGGCGGCCGGAGCCGGCACGGCTTCGGCGCGTTCCTGCTGCAGGACTGGCAGTTGAGCGGAGAGAGCAGTTCCCTTACAGAACCACCGCTGCTGGTTAACTGCGCTCGCGAACGTCTTGGCCCGGCGATCTCCGAGGGCCTCGATGCAGCGAGAGCGGCCATCAGATCAGTGCTGCCTGGAGAGCTGGCTGGAGGGACTGTCGACCATATGCCGCATCTCACAGCTTCGACGCCCATCTACGCCTGGGATGGGGGCTGGCGTGCGTCGCCGGAGGCGTGGAGGGACGCGTTGAGCTCGGTGGGGGAGGGCATTCAGAAGTATCTTCGGGGCGAGTACTCGGGAATCGTCCCGAACCGGGCCTGCAGGTTCAATAGCCAATCGAATCAGATCAAGGAATGGCTGTGGGGTGGGCCGCAGCCTGGCAGTGAGATTGATGATCTCGCGTTCGGTCTTCCCAGAGGCTTCTTCTCTAACAGCGTACGAGAGCAATGGCGACAGAAGCTGCTAGAGGAGGGCGAGACAGAGAAGAGGGCGAAGAGGATTTCCGCCAAGCGGGCACGCACGACCTTCGACCCCATCATATTGGGGGAGCCGGCGAGGCGGGCTTCGCCGCTCGTGATCAGTTTGGTCGGCTTCGGGGGCTCCCACGATCCGAGGATCACGGCGATACTCACCCCGATGCGGGGGGCCTTCCTGCCTGATACCTGCTCCATCCATGCAAAGCGCACAGAACCGCCGCAGACGACTCAGGCAGACGTCCCGACTGAGGATGACTTTAAAGCGCTGGCCAGTGAGTTAATGAAATGTCTGCCGGTCAGCATCATAGCAGGGGGCGGGCCAAGTTGAGCGACTTCAGCTTGTGGCAGCGCAAGATCGCCGCGTGGCTGCACGACTTGCCGGATAAGGTGCTCGACGTACAAGGGCACCCGGCAAAGGCGAAGGAAGCCGTGCGCCGTGTCACCAAGCTGGATAATGCCGATGTCTCGAGTCTGCAGGAGATCGTCAAACCCAGTGACCACATCGCATCTGCGGCCGACCGCGAGTGTATCGACAGGCCCGCGAGCGGCTATAGGCCGGTAGTGCAGTTCGACGGCTGGGTGTATCACCCGCTGTCGGGGGAGCCCTACAAAGTCGTCGACGATGTCAATGGGTTCGCTCAAGCTGCGCCGGCCATGACCGACGTCATCGACGATCTGCTAGGCAGGGCCCGAGAAGAAGCCAAGACCGCCTACTGGGTCCTCTGGCGGCTGATGCAGGAGCGGCTCGCAGCGAGAGACGCCAGTTGGGATTACCTGCCAGCCACGACCCGGATGCCCGACATCCCGATCTGGGCGCACATGGACGCCGCGAGCGCTGTGGAGGGAGCCCTACCACGTCCGGCGCACCTGATATTTCAGATTGGGCCGGTGCAGCAGTTCATAGCTCCATCGCGACGGAGCCAGGACTTCTGGATGGGGAGCTACCTCATCTCGTTCCTTGCGTGGCATGCGATGCGCCCCATTGTCACGAAGCTGGGCCCTGACGCGATCCTGTATCCGGACCTGCGTGGACAGCCGCTGCTCGATGCCGACCCGGAGCTGGGCCAACACTGGACTGATCGGCTGTCCACCGATCGGCGCCTCCGAAGCATCGCCTCTCTGCCCCACCGATTCGTAGCACTTGTGCCGACTGAGGACGCGGAGGACCTTGCTCACGAGTGTCAGGACGCTGTGGACAACACATGGGAGGCGGCGGCATCCGACGTCGCGAGATCGCTCCATAGATGGTCTGGCTCAATGTGGTCGCCTGATCAGCAGTGGGAAGAGCAGATCAGTGGTTTCTGGCGCACATACTATGCGATCCACCCGTGGCCCGAGCCTCCGGACGGGGGGGGCCTGGAGTGGGCCAGACTGGCGAAGGCGGAGTATGACGGGCTCTTCCCGGATCCCTCTGACGATCAGTTCGACGAGGCATTCAAGTTCTTCACTGGCGATCGCGCGCGGAGCAGTCAGGTTCAGATCGGCACCGCCTACAGTAGGCTCTACGGACTTGCCGACCGGTTCTCGGAGAGCGTGAAGGCCACGCGGCACTTCGAGCGTGCCGATCAGGAGGGGGAGCTATGCACCTGTTGCGGGCAGCGGTCAGTACTCGGGAGCGGTCCGACAGCCTCAAGGCCACAAGTGCGGAAGCTCTGGGGGAGCATCGCTGAATCGCTTCAGTCGCAGGGACGGCATCGGGAAGTCAAGCCGGACGGAAAGGAGCGACTCTGCGCTGTCTGTGCCGTTAAGCGCTTTGCCCAGTCCGAGAGCCAGGTAGTCGATGCCTGTATTGATGGAGAGGAGCGTTTCCCTTCAACCAGCACCATCGCAGCGGCCGACTTCGTCACGGAGCTGATAGCCACCGCGACCGAGATCGCCGATGGTCCTGAGCCCCAAGGCCATCCACTTCTCGAAGCGCTGGCGGCGTTCGTCGCGAAGCTCGATGCATCCGCGTTCCCCGATACTGCGAAGCACAGCAGGTTGCGACGCCACAAGATGGCGATTGAGGCCATCGGGGACGATGGTCTGCGGAGAAGCCTGCATACGCTCCTCAACTACGACGGCGATGTCTTCTTCCCACACTTCTTCGTCAAGGAACGTCATCTGAACGACTTCGGAGCACAGGCGAACGCTTGGCTGGGTGACTTGCCCGGATTCCGCCAGGCGCAGGCCACGCTTCTGGAGGCCGCAACGAGCGCAAACATACGCGCCCCGGGCAGGTACTTCGCTGTCCTCGCGTTCGACGGCGATGAAGTTGGGAAGTGGCTTTCCGGGACGAATGCCCCGGAGCTTCAAGACATCATCGCCGAAGAGATTGTGGGGCAGGACTGGTTCGCTGGAGAATGGGATGAAGTGCTCGACCACAGGCGCCTGGTCTGCCCCTCATTCCACAAGGCTATCAGCGCGGCACTGCGCGATTTTGCATTGCACCTTGCACCGCAGATTGTTGAGGAGCAGTACCCTGGCAAGCTGGTCTATGCGGGGGGCGACGATCTTCTCGCCCTGGTACCGGCACGACGAGCTCTGGACCTTGCGCACGCCCTTCGCTTTGCCTTTACCGGACAGGGCCATTGGAGCGATGGCACATGGATTCCTGATCCTGACCGCGCTGACGGCTTCGTGCGGAAGGCTGGACGCCGCATTCTCTGTCTAATGGGCAGCGAGGCCTCGGCAAGTGTTGGTATCGCCGTAGTTCATCACTCCAGCCCACTCATCCGGGCCATCAGAACTGCTCAGTCAGAATGCAAGACTGCTGCAAAGGAAGACTATGGTCGCAACGCCGTGGCAATTTCGGTGCTGAAGCGAGGCGGAGCGCCAGTCCGGGCAGGTGGTCACTTCGTATGCGACGACACCCATCTCGTCCCCGCCATCTCCAAGGCCATTGATCTCTTCGAAGACCAGCACGTGGGGTCGCTGTCTCGCGGACTGCCATCGCGGCTGCAGTCCGAGGCCCAGCTCATTATCGGTCTGACACCCGAAGCGCAGGAGGCCGAGTTCACCCGCGTACTTGACCGACAGATCGCTCTGCCTCGACCGCGCCGTGGTGCGACGAAGGAGGAGAAAACGCAACTGGCGCGGTTGCAGCAGAAGAAGACTGATCTCCGGGATACGTGTTTGAGCCTCATGAGGGCATGGCGGAAGCAGCCTGGCCAATCGCAATTAGTGCCAGGTGACGCCGGTCTCGCGCGTCCCGCAGCACCGTACGAGGAACTCGTAAACTGGCTGCTGATCGCGCGGTTCCTGACGGTTGGGGGCGAGGAGTAAGCATGGTCCTTTTCATCGAGGCCGTGGACAACTGGTTCTTCGGCGACGGCAGACCATTCGAGGCCGGCGAAGAGCACGTAGCCGAATCACTCTTCCCGCCGCTGCCCCGGACGGTCATCGGAGCGCTTCGCGGCAAACTCCTCCGGGCCATGGGAACGGACATTGGTGAGTACTCTGGCCTGAAGCGGGATGGCCAGGTGCCCGATGCGCTCAATGACGTCGTGTACGCCATTGGCGCGCCTTGGGAGACGGGGCCAAGCGACCTCTCGATACGTGGCCCGTTCATAGCACGTTGGGAACCGGATGGAGAGCTCGTCGAGCCCTTCTTCCCCCTGCCCGCTGATGTACTGCGCGACAAGGACGACGGGAGCTGCCATCTGTTGCGACCACTGCGGCCACTGGCGAGCAACGTCGACGTAGAGACGAGTCTGCCAGCTCCTCTCCATCCTCTTTGGCTCACCAATACGGGGGCCTTTGAACGTCCCGAGCGTGCCTCCAGTCTGCTGACGGGGGCTGATCTGCAGTCAGTTCTCGGCGGTCACCCCCCGGGTCAGATCGTTGAGAACCAACACCTCTACTCCGTCAAGCCGAGAGCGGGGATAGCGCTCAAGGCGGATCAGAAGATCACCAGAGACGGTCATCTTTACGAGATAGGTGTTGTGACTCCGCGAGTGGACACGGATGCAGGCAGCCATGCTGTCGTCGGACTGGTGATCGACGTCGCGGGGCTCGACCCGTCCGGTTACCGGAACGTCATCCAACTTGGCGGAGAGAGCCGCTGGGCCGTGTTGCGCAACGCCGTTACCGTGAAGTGGCCGGAGCCGCCAGAACACCCGTTATGCCGGTTCAGCATCTACCTCGCTTCGCCCGTCGTCCTTTCCCACGGCTGGTATCCGGAGTGGCTCGAGTGCTCTTCCGATGTCCTTTCGGGCGACATGCCCGGCATAGGCAAAGTGAGGCTGATCTCAGTCGCTCTGAGCGGGGGCGTATCAGTCGGCGGCTACAACGTGGCGAAGGGGCGGTCGCGGGGGAGTAGCAGTGCCGTGCCGGCAGGAACGGTCTACTTCTTCGAGGCACTCGAAAAGATCACACGTGAGAAACTCGGCGAGCTGCACGGGAGTCTCTTCGGCGATGAGAGTCCGAGCGATACGCCTGGCATGGGACTGAGCTTCGTGGGGAGTTGGGACTATGTCTGATGACGTGATGGACATCCTGTTCCTCTACGCTGAGGAACCAGTGCACGTCGGCGTTGGGCAGGGACTGGGAGCCATCGACCAGCCGATCCAGAGGGAAGTGTATACGAACTTCCCGGTGCTTCACGGATCGAGTGTGCGCGGGGCATTGCGCGACCTCGTTAAGCAGCACGATAAAGACTTGGCCTTGTGGTTGTTTGGGAATGAGCCGGGACAACAGCCAATGTGGCAGGGTGCAGTGAGCCCGCACGATGCTCGCATCATCCTCTTCCCGGTACAATCACTGATGGGCGGCTTCGCCTGGACGACGTGCCCGGCGGCATTGGCTGTCCTCCGCCGCAACCTCGAAGTGTGCGAGAAGCGGCCCTGCTGGGATGTACCTGACCCCGTAGAGGATGGTGAGTGCCTCGTCCCGGAGAGCGGCGAGGATACTCCGTCTAATGTCGTCTTCCGATCCGATGATGCCTCCGAGCATGTTCAGTTGATCAGATATGACTTCACCGTATCCCGACATGACAAGTTCGATCTCACAGACCTCTCTCGGTGGCTCGTGCACAGTGCGATGCCTCAGGGCGACGAGTTCGATTTCTGGCGCAGTAAGCTCCAGACTTCTCTTGTCGTGCTATCAGATGCCGATTTCAAGTGGTTCGTAGAGAATGCTACCCAGACGATGACCCGTGTCCGACTCACGGCAGAGAAGACTGTCGATGTCGGTGGGCTCTGGAGCGAGGAGGCGCTGCCGCCCGAGACCCTCCTGCACTCGCCGGTTGCCGCACGCTCGGTGTTGACCAATGACAGCGGCGCTCGGGACACGCCTAAGACCACCAAACCGGCTAAGGATGCGATGGCTGAAGCTTGGAAGACAGTCCGAGGACGGATGAACATCGGCGGGACAGAGAGTATAGGCAGGGGACGTGTAGCGGTCAGGTGGTTGAAGGGAGAGTGAGTTGATGCCGGGAGTGGTTGACCGGGATGTCGTGCGGGCGCAGAAAGCGTATGAAGCTGTTGTCAATACCAAGGGCAAAGCGTCCTCTGACAGCGAGTCGGAGTTCCGGTCCCAGTACACGGGCCTCCCCTCGCTGCTCCACAACCACGGCCTGTTCCAGACAGTCGCGTTCCTTATGTCCCGCGAGGACGACTGCAAGCCTCAGTACCAGCGTGCGTGGGAGGACCTTATGGCCGGTACCCTGGACGGCTGCTCCTCACTCTCCGGGGCACCGACAGACCTCTGCCGCGGGGCTGTGCTGCACTGGATGGCGAAGCTCGACTCTCTTCAGCATCGGCTCCTGTCTAGCGAAGCCTTGGCATACTCCGCGTGGCTGAAGCGTTGGGCTGAAGTGCTCCTCGAGGCGCGCAAAGATGCCGACCGACGCGGCGAAGTCGCCGATCAGAGCACAGTGCGCGCGGATGATGAGCAGGCAGAGACCGAAGCCCAGGGGGGAAGTAGCGATGGGCAATGACCGCCGCGAACGACCCGGTCGTGGGCATAAGGAGAGGTTCGTTCCGCTTCCCTCTGATACGCTGCGGATGTGGGAGCAGTGGTGCCGGGCAAAGCGGAAGTCCCCCAACTTGCACCTGCTTGTGAACCAGTACGGTGCGTTCGAAAGTGGCCCTGAGCGCAGGGAGGAGCACAAGAAGGGAGAGCTTTCTGATCTGCTGCGCAAGTGGGATAGCGGAAAGGCCGCAAAGATCGCTCAGGCCGTGCTTCGGCGCCGGGAAGCCTATCTGGAGGAGGTCTGTGCACACCGGGGGTGTGCCGCCGTTCGCCTGAAGGCGACCAGCTGTTGGCGCGCGGTCACCGGAATGGGCGATGAGAGCGTCTTCAAGACAGCTCTTACGCTCGACGAACTCGGAGGCTTTCCCGTTGTGCGCGGCAGCGCCATCAAAGGCATGACGCGCCACTACGTGGAGCACTGGCTTACTGGCGAGGAAGCCGTGGCGGATGAAGCCATTGATAAGGTCTTCGGCAAGCCCCCTGACCCTCCCGAGGATCTGGGCAGCATTGGCGCCGTTCAGTTTCTCGGCGGAATACCTGAAGCTCCGATCGGCGTCGAGCTTGACATAATGACTCCCCACTACCCGGACTGGTATCAGAAAGGGCCAACGGACACTCCCTCGGACTGGTGCAACCCGACACAGATCTACTTCCTCGCCATTCCCGCCGGACAGCAGTTCGTGTTCGACCTCGTTGGGGAGCCGGCTGCGGTGGGAAGGGCCAGGGAATGGGTCCGCGATGCGCTCGAGACAATCGGTGTCGGCGCTAAGACCGCTGCCGGTTACGGCTACTTCACTGTCCAGCCTGAGGGCATTCAGGGCCTTTCGCCTGGCCAGGCGTCCTGGCATGTCGTGCCCAGTGGCAATCCCCGGTGAGCCATGACCCCACAGGATTTGCTTGATCGCCTCCGCCGCATGTCCGTGAACCATGTGCTCGCCGATGCTGACTCAATACCGGTCCATCCGTGTGATCAGCACTGGCCCGCCGCTGTTCTTGCCGTCGCATGGGACGCCATCAGGCCGCAACATCACAGTGTCGTCGCCTACCAGATCGCGCGTCTTATGGACCTCTCCGGACACAGCTCTGACGCTCTCGCCTCACTCAGAGTCCTCTCTGAAGCGTTCCCTGGGATGAAGTGCATCGAGGATCGCGTCAGATGGCTCGAGCGTGAGACCCAATGGGCTTCTGAGGGCGTTCGTGATGTACCCCTCAGGTCAGCTTCCCCGGCACAACCCGTCGATCAAGCACCATTCGACGCCGTTCGCCCCCGGGCCGATAGATGCTCCATTATGAGGGACGCATACGAGCGGTTGCGATCGCCGGAGAACCTCTGGGCCGCTTGGGTCAAAGTGTCCGCAAACCGCGGCGCCCCTGGTGCTGACGGCATCAGCGTGGAGCAGTTCGCAGGCGAAGTCATCGATCACTTCCAGGCGATCGGACGCGAGTTGGCAGATGAAGCGTACACGTTTGGCCCACCGGTCCGCTTCACGGTTCAGAAGTCAAGCGGGGGAAGACGTGAACTCGTCGTTCCGTGCGTACGCGACCGTGTTGTATTGACGACGGCCGCGCGCGTCCTCCAGGATCATCTGGATCCTCAGTTCTCTCCGTACAGCTTTGGGTATCGGCCAGGACGCTCAGTTGGCGATGCTCTACTCGCGGCAGAGCGTTTTATTCGTCAGGGAAGGCGTTGGATCGTGGACGCAGACATCAGCGCCTGCTTTGATAGCATCCACCACGCAATCCTGCTTGATGCTCTCTCAGCCGCAGTCGACGATCACAGGTTTCTGCGGTTCGTGTCTCAGGCACTGCAGGTGTTCGCGCCGCCGGACACGGAAGGTGTCGGAATCCCGCAGGGAAGCCCGCTATCGCCAGTGCTGTGCAATCTTTACCTCGACATCTTTGACAGTGCCGCCGCCCACGGCGGGTATCCGGTCGTCCGTTACGCTGATGACTTCCTCCTGTTCGAGCGGTCGCGTCAGCAGGCATCCAGCGCGCTGAGATGGTGTACTCATCTCTTGAGTGAGCGGCTTCGGCTCAAGCTCAACACACAGAAGACTCGGGTCGTAGGGCCCGGACAGCCTCTTCTGTTCTTGGGCGGGGAGCTAATCGTGTAGTGAGAAGCGGCAGCTATGCTCAATGGATATGTCGCCGAGCAAGGGGCTGTTGTCAAGCTGCGCGGAGAGCGCCTCCTAGTATCGCTCTCCGGAGCGCTCATCGACGAGTTGCGCATTGGTGAGCTGGGGACACTGGTCATCATCGGTAATGTGACACTAACAACACCTGCAATCGCGGCGCTCCTCGAGAACCAGGTCCCTGTCGCATTCCTCTCCCTGGGCGGGCAATTCAGGGGACGATTGGAGCCCCCGCTATCGACGTCCGTTGCCGTGCGACGCGCCCAGTTCCTGGCCCTAGAAGACGCCGATTTCGCGCTTGCGCTGGCACGACAGAGCGTCGCCGCGAAGCTCCTGAACTGCAGAGCGTTGCTGCTCAGGTCTCGGCGCCGACGCCAGTTGCCCGAGGCAGGGGCAGCACCGACTGTGCTGCGCACATCCGCAGAGCTCGCCAGCCACGCGCGAAGCGTTGAAGAGGTGAGAGGCATCGAAGGCCGGGCTTCGGCGGCCTACTTCGAGGCATTCGGCGCTCTGTTGGCGGATCCATGGGAATTCAATGGGCGAAGTCGTCGGCCACCCCGTGACGAACCCAACGCGCTGCTCAGCCTGGGCTACACGCTACTGCTGACAAGAGTGATGGCCGGTGTTCAGATAGCTGGTCTGAACGCTGGCGCCGGCTTCCTGCACACTTCTCATCACGGCAGTCCCGCTCTTGCGCTCGATCTCATGGAAGAGTTCCGCTCCACCATCGTAGATCAGGTGGTACTGCAGGCCCTCAATGGCGGGATCGTGGCGCCTGAGCACTTCGAGACCACTGAGAAGCTGCCGCATGCGCTAACCCGCGCTGGCTTTGAACGCTTCGTTGGCGAGTTCGAGCGAAGATTGCAGGAGGGGTTCACCCCGAAGGGTCGCTCCACGCCGACATCCTATGGGGACTTTATCTGGAGCCAGGCATTGGCTCTGCGGCGAGCGTTCGAGAACCATGATCCGGATGAATACCAGCCGCATGTAAGGCGATGAAGGCCCATGCGAGACGACAGATTCCTCTATGTTGTCGCTTATGATGTTCCGGATGATCGACGCAGAGCCAGGTTGGCGGCTTCGCTGCAGAACTTCATGCCACGCGTTCAGTATAGCCTCTTCGAAGGGCCTCTGACCGACGTACTGATCAAGCGGGTGAGGCATCGCATTGATGAGATTTGTGACCCGCATGAGGATGCGGTGCGGATCTATCGCCTCTGCTCCCAGTGCGAAGAGATGATTGAGGCAATCGGCGGCAAGCCGCCGCCCGATCGAGCCTCGTTCGTTATCATATGACCGCCCGCCCGCGCACAGTCCTGGGGGGTGTGCAGAGGTGATTCTGGCCGTAGAGGGCTCTGGAGCGCGAATTCCAGGTTGCACACCCCCCCCTCGCCCCTGAAGGCCCAAAACAAGCTGAATCCACGGAGGCCAAGGGGCCCTTAGCCT
>JAYENL010000319.1:0-8774 GCA_034722055.1 Armatimonadota bacterium
CTCGCGCCACTGCTCCTCGCTGCCGTGGTAGTCGGCCTCCGGCAGGCCGGGAATGAGGCCGCGGGCGTGCTCGGGAGCCTCCTCGTCGTGAAGCGAGTCCGCGCGCAGTGCCAAGAGCCGCTCCCATACCCGTCGCAGGCGGCTTTCGCGGCGGCGCCACCAGCGCAGATCGCCGGTGAGATCGACGTAGCGAACGCACAGCGACAGAAACTGACCGTACTCGGAGACCGCCGGCCCGTAGTACACGAAGGTGCCGTCATCGGCTACGTGCGCGTCCAGATAGCCCCCAATCAGGTCGGCGGCGCGGTGGAAGTGCCCCCACTCCAGCAGGGCCAGTCCCGGGTAGAGCACATTGGGCGGGAAGCCGTGGTGGACCTCCTGGTCATAGCCGCCGATGCCGTAGCGGGGGTGGCAGCCGCGGGCGGTGAGATGGGCCAGCCACAGGGAGCTGATGGCCAGATCGCCCAGCAGCTCATCACCGCCGGTCACCTCGGCGCAGGCCTCACGGAAGCTTTGCGCCGCCCGCCACGCCGTGAGGAGTGCAGCGTAGAAGTCGGCTGGCTGCGCGGCCCTCTCTGATGGCAAAGCAAGGTACTCAATACCTTCGCCGTCGCGGCCGATCTCGCGGCGACGCACCAGCAGGGCTGCCCGCCCGTCGCGATCGATGGTGCCCACCGCGATCTGCTCACGCACCCGCCCGTCGCCCAGCTCCACCCGAAGGACCGGGAGCGGCAGTCGGCGGTCGATGATCCCCCACTGAGCGCTACGAGCAAGCTCCTGAGGGGCAAGCTCCACAAGCGGCTCCAGAAGCCCCTCGACGCTCCCGTCGGGGCGGATGATGAAGCGCTCATCCCGGCCCGGATCGCCGACGAAGGTCTCGCCGATGAGCCTGGGCAGCATCCGAGCGACGGCGGCGTACTCCGGCTCGCCGGCGGCCAGGACCTGGCGCCCGAGCACGTCGTCCTGCGCCTCCATCAGCTCGTCGAACCAGGCCCGGTCGAAGCCCTCGGCGTTGCCAGCCTCCAGCCACGGCCGCAGGCGAACCTCGAGGCCGGTCTCGGATGCGAAGAGAAGCTCGCCCTCGTCCGCCTCCAGCACCGCCACTGCCTCATCGAGGATCGCTCGCAGGACGAGGTCATCGACGCGCTCGCCCACCGCCAGCTCCCGGCCGCGGACGCGCACCCGCTCCTCACCGATTCCAGTCACCCGGAGATCATCCGCACCTGTCATGGCGCAGATGGCCAACATGAGGCCGGAGAAGGTCATTGTCATCCGCCCCTTCCGCGTTCAATACGCTGTGCGGTCGGTCTCTGTGCACGACCGGCACAGCCTGAGCGGACATACGCGAGGGTGTGTCGGTCAACGCGGGTAGAGGTCGGCGACCTCGCGTATCACGTCCTCCAGCATCCGCGTGCCGCCGGCCACCAGGCCCTCTATGCACGTGGTGGCCTCCTGGAGGCCAATAGTGCCAGCGGTCGCGACCTCCGACGCGCCCGGAGGCTGGATGAAGGCCAGCTCGTCCGGCCCCCGGTCCCAGCGCACGGTCTGGGTGAACTCGGCGTGCTGGGAGCCTGCCGTCTCGTAGATGGCGGAGACGCGACGCTTGCGGCCCTCGCGCACCATGAGGAGCAGCAGTTCCACGCCGGCGAGGTCCCGCTCTCGAGCGCCGACGCTCGGCCCCAGGAGCTGCTGGCGAAGCTCCTCGACGGACTCGGCGTGCAGCGAGCCCGCGATGCGACCCTGCCGCTGCAGCGCCAGGAACTCGGCGGCCCCGTCACCCCACAGGTAGCCGTACCAGTGCCCGGAGCCGATCTCGTGACAGAGATAGCAGGTGGGCTGTTTGGGGTCGGGGAGGCGGAAGGGGTCGGTGACCGTGCGGATGCGCTCGCCGGGTGGCAGGAAGCTGAGCAGGCAGGCCATCAGCGTGGTCTTGCCCACCCCACCGGGGCCCGCGGCGGTGAGGAACGAGGCACCGCCGGAGACACAGGAGAGGAGGTATCCGGCCGTGGGCGCGTCGATGGTGCCATCATCGATGAGGTCCACGATGCTGAGCATCCGGCCGCCGCGCTGGTTGAGGGAGTTGATCTCGCGAAGGTTGTTGCGCAGCGTGTCCATACCGTCAGCCTCCGGCCGCCAGTTGGCCGGCGTGACGGCGACGACCTTCCCGCACGCCACGAGGCGGCTGAGACAGCCGCCCCGAGGGTCCGCGCGCGCCGCTGCTACTGCTCCGGCGCGCCGCCCTCCACATCCTCCCAGGTGACAAGCTGGTCCTCCTCGATATCCCTGATGGCGGTGCGCCCCAGCATGGCCTGGAGCATGGTGGGTGAGACCCCGGTGCCGGGCCGCTTCATGATGAGGTGCTCGCGCCCCAGGACCGTGCCGGCGGGGATATCGACGGCGGCCACGACGCTGCGGCGCGCGGACTTGCGAGCGGCCTGCTCGCACGGCAGGACCGTGATCTCAGGGCTGCCGAGCGCGCCCTCGACCAGACGGATGTTGTCAACCATGCGTCGAAGCAAAGGCGGATCGACCGACAGGTAGTGGTCATCGCCCGGAAGGGTCGTGTCGAGCGTGAAGTGCTTCTCGATGACCTTCGCTCCCAGGGCCACGGCTGCAGTTGAGACGGTCACGCAGGGGTCCGGGATGCTATGGCAGGACAGGCCGATAACCAGCTCGGGAAACTCCTTGATGAGGCGGGGGATCCACCGCAAATGCATCTCCTCGACGGGCGCGGGATAGGCCAGAATGCAGTGCAGCAGGACGATCTGCTCATTCCCAGTATCCAGCACCTGGTCCACGGAGGCGCGTATCTCGTCGAGGGTGGCGCTACCGCTGGAGAGGATGACCGGCTTGCCGGTCTCGGCGGCGGCCCGAACCAGCGGCCAGTTCGTGAGGTCGGCAGAGGCGATCTTGTAGGCCGCCATGTCCAGCTCTGCCAGCCACTCGATGGCGTGGAGGTCAAAAGGCGTAGTGAGCCACTCAATCCCGACATCCCGGGCGTGCAGAAAGAGCGCCCTGTGCTCCTCCTGTCCGAAGTCGTCTGAGCGCTTGTAAATGGCGTACTGCGTCCCGGACTCCTCAGGGTGGTCCCAGTAGCGGGGGGCCCAGCGGGTGGTGAGGGTGTCGGCGCAGTAGGTCTGGAACTTGATGGCGTCGGCGCCGGCGGCGGCCGCCTCGTCGATCATCTCCAGCGCCACGTCCATATCGCAGCCGTGGTTCACACCGCCCTCGGCGACAATGTAGACGGGGTTATCGCCCCCCACAGGCCTGCCGCCGATTGCGAGCTCCGTCATTGGCCCCGCTCCCGCCTGCCGTTCTGGATCACGAGCTCGGCGAGGCGGAGGTCGATCTCGGTGTCGATGTCGATGGCCTCCTCATCGGAGCCAATGATGTGGCCGATGTTGGTGCCCAGCCTGTTCTCGGGGGTGATGACACAGCGGCGACTGGCGAAGACCGCGCCGGTCTCGGAGTAGAGCGGCTCCAGCTCCTGACGGTTGGCTCGCCTGGCGAACATGGGGGTGAACTGACCGTTGACCTTCCGCCAGTAGAGGTGCCGGATCTCCTTGAGCAGGATCACCGAGTCGTACCCGCCCTCCATGAGCCTGCGCACCGAGTTGTCGATAGTCTGCGGACGCAGGAGAGGACAGGTGGGCTGGACGGTGAGCACGACGTCGATCCTCTTCCCGTCACGAGCCTCCAGAGTGGTGACCGCATGGTAGATGACCGGGTCCAGGGTCACCAGGTCCCCCGCCAGCTCCTCGGGCCGCATGAACGGGACCTCGGCGCCCCACTCCCGGGCGACCTCAGCGATGCGCTGATGGTCCGTGGAGACGACGGTGCGGTCCACAACCTCTGACTCCAGGCACGCCTCAATGACGTAGGCGATCAGAGGCCTGCCCGCCACCGGCTGGATGTTCTTCAGTTGTATTCCCTTGCTGCCGCCCCGCGCGGGAATCACCGCTACTGTGTTCATTGCCGTCTCCTCAGTGGCATGTCGCCCGCCGCATCAGAAGGTCTCAACGGCAGGCCGAAGACGGGAGCAAGCTGCCTGGGCCGCTCCGGATGGACGCGTCCCACGGTGTTCGTGTGATGCTCGTGCAGAGAGTATACCGCGCACGGACAGCGCGGTCAAAGCCTATTGGCGCATCGTTACCATGTGGCTACCAGTTGGACTCCGGCCCGAAGCCCCCTGGCTGGCAGTGCTAGCTTGGGCAGAGCCGGTGATAGCGCCCACGAGACGGACCGCGGGCACCGTATTCCGCGCTCTGTCTCCACCACCTCCGGCCGTGACGCTCGCTTGATCCCGGCGTCTCCCGGAGCTGACCAGCCCCCGCACAATCAAGGACTACCTGCGGGCGGTGGCGAAGCTCCACTTGACCCCGTCGCCCGGCCAACGGAGCCGGGCTGCATGCCCAGGAGGGTGGGATTGATATGCGACTGCGCGAGAGATGCACGCATCTGATCGCTCTGGCCGCCATTGCCGCAGGCCTGGTCCCGGCCGCGCTGTGGGCTCAGGAGGAGGGCGGCGGTGAGCAGCCTCCAGCGCCGCCACCGGACCTGGGAGAGCAGGCGGGCCTGTGGTGGGCGAAGCTCCAGGACCCCGAGTTTCAGTCCAGGCTGTTCGCGGGGCTGGTTAGCGCCCTCACGGTCATCGTCATCACGGCCGTCATCTACACCGTGGTGATCCTCCTCTTTCGTCGCGCAATCGCGCGCGTGGAGCGGGAGACGGAGGAGGCTGTGCAGCCGGACCGGCGCCGGAAGCAACGGGTGATCACCGTCCTGGAGCTGCTCCGCAGCGTCGCCAAGTGGGTAATCCTCATCACTGGCTTCGTGTGGGTGCTGGCATCGGTGGGGATGGATATCCGCCCGGTGCTGGCCGGCGCCGGCGTCGTAGGACTGGCCGTGGGCTTCGGCGCCCAGAATCTCGTCCGCGACATCGTCAGCGGCTTCTTCATGCTCCTGGAGGGCCAGTACGCTGTGGGCGACTACGTTCAGGTCGGCGGCAACTTCGGCATGGTGGAGAGCATCGGCATGCGGGTGACGGTCCTCAAGGACCTGGACAACCAGCGGCACTTCCTGCCCAACGGCAGCATCGCGCAGGTCACTGTCTATGAGGAGCCGTTCGTCAACTACATTGTTGAGACGCCCCTGGCCAGCGCAGATGACTGCCAGCGTGCTGCCCAGGAGCTTGGGGAGATGGCAAGGGCGCTGAAGTCCGAGTACGACCGCTACCTCGTCCATTACGATGAACCCACGACCGTGGTTGCCGACGGCGGGGCGGTCGTCCGCCTCCCGGTGGCGATCTTCCCGACGCAGGACTGGCTGGTGAACGAGGAGATCCCCGCCTCCATCACCGACACCCTCGCTCAGGCCGAGATCCCGCTGCGCGAGGGGCGCTCTCCGCGCGTCTACATGGACCTCACCCGGATGCCCCGGTACCGATACAGGGAAGAGAAAGGGGAGGGGGAGGTCATGTGAGCGTCGCTGAGGGGGCCCGGGAGCGACTGGGCAGCATCGTCCCGGTGTGGTTTCCTCCGGAGATGCCCCAGCAACGCATGCTGGCGTTCCTGCGCGGCACGCTGGTGGACGTCGAGCTGTTCGTGGCGCCGGAGCGGCTGGTGCTGGTGGTGGACGGCTGCCCGGAGGCCGAGAAGCCCACGCATCAGGTAGCGCGGGAGCTGGCCGAGCGCGCCGGCGGCCCGGCGCAGGTGCTGGTCCGGGAGGTCAACGGGGGCAAGGGCGAGGCCGTCTGCACCGGCCTGGAGCGGCTGCTGGAGGATCGGGCCGTGGAGGTCATCAGCATCCGTGACGCAGACGGCGACCACGATGTCTACGACCTGCCCCAGCTCTTCCGCCTCTTCGAGCGCGTTCGGCGACACCTCGCCGAGGAGGGACATTCGCGCCCGGACGATCTCTTCGTCATGGGCTGCCGTCCGTCATTGACGCGCTCGCTCGGTCTTGCGCGCGGGGAGCTGGAGCCGGTCCTCAACCGCCTTACCTTCGATGCCGTGAGCCTCCGCCTCTCCGCGCGCGGAGAGGCCGTTGATCAGCGTTTCACGGCCCGCTACGGCCCAGCGCCCGACTTCCAGAGCGGCTACAAGCTCTACTCCCGCTCCGCCGCACGAGCGGTCATCGAGGCGCTGCGAGGGGCCCACGATGCCCGCCCGGAATTGGAGGTCATGCGGTGGGGCGTGGAGTTCGTGCCCACGGTAGAGCTGCTGCTGCGGGGCTTCGTGCCGGCGGCGCTGCAGCGCCTCACCTGGAATGGCCAGCCGCAGACCACCTTCGACGACAGCGACCTTCCCCACGCCTACGCCCGGCAGATTGCGTGGCTGTTCGAGCGTTTGGAGCTGCCCGCCGGCATCGGCATGAGGCTGCTGGACAACGCGCTGGGCGCCTGCGAGTACGTGACCGCCCCCCGCGGCCCGGAGCACCTTGCGGCCATCCGGCAGCAGGTGATCGAGCGCTGCTACGCGGACTGGCAGGCCAGCCCGCCCGGCCGCGGGGAGCTCTTCCTCTGAGCGCTCAGTCGGCGATCTGCTGCGCGGCGAAGGTCAGCAGCGAGACGTAGAGCCGCTCTGGCTCCAGCACGTCATCCATGCGCATCCACGCGTAGAGCACCCGCCCACCGACCGGCTGACTCTGGCGGTGCTCGATCCACGCGATGCCCTCCCCGAAGCTCCGGCCTGACGCGTCCTGCAGCGTCGCCAGTGGCACGTAGAGATCGCCGTCGGCCAGCAGCGCCTCACTCGCCGGGCGCCAGCGCAGGTCGCCGGTGCCGGGGAAGTCCACGCGCTGGGGCAGGTCCGGCACCAGGCCCGTATCGATCTCGAAGTGCAGGTCCTCCACGTCGGGCGGGTCCTCCCAGCCGGTCGGCTGCTCTGTTGCGAGCGCATCCCTGCCGCTGCCCACCATCGGCAGTCCCAGCGCCGGTGCCGCCACTACCGCCTCACCCTCCTCATCATAGTAGAAGGGGAACGGCCCGTTCGGTGCCGCCAGGAGCACGCCGCCGTGACTGAGGTATCGCCGCAGGGCGTCATCCACGTCCTGTGGCTCACGCACGCTGCGCGTGTAGTGCTCCCCGCCGGCGTGGATGAGCAGCGGCAGGTCCTCCGGCGCGAGCACCTCCGGATCGATGACGTCCTCCCAGCTCAGCTCCCGGATGTGGAGCCCGGACTCCGCCAGAAGCATCGGCAACACGCCGCTATAGCCGGGCAGCAGGCCGATGGTCACGTCTCCCCAGGCGCCCTGCAACTGCTCCCGCTGCTCGTCTGAAAGGCCCGCTCGCTGGAGCCTGGACACGTCCGGGCGCGGCGAGCGCTTGAAGCGCCGCGCCCATCGCGCGGTGAGTCGGAGGTACTTCCGGCCGTCCTCGAAGCTGGGCTCGATCTCCGAGCCCTCATGCCACTCATTCCAGGAGGTGATCAGCACCCAGTCCGGTCCGGCCTCCACGGCCTTCTGCCACAGCGCCTCGTAGGTGTCCCCGCCCTTGCGCTCAGCCACCAGGCCCGGATCGCGGATCTTGGTGTCGTCATAGCCGGGGATGACGGTGATGCAGGAGATCTTGCCGTGCTGTCGCGCCAGCTCCACCGCGGAGGTGAAGCTGTGCTCGGCGTCCTCATGAATCTCCGCGAGGGGCTTGCGGCGCACCCAGCCGCAGATGTTGTAGGTGTGCACCCCGTCGAACAGCCGCGCGTTGCTCTCCCGGTAGCCATCGGCGATGAGCAGGAAGTCGTGCCCCACCCGCTCCCGCACGCGGGTGATGATCTCCGGCCATGCCGCCTGCGGTATCTGCCCCATGACGCGCCCGTAGACGAAGATGACCGGCCGGGCGTCCACCTTCAGGAAGGCCGGGTCGCGGCCGTAGCGGCGCAGCAGGTACACCAGGTCAGCGACCGCGTGGCGGACCTGCTCCCGGCCCTCGCCCGGCACGGTCTCCCAGTAGACGGTGGCCTCGAAGCCCTTCGGCCGGGCGCGATCCAGCAGCAGGTTGAAGGCCTCATCAGTGTAGTCGCTGCGCCCCCACCAGGTGGCGATGAAGCAGTCAACGCCGCTGCGCCGGGCCTGGTCGATGTGCAGGTCGATGACCTCCGGGTCCTGGGAGTCATACGGCCCGATCAGCGGGTAGTGAGTCGATGCCTTGATGTCCCGGTTCGCGAAGTCCACCGCATTCCAGTGCCGCCACCCGTGCTCGAACTCGGGCGTGCCGTACCAGGTGTAGTAGAACGCCATCACCTTGCGCGGCACGTCGGTGAACTGCCGGCGGCTGCGCTGGGCAAAGAACTCCAGGAGCGACGTCACGCTGCTACTGCCGCCGAAAGGCTCGGCTGCGCCGGAGATGGACCCGACTGTCACCGCCATCAGCAGGGCGACGGCCGCCCCCTGTCCGATCATGGGCCTGCATTCCATGGCAACCTCCCATGCGGCATCCTGGTTGGCACAGAGGCAGTTTCGCTCCAGCATGGCCGCACGCCTCCGCTGAGGCCGCTGAAGCTGTGAGCGGACCGTGAGCTTTTCGCGGAGGAGACGGCGGTCCGGCAGGCAATACTCACTCGGACTTGGTCGCTTCACGGGTGAGGGGAGCCCGCTGATGATGAGCGCGGCGATGCCGTGCCGGGCTTCCGGCTCTCCTCCCCAGACAGCGCCCGGACCGGCCTCAGTCGCCGCTGATCATCGCAGCGCCCCGTCGCTGTGCAGATCGCGGGGACGGTCCGGGCCAGCAGGTCCGTCAGATGCTGGACGTCCTGAAGCGGGGCCCCCACCTCGGTGGCGGC
>JAYENL010000319.1:8784-54715 GCA_034722055.1 Armatimonadota bacterium
CCGGGGGGGCCCCCCCCGCGCGATTCGGGCTCCCGGCAGGTCCGCGACGGCGCGTCGGGAAGATGTGCGCAGCATCAATCGCACTGCGACGAGGAGAGGGCGCCATGGTCATCGACATCCACCACCACCTGCCGCGGGACTGGCGGGAGTACATGCCCAAGCTGCGCGACAAGTGCAAAGAGCTGGGGATCGACCGCGTCGCGCTGTGCACCTCCGGGCCGCCTGGAGCCGGGAACCGGCACCTCTTCGAGGCCCTGCAGGAGAACGAGGACTTCATGCTGGCGCTGGGCTACGTGCGCCTCGGCGAGGAAGGCCCGGCGGCAGTTGACAGGCTGCACGCCATGGGCTTCCATGGCCTGAAGGTCATCCGGCCGACCGTGGACTACGACGACGACATCTGCATGCCGGTCTATGAGCGCGCCGCGCTGCTGGACATGCCGATCCTCTTCCACCTGGGGATCGTGGCCGCCAGCCGCAAGAGCGATCCCCTGCGCGACGTCTCGATCGACCGCATGAGGCCCGCACACCTGGATCGCATCGCCCGGAAGTTCCCGTCGCTGTCGCTGATCGGCGCGCACCTGGGCAACCCGTGGTATGGGGAGGCGGGCGAGATGGCCCGCATGCACCCCAACGTCTACTTCGACCTCACCGGCTCCACGATGAAGAAGATGGACCCCCAGTTCCTGGCGGACCTGCTCTGGTGGGCGGACAACCCCCAGTACGGGCTGATGGGCGACAAGCACCCCTACGAGAAGATCGTGTTCGGCACCGACGTGTCGGCGGACCTCATGCACGATGTGCTGGCCGACTACCACAAGTTCTTCGACCACGTGTCGATGTCCCTAGAGCACCAGGCGCTGATCATGGGCGACACCGCTGCGCAGATCTTCGGGATTGAGCCTATGTAGAGGAGATGTAGTGCATGAGCAATAGCCAAAGCCAGCCTCCAACCCTGAGGATGCCAGTGGCAAGAGCCAAAGAAGCTCTGGAAGCGCAGATCGCCAAGGGCGAGGAGCTACTTGCGCGCGATTTCAGCAGCGAACAGCAGTTTGACAGCGTCCAGGAGGACTACTTCAGTTGGAGCGAGTACAACAAGACGCTCCTGGAGACGATGTTCAGTGATGCCTCTATTGTCGAGGAATACCGCGACGTTGCATTGGTATTGGGGGGGCGGTCGTCATTTGGAGAAGAGGTCAGAGAACTGATTGACCGGATTCGGCGCAAGATTCGACGGCTTAAGTCTATACGCGATCGAGTGGGCCTCTTCGCTCGTGAAGATGAAGGCGACGCGTTGGCGAAGAGCATGGGCGGTTCAGGAAAGAGCGAAGCTCTGGGCGGGAGCGTCTTCATTATCCACGGGCATGACTACCGGGCGGCCCTGGAGCTCAGGGACCTACTTCAGGATGAGCATGGTCTCCAGGTAGTGCTAATGGAACAGGAGCCCCACGCTGGCCGGACCCTCATAGAGAAGTTCGAGGAGGAAGCCGAACCGTGCGGCTTCGCCGTGGCGGTCTTCACGCCGGACGACGTCGTGACAAAAGGCGAGGACGCAGAGTATGCGCAGATGCGGCCCAACGTGGTGTTTGAGCTGGGCTGGTTCTGTGCTCGGCTTGGCCGACCAAATGTAGCGATCCTGTACAAGGAAGGGACAACCATGCCGAGTGACCTGAGCGGTGTGGCCTACTACAAGTTCCACGAAAGTCCCGAGGAGTGCTGGCGGAAGCTACGCGACGAGTTGAAGCGGGCGGGCCTCCTCGCAGACGAGGACTGAGTCACGCTGCCGCGCCACGCAGCGACGAGGGCGCCGGCGCCACAGCACGAGATGCCATTGATCGCCGCTGCACCGGCTCGCAGTGCTCAGTCACAGAAGTTCGCGTACCCTCTGCCGTCACGACAGCATGCTCGCGCCCACCATGGAGGGGCCGCCGCGAGCGAAGTGAGCGGTGAGCGGTGCGTTCTCTAACGCAGCGCTCAGGTTCCACCCCGGCCCACACGCTAAACATTGCAGGCGCCCTCACCTGCACACCGTTTGGGCCCCTCGGCAGAGATGCGCCCTGGGCCGGGGTGGAACCCTCGGCCGGTTCGCTCAGCTCACCGGCCTCACCGGGCGCTGCGCGCCCGGCGGCCCCTCCACGAGGTACGCCGCGCATCTCCAACGCAGCCAAGCGCTGGGTGCACTCGTGGTCAACATGCGCGGAATTGCGCCAGTCACCACTAGCCCAGCCGAGGCCAGCCTGGCCTACCCCTCCGCCAGCCACCGCTGGATCTGCGCCTCGTCCTCGGCGGTCCAGGGCATCAGGTCCTCGATGCACTGGCGGTCGAAGCCGCTGTAGACGTGCGCCATCGTCCGCTCGTAGGTGCCATCCGCGCGCGCCTGCTCGCTCCAGCGCAGGAAGGCCTCGCGGCCGTAGGCCCGCGCTGCCGCGTCGATGGCGGCGCAGTCGAAGCTCGCCTCCAGGATGCCGTCTAACTCCTCCACCACCTCGGGCCGCGTGCCGGCGAGATTCTCGACCTCCCACGGGTCGCTGTTGAGGTCGAAAAGCTGCGGCTCATAGCCGATGTACTTCACGTACTTCCACTGCCCGCGCCGGAGCATGTAGGCCCCGGTGTTGCAGCGGTCGCCGTTGTACTGCGCGAAGGCCCACTCGCGCTGCCGCGGCGCGTCTGTCGTGAGCTGCGGCATCAGGGACTCCCCGTCGAGCCTCTCCGGGTAGCCGGGATGGTGGGCGCAGTCATCATAGCTCAGGCGCGCCATATCCATCAGCGTCGGGTAGATGTCGATCAGCGAGACGGGCGCGTCCACCTGCCCGCCTCGGCACACGTCCGGCCCGGAGGCGATCAGCGGCACGTGGATGGAGGGCTCGTACATGGAGCGCTTGAGGATCTGGTTGTGCTCGCCCGCCATCTCCCCGTGATCGCTGGAGAAGATGACGTAGGTGGACTCGCGCAGCCCCAGGTCCTCCAGCGCGGCCAGCACCTGCCCCACAAGCTCGTCGAGCGTCGCGATCATGGCGAAGTACATGTGGCGCATCTCGCGGACGATCTGCTCCGGGAACTCGGTGTCGCAGTTCTTGGTGATGCGCATGTAGCGCATGACCGGATGCTCGGTGTCCTCCAGCGGGCCGAGGTCGGGCGGGATCTCGATGGCGTCCTGGTCGATGAGCTCCATGTAGCGGGTGCTGGCAATGAAGGCCGGATGCACGAGTCCGGTGGTGAGGTAGAGCATGAAGGGGCGGTCGCGCGATGACGCCTCCCGCATGAAGTCGATGGCCTGCCAGGCCCGCTGCCAGTCGGCGCCCCAGGGGTCGCCGTCGTCGATGCGCGGCAGGGGCGTGCGGCTGATGGGCCGCTGGATGTTGGCGGTTCGCGTCCAGGAGCCGATGCGGTCGCGGATGGAGTGCTTGCCCCACTGGTAGTCCAGCGGCCCGATGGCCTCGGTGAGGTAGCCGGCACGGTCGAAGGTGTCGCGGAAGGTCGGGACGTGGTCGTGCAGCCCCTCGTGGTTGTTCCAGCATTCATACACGTGCGGGTACTTGCCGCTCCACATGCTCGCCCGCGAGGGGTTGCAGACCGGGCAGGTGGAGTAGGCGTTGGTGAACAGCACCCCGTCCTCCGCCAGCGAATCCAGGTTCGGGGTGACGCTGGCGGCGTGGCCCATGCAGCGCATCTTCCGGCCGTCCATGCTCTCGGCATGAATAAAGACGATGTTGGGGCGGTCAGCGTTGAACCGGGACCTGTCCGATCGTGGCATCGGCGGCTCCTCCAACGTCGGGCGTGATGCCTGCTGGCTCTGTGCTTCCGCACGCGGCGGGGGAGTCCTCGGTTCGCGGCGTTGTCTTTCGGGGAGGCGCAAGCGACGCGAAGCACGAAAAGCCTGTCCGCGCGGCGGGTTCCCCGCTCTCAGGAGACCGGAGCCAGACTGGAGACGACCCCATGCTGGCAGCAGAGAGCATAATCGCATGGATCGCGGCACTTGTGGCGGTGTGGTGGCTGATCGACTGGCTGCAACTCCGCCACGTGGGGAAGGCCCTGCCACTGCGGCGGGCGCCTCTGCGCATCCTCGCGGATGTGCTTGCGAAGCTCAGGCGCAACCGGACCTTCGTGGGCGCACTGGTGGCGCTGTGGCTTCTGGGAACGGCCGCCTCGCTGATGCGAGCCTACCTGGTGGCGGACATCGGCGGGCCGGCGCCGGCGCGGGCCATGCCCATGCTGGCCTGGCTGAGCCGGCCGGCGGAGCTGATCCCCAGGCTGCTTGGCGGCGAGGTATACTGGGCGCTGCCGCGCCTGCGGGAGGTGCCGCTGACCGGATGGGCGAGTCTGCTGGTGGCGGTGCTGCTGGCCGCCGGGCTCGTTCGGGTGATGATCGATCCGCCCGACGGGATCGATGAGGACGCGGCCCGCGGCCTGCGATGGCCCATCGCATTCCTGTGCGCCCACGCCGCCGCGGCCGCGGCGGCAATAGCGGCGGGTCAGGACTTCTTCTGGAGATTGGCCGGGCCGGATGCCCCATGGTACACGCCATGGGTGCTCGGGATTCACGGGCTGGTGCTGGCGGGCGTGCTGCTTGCACCGGCCCACGCGCTGCTGTGGCGGATGATGCTGGAGATCGCAGGCGACGGCGTCTGGAGCTTTCGCTCCTCGATCCGCGCGGTTGGCGCGACGTGGGGATCAGCTGCGCTGCTGCTCCTGGTCGGCACGCCGGGGTCCGTCGTCCCAACGGAAGCCATGCCACCGTCGGCGCGCATCCTGAATGCTCTCCCGATCATCATCCACGTGCTGCTGGTCTTCGCGCCGTGGGCGATTGTGGACCGCCAGCAGGGGCTTCTCGACGCCCTGCGCCAGAGCTGGCGCCTGTTCCGCCGGCGGGCGGTTGACGTGATTACCTTCGGGCTGCGCTTCGCGCTGCTGTTCGCGGTGCTGGGTGGCATCGTCGCGCTATTCGAGCCGGACGTCCTGGGTGGCTCGCGAACGCTCCACGGCCCACTGCTGGCGGTGGTGCGCAACCTCCTGCTGCTCCTGCAGGCGATGACCGTCGCGGGGCTCTACGTGCATCTGCGCGACGAGTTGGCCTGCCAGGCCAGCCCACGCGAATAACTCCATTCCTCCGGCGAGATGCGCTGCTGTGAAACGCGCACTTCCCCCATTGGCTGCTGTCCTGGAGCGTGCTGATGCCCAGTTTCCCAGCATTCCCTTGACAAGACCTCAGCAGATCGTCTAAAGTTAGGCTGGCCTAAGTTAGGAGTGCCTAACTTCCGGTCGTCGGATGACGGATATGGTAGCTCTGGACGCGGGGAAGCGCCGGTACTCGTCGTTCGGGCTGCAGGGCACTCTCTTATCGAACGTACAGGAGAAAGACGACCCGCAGCACGCTGCAACGCGCTGCGGGCTGGAGACGTGGCAATCGCCACGCCCACAGCAGCGATTGTAGCACGTCTCCCCTGTGCCAACAAGCAGGAGGGACGAATATGTTCAGCCACAGACGTGGATTTACGCTGATCGAATTGCTGGTGGTGATCGCAATCATCGCGATCCTGGCAGCAATCCTTTTCCCGGTTTTCGCACAGGCGCGGGAGAAGGCTCGCCAGACCTCGTGTCTGAGCAACCTCAAGCAGATCGGCATCGCAACGAAGATGTACGCGCAGGACTACGACGGGTGTACACCAATCATCAACGTCATGTTCCCGACTCCCCGCGACACCACAGAAGGGGACCCGGACGGCCCCCTGTCGCCGATTACAGTGCTCAATCCTTACGTAAAGAACAGGCAGATATTCGTATGTCCGTCGAAGCTGTACGGAGTGCCAACTTCAGGCCCCTACGAGTTAACCTACGCTTTCTACGGGGCGAACCTGATGGAGAAGTGCTTTGGCTGGCCGCCGGGATGGGCGCCACCCGGATGGAGTCAGGATTATTGGGAGTTCTACAACGGGCAAATGATCGACAAACTTGCCGTGCACGGCGCGAGCACCGGAGACCCGGCAGCAAAGTACATCGTGCGTGACTCAGTGAAAATCGACTACACCCAGGATCCGCCCGTGACGCAATTGCCTCACGTAATGGCGATAAACCGTCTATGCCAGGATGGCCACGCCAAGGTGAAGCGCGTTCCGCAGAGCGGCATGGGTGCGTACCTGATGTACGGCTTTTGACAGAGGAGAGCTATTCTCGGCTCAAGCAGTCCAATTTCAGCCCTTAGGAGGAGAGACTTATGGTCAACCGACGCATTTTAGGAACAATCCTCGTACTCGCGGCGATATGCACAGGCCTGGCGCCGGCCGTGGCCCATGACTGGTTCATCCAGGCGACGGACTACGCGCTGCCCGAGCCGGGCCGGATCGCGTTGTTCATGGGCTGGGGCCACGCGCTACCGCTCGATGACCCCCTCGACGGCGCGAAGATCGCCACACTGCACATGACCGGCCCGGACGGCGCCGCGCGTGAGATCGCGGTCGCGCCCGGTCGCGGTTACCACTACACGCCCCTGACGCTGGACAGCTATGGGGTCTGGACACTCCACGGCACCTCGAACCCGGGGTACTACACGATCTACCAGGGGACCGACGGGAAGCAGCACCACAGCACGAAGCCGCTCAACGAGCTGGACGACGTCGCACGGGTCTTCATGAGCGTGCGCGCGTTCCAGTTTCCGAAATCCTACGTGCTCGTGGGCGACCCAGAGACCGCCGAGATGCCTCACCCGGTGGGCGCCAAGCTCGAGATCGTCCCCGAGAGCGTGCCCGGTACGATCCACGCCGGCCAGCGGTTGTCCTTCCAGGTGCTCTTCGACGGCAAGCCCCTCGAGGCCGAGGCGACCTTCGACGCCACGTACCTGGGGTTCTCGACCGCGCCGGAGGACTACATGTACATGGAGCGGCCGATCGTGAATGGCCGCGGCTGGATCGATCTCTCACACGAGGGACCGTGGTTCATTCGCGTCCACCACACGCTGCCCGCCCCCGAAGACATGGAGGATGAGTTCAGGAACCTGTACTACGACGCCACGCTTGTGCTGCATGTGCACCCCCGCGAGAGCGAGCAGTTTGACCACGCCCACGCGCACCAGTGAACTGCGCAGGTATGCCAGGGGGCCGGGGGCCGGAGACGTGGCAATCGCGACGCGAGCACCAGCGATTGTATCACGTCTCCCCTGCGCCGACAAACAGGAGGGACGTTTATGTTGAGCAAAAGACGTGGATTTACGCTGATCGAATTGCTGGTGGTGATCGCGATCATCGCGATCCTGGCAGCGATGCTCTTCCCCGTTTTTTCCCAGGCACGCGAGAAGGCTCGCCAGACCTCGTGTCTGAGCAACATGAAGCAGATCGGTCTGGCGATGATGATGTACATGGACGACTACGACGACCAGTTCTGCAAGGTCACGTGCAGTCAAGGCCCCGCCCCGTATAAGTGGTTCGACCCAATCGACCCTTACCTCAAGAACAAGCAGATCCTGTTCTGCCCGTCACTGCGCGGTCAGAGCGATAAAGGGACGCCAAAGACGGACTACGTCCTCAACGGATGCTTCGCCCAGGGCGCGCACCGAGCGATGTTCGACGACCCCTCCGCCCAGATCATGGTCGCCGAGCGCGAGGCGTCCAGGCCCCGCGAGGGGTACAGGCCCTGGCCCAACGACGGGGTGAGTTGGGATGACCTCAGCACCTATGCGCACGGCGCCACCCCCCACAATCACTTCAACCACCTTTCCCATGACCGACACAACGGTGGCTGCAACTACACCTTCGGCGACGGCCACGCCAAGTGGCTGCGCTGGGATGCGACCTTCGAGGGGGGCCTTGGGCTCCCCGGCCTCCACAATCCGAGCCGCATCATTCCGTAACATCCGACTGGCCCCACCAGTTCAGCCAATCGGAGTATCACGAATACGAAAGAAGGATAGGAACATGTCACGAGCAGCGAGAGCAATACTTGTCGTGTTGATGGTGGCTTCGACCGCCCTCGCCGTCGCAAATGCCGAGAGCGAGAACCCCTGGCAGGGCTTCTACGCCGACGCCCCCGCAATCCGGGTCGTTGATCCGATGGTCAATCTCGTGGGATCGACCGTTGACGCTCAGGATACGTTGACGATTCATGTAAGCGATATAGCGCTGTACACCGGGCATATCTGCCCTGGTGTCGCGTCAGGGTACATGCTCACGCGCGCTGCGCTCGCTGAGCTGTATCCGGACGGTACTCCGGTTCGGGGTCACATCCGCGTTGCCGCCTCCAAGCCGGCGTGCTGGCTGGATGTTCCCTCCTACATCACCGGAGCACGCGGCGCGTGGGGCCGCGCCGAAATGAATAATGTCAACGATCTGGTCGTGGATCCGCATCTCGACGTGGAAGCTGACGATCATCTGGTCCTCATCTTCCAACGAAAAGACACCGGCGCTGCGGTCCAGGCGACATTCAACGTGGAACAGATCATGAGCCAGGAACAACACGAGTACTTTGAAGCCTTCCACCTGAGAGTTCTCGAGGGTGCGGCCTCGGAGCAGAAGAAGCGGGAGACCTGGTCGCGGATACAGTCGCTCGTGAAGAAGGTGCTCTTGGACACTCCCGAGGATCTCTTCGAGATCACGTCCATTGACGATTACGAGTTTCCTGAAGTCGTCGCACACCATCACGACTCCTGAGCCCCACGGCGTTCTACGGCCTGATCTCCGGCCCAGGCGGAATCCCACGGCCTGGGCTCTTTTCATGCAGGCCTCCTGCCCGGCTTCAACGAATCATCTTGCGCACCACTGAACGACAGTCTATCCTCGTCAAGGGACTCACTCACATGGAATACGTAGTGTTCGGGAACACCGGACTGAAGGTCTCCAGGTTCTGCCTGGGCGCGATGAACTTCCCGCTTCGCTGCGACTTCGACACGACCAAGGCAACCTTCGCGGACGCATTCGACGCCGGCATCAACTTCATCGACAACGCCGACGCCTACGGCCGCGGAGAGTCTGAGGAGGTGCAGGGCCGCGCCCTGGCTGAGCTGGATGTGAAGCGAGAGAACCTGGTGATCGCCACCAAGTGCTGGGTGAAGATGTTCGACCGGGAGGGAGGCGGCGGAGGCGAGGGCGGCGGCTGCTCGCGGCGGCACATCATCCAGGCCTGCGAGGACTCCCTGCGGCGGCTGCAGACGGACTACATCGACCTCTACCAGCTCCACCATCCGGATCCGATCACGCCGGTAGAGGAGACGCTGGAGGCGCTGGACACCCTCATCAAGCAGGGGAAGATCCGCTACGCAGGCGTGTGCAACCACTACGCCTGGCAGATGGCGGAGATGCTGGGCAAGGCCGCCCTGCGCGATCTGCAGCCCATTGTCTCGGCCCAGGTGCGCTACAACATCATGGACCGGGTGATCGAGAACGAGACCGTGCCCTTCTGCCGGAAGTTCAACGTGGCGATAATGGGCTACGGGCCGCTGCACGGCGGGATCTTCACAGGCAAGTACAAGCGCGGGGAGGAGCCGCCGGAGGGCTCGCGCTTCTCCAGCCCGCGGATGCAGGAGAAGTACCTCACTGAGGACACCTTCGACGTGGTGGAGGAGCTGGAGGACATCGCCCAGCGCAACGGGATGCAGATCAACCAGCTCGCCGTGAAGTGGGTGCTGAGCAAGGACTACATCACCACACCGATACTGGGCGGCTCCAGGCGCGAGCACTTCCAGCCCATGTACGATCTCTTCGACATGGAGGTCGATCCCGCCGATCTCCAGCACATCGACGAGATGGGCGAGCAGTACCGCTACCAGCCCTTCGCGAACCAGGCCATGGTGGACGGCTACCCGGCGGCGCCGGGCTTCTGGTAGCGATGACGTGCCGCGCAGGCGCACGAGCTGCACGGGCGGTTTGGGCCCCGTGAGAACTCGGCCGCGGGGCCCGCGTCCTGTACGCATCTCGGAGGCATCTCGGAGGACATTTCGTGCCGGGCTGGAAACGGCTGGCGAGCCCAGAATCCGGAGCAGATGTCGGGAGGCCACCATGAGCGAGAGCTACACCGTCGCGATCATCGGCACAGGCGGAATCGCCAACACGCACGCCGGATACTACACCGCCAGCGACCGCACCGAGATGGTCGCCGGCTGCGACATCGACGAAGAACGCCTCAACGCCTTCTGCGACAAGCACGACATCGAGCACCGCTACCTCGACTACGAGACGCTGCTTGACGAGGTGGAGCCGGAGATGGTCAGCGTCTGCACCTGGAACGGCACGCACATGCCCATCTCCATCGCGGCCATCGAGGCCGGCGCGAAAGCCGTGGTCTCCGAGAAGCCCATGAGCGATGAGCTCGGCGGGCCTCTGGACGCGGTGGCACTGGCCGAGGAGCGCGGCTGCCACTTCGTGGTCCATCATCAGAGGCGCTTTGCGCCGGGCTACAACGCCGCGAAGCGGCTCATCGCGGAGGGCGCACTCGGCGAGACCGTCAGCGCCCGCATGGCCAGCGGCGGCGGCCTGCTTAACATCGGCTCCCATCTCATCGACGGCTGCCGCTGGGTTCTCAGCGACCCCGGCTGGACTGCCGTCGTCGGCTGGATCCAGCGCAACACCAACCGCTTCGAGCGCGGCTCCTACGCCGAGGAGAAGACGCACGCGCTGGTCGAGGTCGAGGGCGGCCATGAGATGACGCTCTCGGTGGACATGGTCGATCTGCAGAAGCAGCGCGGCTTCCAGGTCTGCGGGCCTGCTGGGGTCATCAACATCGACCGCGATCAGGCGGTGCTGATCGATGCCGCGGGGGCCCACGAGCCCGAGGCGGACCCGCAACCGGGCTACCTGGAGGAGCTGCTGGCGTGGATGGACGGCGGCCCGCCGCACCGCAACATCGCCTCCGAGGCGCTCGTGGCCCAGCAGATCATGATGGCCATCTACGAGTCCGCCCGCAGCCGCACGCGCGTCGAACCGCCCTACGAGAAGCGCGAATCCCCGCTGGAGCAGATGATCCACGCCGGCGAGCTGCCCGCAGAGGGCGAGTCGTACGACATCCGCATAGAGGAGGCGCTGGAGTGGGCGATGAAGCAGCGCGGAGAGGTCTGATGGCCGATCCCGAGGTGACGGTGCAATGGTCAGAGTGACTGCGCGGGCAATCTGCATTGCAGCGCTGGTCGTGCTCCATGGCGCCATTGCCTTCGCCCAGGAGCCCGTGCTCCGGCTTGATTTCGGCAAGGCCGACTCGCCGGTGGAGGTGGGCTTCACGGGGGTCACTGCCGAGACGGCGTACTCGCCGGAGCTGGGCTACGGTTGGGGCGCGGTGACCGAGCTCAAGGAGGCTGATCAGGGCTCAGGCTCCGCCCTGCAGCGCGACTTCATCTACGGCTACGGCCCCACCGGCCCGCTGCCGGCCACCTTCCTGCTGGACCTCCAACCGGGCCGCTACCAGATCGCACTGCTCGCCGGCGACATGAAGTACAACCGCAGCGGACTGCCCTTCGACGTGCTGATCGACGGCCACGTGGCAATCGAGCAGTGGCATAACCGCCAGTGGGAGTTCCGGCTGGTCTCCGTCGAGGCCGGCGAGGAGCCGGTGAGCATCGCCTTCCGCAGCTCGGACGTGCAGCCGCGCCGCTACTCGTGGTGGCACTGCAACGGGATCGTGGTCCTGGATGCTGATACGGAAGACCAGGCGCGCGATCAGATGGATGCGATGTTCGCCGCCATGCGCGAGGCCTGGTACGCCGACTACGAGGAGGTGTTCCCCGAGGAGCATCCGGCGCGCGGTGAGATCGCCGAAGCCGACCGCCAGCGCGGGTATGTGGCCTTTGCGCGCGACTACCTGGACATCGTCTACCCGGCTACCATCCCCTCCGACGAGGAGCGCCGCGCGGAGCTGAGCGCCTGGGCGACGCCCGGCGAGTACGAGCCGGTCAGCTTCGGGGTGGTGCCGCTGCGCGACCTGGGGGAGTGCCGCGTGAGTGTCAGCGACCTCAGATCCGGGCCGAATGTCATCAGCTCGGACCGATGGGACATCCGCATCGCGGGCATCCTGCGCCGCCGGCAGGGCCGCGATGAGAAGAAGTACCTGCGCGGCCCCAAGATGCTCTACCCTGGCGAGCGGGTGGAGATCGGCCCCGGGGACACCCGCTGGTGGTGGCTCACGGTGCACGTCCCGGAGGATCAACGGCCCGGCTGGTACTCCGGCAAGGTGACCTTCGCCCCCGAGGGCGCCGAGCCGTGGACCTGTCCGCTTCGACTGCGGGTGCTCCCCTTCACAATCGGGAGGCCCGAGGGCGAGATGTTCGGGATGTACTACGGCACCCACTACGCGATGTACCCCGAGAACCGGGACCTGCACTTCGCCGACATGCGCGAGCATCTCATCGACACCATCACGCTCAGCCGGGAGGCCCCGACGGGCGGGTGGGTCGATGGCGAGCTGCAGCTCGACTTCTCCGTGATGGACGAGTTCATCGCATCCGCGCAGCGGCACGGACTGACCGGCGACATGCCCTGGGGCGGCGTGCGGCGGCTGCCCGCCCTGATTCCGGAGGACCTCTCCTACGAGGAGTGGGACGAGCGCTACAAGCAGCTTCTGGCGGCGACGGTCGCACATGGCGAGGCGAAGGGCTGGCCGAGGCTGCTGTGCTACCCGGTGGACGAGCCCAGCAACAATGCAGAGCGCATCGAGCGGGCCCAGCACCTGCTGGGCCTGGCGCAGGAGGTTCCCGGCGCCTACACCTACTGCACTCCGAACGCCATCGAGGGCGGGCTGCGGCTGCTGCCGCTGATCGACTACGCCTGCTGGCAGCACCTCTCAGCCAACGCCGAGACCAGGCAGGCGACGCTGGATCAAGGCGCCACCTTCTGGTACTACTCCTCGAACTATGGGGCGAGGGCGGCCGTGCCCCGGTTCCGCAGCGGATTCCTGCGCTGGCGGCTGGGCGCCACGGGAATGCTCTACTGGCACTACAACGCCTACGTGGGCAGCCCCTACGACGACCTCGACGCGGCGCGCTCGGACATGTTCGTCTCGGCGCCGACGCCCGAGGGGCCCATCCCCACCATCGGCTGGGAGTGCGAGCGAGAGGGCATCGAGGATGTGTGGTATCTGCGCCAGCTTGAGGGGCTGATCGAGGCCGCCCCGGCTGCGAAGGCCGATGAGGCCGCCGCCGCGCGGGCCACGCTCGATGAGCTTCGAGCCGGCATCATCCCCGACGGCAAGGAGAACCTGTCGATCCCGGAGGGCTTCAGCACCGCGACCTTCCATCGCTTCCGCCGCCGCATCGCGGCGCACATCATCGACCTGATGTGAACACCGCTCGGCAAGGGCTGCTCGGAAGCAACCGTGGGTAGGACCCTCGAGAGGAGAGAGGCGGGTCTGATATGAGATGGGACGACGACTGGGACCAATACGATGACCAGGAGCTGGACGAGCTCCTGGAGCCGGCGATCATCGCTCCCACGCTCATGGACATGTTCGAGGCCATCGTCCTGATCTGTCTGGAGGCAGGGACACTGACCGAGGCGGACCTCGACAGGCTCGACGAGATCGAGTTCCCGGGCATGCCGGAGAACGCGACTGCACACGACAAGGCCCTCCACCTGGCCCTCCGGGCGTACGACGAGTGCCTGGAGGACCCGGAGTTGGCGCGCGAGTTGGCGGACGAGGCGATGGAGTTGGACCCCGCCTGCATCGACGCCAGAGTCGCCCGCTGGTTCACCCTCGACATCACCTCTCAGGAAGCGTTGGTCGCCGCCGACGTGGCGGCAGTGTCCGGCAGCGAGCTCGCCTCGGCAACCGCGGAGTTGCGCGACTCCTCCGACCTGTGGCAGTACCCTCGCCTCCGCGGGGTCGTGCGTGCATTTGCGGCTCTGGCGCTCGCGAACTGGGCCCATGGGCTCGAGGAGGACGCGATCGAGGTTGCTCGGCGACGATGACGATCTCTGAGCGCTTCCGAGCCGCCATGCGCGGGGAGCCTGTGGACCGGCTGCCCCGCGTCGAGTGGGCGCCATACTGGGACCAGACGCTCGAGCGCTGGTACACCGAGGGCCTGCCGGAGGGCATGCCGCGCTACGAGGTGCAGGAGCACCTCGGCCTTGACCCCGTGTATCAGCTCCGCGTCAGCCCCATCGGCGCCGGCGCACCGGCTCCGCCGCGACACGGCGCCGGCATCCTGGAGGACGAGGCCGGCTACGAGCGTGTGCTGCCCTGGCTCTACCCGGACATCACGCCTCAGCTCGACGCGCTTGCCGACCTCATCGACAGCCGCGGCCGGGAGAGCTTCGTCCTGTGGTTCACCGTGGATGGCTTCTTCTGGTATCCGCGGCGGCTCTTCGGCATTCAGCGCCACTTCTACGCCTTCTACGACCACGCCGAGCTGATGCACCGCATGAACGCCGACCTCGCCGCGCACAGCATCGAGTGCCTGCGACAGGTGGGTGAGATCACCGCCCCGGACTTCGTGACCTTCGCTGAGGATATGTCCTACAACCACGGGCCGATGCTCTCCGAGGCGATGTTCGAGGAGTTCCTCGCGCCCTGGTACCGGCGGGTGGTTCCCGTCATCGAGGAGATCGGCTCGGAGCCGATCGTGGACAGCGACGGCGATGTGACCAAGATGATCCCGTGGCTGGAGCGCGTGGGCGCCACGGGGGTGCTGCCCCTGGAGCGCCAGGCGGGGGTGGACGGCATGGCCCTGCGGCGCGCGCACCCGGACCTGATCATGATCGGGCACTACGACAAGATGGTGATGAACCGCGGCGAGGAGGCCATCCGGGCGGAGTTCGAGCGCCTGCTGCCGCTGATGCGCTCTGGCCGGTTCATCCCCTCTGTGGACCACCAGACGCCACCGGGGGTCTCGTTCGGAGAGTATCAGGTCTACCTGCGGCTGCTGGAGGAGTACGCGGAGGTTGGAGCGGAGCGCTGCGACGGCGCCCGGCAGGTGGGATGACGTCCTTCGCACGCTTCCAGTGCTTCAGGTCCTGCGCGCCAGCACCACCAGCCGCTTCGCCTCGTGGTCGTAGGGGTCTCCGGCCAGCGAGCCGCAGACCTCGAAGTCCCCGAATCCCACCTCCGCCAGCAGGTCGGTCAGCTCCGCAGCCGAGTAGAGGCGGTGCTCGAAGGTCCGCTCGATGACCTCCCCGTCGCGGACCATGATCCAGCGGTTGCGCGCCCGCGTCCAGTCATCGATCACCTGGCACTCCTGAAGCTGCAACGAGCCATCGTCGCAGCGCGTCCAGTCGCGCGGCCGAAAGATACGGGCCAGGACCTCCTTGCCCATCATCTCGATGAGCAGGGCGCCGCCGGGCTTGAGCGAGGTGAACAGGTTCTCGGCCACCAGGCGATCTCGGCCTCGTCCTCGAAGTAGCCGAAGGACGTGAACAGATTGATGGCCGCGTCGAAGGCCGCCGGCTGCCGGTAGCGGCGCATGTCCTCGAGCACCGCCTCCACCTCAAGGCCCTCGTCGGCCGCAGCTTCGCGCAGCGACCGGAGGTACTCCTCAGTGCGGTCAACCGCGGTGACGCGAAAGCCCCGGCGGGCCAGCTCCAGGCTGTGCCTGCCGGGGCCGCAGCAGAGATCGAGGATGCGCGCCCCGTCTGGCGGATGCAGCAGCTCCAGCGCCTGCTCCACCTCCTCGGGAGCCCGCTCCCAGCGCTCAGCCCCGAACATGGCGGGGCGCCAGGTGGCCCAGAAAGCGTCATCCTCATGCCAGGGCCGCATCGCCCCTCACTCCCCGTTACCGTCGAAGGCGCACTTGGCTTCGACCTGCTCCTCGTACTCCTCCTCGGAGAGCTGTTTCCGCACCCACTCCAGACGAGCCTCCTGGTCAGCCTTGGCGGTGGTGTCGGTGATGTCGGGGTTGATCATATCGTGGAGCTCACCGTCCAGGCCGGCGAGCTTGTGGTGGGCGTCGGGGTCTCGCGCCAGATCGCGAAGCTCGTCGGGATCGGCCTCCACGTCATAGAGCTCATGGCCGTAGCCGTGGTAGTGGATGAGCTTGTGCTCGTCCTTGCGGACCATGAACCAGCCGTTGCGCACGCCGTGTCCGTGGTACTGGGACAGGACCACGCGGTTGAGATCATCCTCCTCCTCGCCGCGAGCGGCGCTCAGCAGGCTCTGTCCGGGCAGGTCCTCATCATCCTCGGTGAGCTCGCAGCCGGCCGCCTCCACGATGGTGGGGAACAGGTCCACCAGACTGACGGGGTGCTCGATGATCTCCCCCCGCTCGATGTCGGGGCCGGCGACGATCAGCGGCACGCGCGCGGACGGCTCGAAGGGGGCGCACTTCCACCACATCCCGTGGGCGCCGAGCATCTCCCCGTGGTCGGACGCGAAGATGACGATGGTCTCGTCAGCGAGTCCCTCCTCCTCGAGCGTCGCCATGAGGTCGCCGACGAACCGATCGATGTAGCTGATGAGGCCGTGATAGCCGCGGATGTTGCGCATCCAGGTGTCCTCATCGATGGGCTCCTCCACCTCGAAGTGGTAGCGCAGATCCCGGTTGAGCTGGTTGAGGCGCTGGAGGTTGCCGAGCTCGGGGAGCTCGATCTCGTCGGGGTCATACAGCTCATACAGCTCCGGCGGGGCGAAGTGGGCGAAGTGAGGGTTCCGGTAGGAGCTCCACAGCATCCACGGACCGTCCTGGGCGTCGCTGGAGCGCAGGAACTCCACGGACCTCTCGTAGACCTCCTCATCCACGTTGCCGGAGATGTCCTCGGGGCCGGCCTTGTCCAGCCGATCCCGGGCTCCCACGCGCCGGCACATGGGATTGCGGAAGAGGGCGCAGGTGTCGCCGATCTCCCGGTGTCCGGGCCGGAAGCTGCGCTCGAAGCCGTGGCTCTGGAAGGGCTGCACGAAGTCGAGCTTGCCGAAGGTAGTCACGGGCACACCCTGCTGCTCCAACCGGTGGCCGAAGGTCTCCCAGCTATCGTCGAAGGGCGAGGCGTTATCCCAGCAGTGGATCTGATGCACGTGCCGGCCGCTCACGAAGCTGGCGCGGGCGGGCACGCAGAGGGGGCTGGTGGAGTAGGCGTTGCGGAACAGCACCCCGCGCTCGGCGAGGGCATCCAGGTGCGGCGTGTGCATCCCCTCCCAGCCGGCGCAGCTCATCTTGCGGCCGTCCATCTCATCGACCATGATCAGCAGGACGTTCATGCAATCCCCTTTCGGTCGCGTACACGACGGCGGGAGCATCCTCCCGCCGCCGATGATGGCATGCGTAAGCGCTGGGGCCCGACAGAGCGCACGCCGGTACGAACCCTTTTTCCTTCACTTCGGGATGCGAGGGGCGTTCTCCTTCCCCGGGGAGGGCAGCGCGGGGCGCTCCGCCGGGTCTGTGCAGGGCAGCGCGCCGGGAGCGGGGAATGTGGCTGTCACGGTCCGCAGCCAGTCGCCTTTGGGAGGGCCAGCGGCCACGTGACGGTTCGAGCCATCCTGATCGCAATCGTGCTCTCGGTCGTGTCCGTGGCCTGGATCCACCAGGCCTCCCTCGTGCAGACCCCCGGCCAGACCATCTACGCCCCCGTGTACCTGGTGTCGGTTCCTCCTGTCCCGGCGCTGATGTTCCTGGTGGCGCTGGTGGGGCTGCGCCCGCTGCTGGCTCGCCGCGGCGTCACGCGGCCGATCACGCGGCGGGAGATGCTGGCCATCTACGCCTTTCTGGTGATCGCCATTCCGCCGGTGACCTTCGGCATCATCGAGCTGATGCTGCCATGGATCACCGTGCCGGTGTACTTCGACAGCCCCTCGTCCCCCACGGCCAAGCTCGCGGCCCAGATGCCGGGCTGGTACGCGCCGGACAGCACCGAGGTCATCCGCACCATGTACGAGGGCACTGAGACCGAGGCGGTGCCGTGGCGGGAGTGGCTGCGGCCGCTGGCCTACTGGACGGTGTTCCTGACGATCCTCTACGCCACCGGCCTGTGCCTGGTAAGCCTGTTCCGCAAGCAGTGGTCGGAGTACGAGCGGCTGCGCTATCCCCTGCTGCTGATCCCCCTGGACATCACCGCCGAGTCCGCGACCACTGAGACGCGCGAGGCGGTTGAGGACTTCTTCCGCAACCCGCTGGTCTGGGTCGCCGTCGGCCTCGTCACGCTGCACCACGCGCTGAACGTGGCCAACGCCTACAACCCGGCCGTGACCGCATTCAGGGATCGCTACGGTCTGGCCCCGTTCTTCACCGAGGAGCCCTGGACGCCGTTCCGCAGCCTGACCTTCTTCCATCGCCCGGAGATCATCGGATTCGGCTGGTTTGTGTCCCTGGATGTGCTGTTCTCGGTGTGGTTCTTCCGGGTGCTGGGTCCACTGTCGCAGAGCCTGGCGACGATTTTCGGCTATCGGGCCGCAGCCGGCTGGCCCTACGTGCAGGAGCAGGGCACGGGCGCGTTCGTGATGCTGCTGTTGGTGCTGGTGTGGACGGGGCGCCGGCACCTGGGGGAGATGCTCCGGGCCGCGATTGGCAGAGACCGGGCCTCGCACGAGGACGAGCCCATGCCGCCCGCGTGGGCTGTCTTCGGCATGGTGGGCGGGTTCGTCGCCCTGGTGGGCTGGACCATGACCACGGGGATGTCGATGCTCCCGGCGGCGGCTTACATGGCGATCCTGCTGGCCTTCGGACTGGTTTACAGTCGTATCCGGGCCGAGACGGGCGTCCCGACCATGTGGGCCTATCCCTTCGTGCAGGCGCGCAACACCATGGTCAACGTCATGGGCGGCGACGCCATCACCGGCCCGCACATCGGCAATCTCCTGGGCATATCCGGATTCGCCTGGCTGGGGCGGGGCTATTTCATGTCGCTGATGGGCTATCAGCTTGAGAACGTGAAGCTGGCCGAGGAGACGGGGCTGGATCGCCGGGGGATGATCTGGTTGATCATGGCGGCCTTCATCGTCGGCATGCTCGCAGGCTACGTCTTCAATCTGCGCAGCTACTACCAGTTCGGCGCCAACGTCCTCCACGGGGGCACGACCGGTGGCGGCTACAACGTCCAGACGGCGGTCACGGAGTGGTCCAACGCCGCGTCCCAGGTGAAGAACCCATCCCTGCCGGACTGGAGCCGCGTTCAGGGCTCAATCGGCGGCGCCATTCTCACGCTGCTGCTGGTGGTCACCCGCTTCCAGTTCCTGCGCTCCCCCTTCCACCCCATCGGCTACGCTCTGTCGCTGAACTACGGCTACTGCCTGTGGGGCCCATTCCTGGCGGTGTGGGTGGTGAAGGCCATCGTCCATAGGCTCGGCGGTGCGCGGTGGTTCCGCCGGGCGATCCCGTTCTTCCTGGGGTTGGCCTTCGGGGACCTGTTCATCGGCGGGCTGAGCTGGCTGGCGATGTGGATCTTCGGCCCCGAGATCTTCAACGGCTACATGGTGCAGTTCGGCTGACCCCTCGCTTCTTCCGCTCGGGGAGGCATCAGACATGAAGGTGGCACTGATCGGGGCGGGAAGCGTCGCATTCTCGCGCCGGCTGCTCATCGACCTGATGGCGATCGAGGAGGTCACGCCCTCCGAGATCGCCCTCATGGATGTGGCGGAGGAGCGCCTGGAGCTGGTCTCGCGCTACGCGCAACGGCTCATCCACGAGCGTGATGCTGACACGGACCTGACCGTGACAACCGACAATCGGGAGGCGGTTGCCGGCGCCCGCTACCTGGTGATATCTATCCGCGTGGGCGGCTATGAGCCGCGCCCGTATGACATCGGCATCCCGCTCAAGTACGGGGTGGACCAGTCCGTCGGCGACACCATCGGCCCCGGCGGCATCTTCCAGGGCCTGCGCAATGCGCCCGCGCTGCTGGAGATCGCGGACCTGATACGCGAGACGGCGCCGCGGGCGATGATCCTGCAGCACTCCAACCCCATGGCCATCAACTGCTGGCTGATGAGCGTGGCCGCGCCGGATATCCCGCACTACGGCCTCTGCCACTCCGTGCAGGGCACCTCCAAGCAGCTCGCCCGCTACATGGACGTGCCCTACGAGGAGCTGGACTGCTGGGTGGCCGGCATCAACCACATGGCCTGGTTCCTGCGCCTGGAGCGCGACGGCCAGGACCTCTACCCCCTGCTGCGCGAGCGCATGAGGGATCCGGAGATCTTCGCCAAGGATACCGTGCGCTTCGAGATCCTGCGACACTTCGGGTACTTCGTCACCGAGAGCACCGCTCACATGAGCGAGTACACTCCATGGTTCCGCGACCGCCCGGAGATCATGGCCCGTTTCGGCCTCAAGCCGCGCGACATGAATCGCATGACCGGTCGCTGGGAGACGCTTGCCGACCGCCTCGAGCGCGAGCTGGCCGCCGACGAGCCGCTGCCCGCCACCCGCAGCCACGAGTACACCACCATGATCATGGAGGCCATGGAGACCGATACGCCGACGCAGGTGAACGTCTCGGTCCCGAACACGGGGCTCATCACGAATCTGCCCGAGGGCTGCGCGGTCGAGGTCCCGTGCATGGTGGATCGCCGCGGGGTGCACCCCTGCCACGTTGGGGACCTGCCGCCGCAACTCGCGGCGCTCAACGAGAGCAACGTGCGCTCGCAGGAGCTGGCGGTGACCGCTGCGCTGGAGGGTGATCGCGACGCGCTGTATCAGTCGATCATGCTGGATCCGCTGACCTCTGCAGTGCTCTCGCTCCGGGAGATCCGACAGATGGTGGACGAGATGCTCCAGGCGCAGAAGCGCTGGCTGCCGCAGTTCGACTGACAGGCGCTGCGTGAAGCACAGGTTCGGCGGCGAATCGCGGAACATGCGACCGGTGCGGAAGGAGTGACCTGTGCCGTCGGGGAAGACTCGGCCGCGTACAGGACGGACCTGGGAGGGGATCATCGTGAGTGACCACCAGACCTGCGCAGGCGTTGTCTTCACCAGGCCGCTCCATGCCGAGGTGCATGAGGACGTCCCCATGCCGCAGATGGACGAGGCCGGGGCGCTCACCCGCACCATCTTCAGCACCATCTCGCGCGGCACCGAGCTTGACCTCTACACTGGCCAGTTCCACAGCCGCCGGGCCGGGACGCAGTGGTATCCCATGCTCCCCGGCTACATCCCGGTGGGCGAGGTGCTGGAGGTGGGCGACGAGGTGGATCACATCCGGCCCGGTGACCACGTGGTGGGCTCGAACCTCTTCGGCGACTGGGCAGGCGACTACTGCGTGGCGTGGGCGGGGCACCTTGAGCAGGTGGTCTACTCGAAGGACTCCCACTCGGGCCTGGCCGCGGAGCGGGCCGTGAAGGTCCCCGAGGGCGTGCCGCTGGAGCACGCCGGCGTCTCGCTGCTGGGCGCCATCGCCTACCACGGCGTGCAGTACAAGGTGCGGCCTGAGGAGGGCGAGACGGTCTTCGTCATCGGCCAGGGTGCCATCGGCTCCATGGCGGCGCAACTGTGCAAGGTGCGGGGCGCGCGGGTCATCGTGGCGGACCTGTGCCAGAATCGCCTCGACGTGGCGCAGCGGTGGGGCGCGGATGCCACCATCAACGCCTCCGAGACCGACATGTGGGAGGAGCTGTCGTCGCTCTGCGACGGCTCCCAGCCCCAGGCCATCATTGAGGTCACGGGCGAGCCGGAGCTGCTGGATGAGGCCCTGCACCGGGCCCCGGCCTACTGCCGCATCCACGCCCAGGGGATGTACCTGGAGCCGCTCTCCCTCTACATCCCTGAGACGCTCTTCGGCCGGCAGCTCACCCTCTCGGCGACCTGCGGGGAGCGGCCGGAGATGGTGCGGGCGGTGCTGGAGCTGATGGCGGAGGGTGAGGTGGTGGTGGATCACCTCGTCTCCGACACCATGCCCGCGAGCCAGGCCACCGAGGCCTACGAGCGGGTCCACGAGAATCCCGACGAGGTGGTGACCCTCGCGCTGGACTGGCGGGAGGTGGGACACTGACCCGGCGGTCTCGGTCGTAGCATGTCGAGAAGGAATTGATCCTGATGCCCGAGGGCGATGTGAAGTTCGCGTGCGCCGCGTGGGGGTTCCGCGAGATGTCCCTGCCGGAGTACTTCCAGGCTGCAAAGCGCCTGGGGCTGGACTACGTGGAGGTGAACGTCAGCCCCAGCACCCCCAAGCACCTCACCACCGACGCGATCGATGCCCAGGTCGAGGAGATGGTCCGCCAGGCCTCCGACACAGGCGTCACGGTCGTGGCCCTGGCGGGCGGCAACAACTTCGCGGCCGAGGACCTGGCCTCTGAGATCGCCAGCGTCAAGCGGCAGATCGACATGACTGCCATGGCCCGGGCCCAGGTGCTGCGCATCTTCGCCGGCTGGATCGGCCCCTCGCAGTTCACCGACGAGACCTTCCACCGAATCTCCGGCGCCATGGAGGAGGTCGGGGAGTACGGCGCCGAGCAGGGGGTGATGGTGGCGGTGGAGAACCACGGGGGCATCACGGCCACCGGCGCGCAGTGCCGGCGGCTGCTGGCGGAGGCCGCCGCGGGGATCCCCGTGACCCGGGTGAACAAGCCGCTGGGGCTCAACTACGATCCGGCCAACTTCCGCCATGCCGGGGAGGACGCCCTGGCGGCGCTGATGGTGGCCGGCGATCTGATCAACTACTCGCACTGGAAGGACGTCCGCTACGAGGGCGACGAGCCACAGTACTGCGCCGTCGGCGAGGGCGTCATCGACTGGGCGCCGATCGTTGAGATGCTGCTGCGCAGCGACTTCGACGGCTACTGGGCCATCGAGTATGAAGAGCCCTCGGACGTCGAGCGCGGCACGCGCGAGAGCCTGGAGCACCTGCGCGGGCTGCTGTAGCGGCAGGCGCCGCTCGCGGAGTAGACGGGGCAGGTGTGATAGGCGCCTGTCGCGAATAGGCTTTACGTGTAGCCACTCGGTTCGTGACCCTTGAGAGGGGGGCTCAGCGTGCCTCCGCGATACGTGAAGACGGTGGAGGATGTGATCCACTACTATTACTCGCGCCTCGTCATCGCTCCATCAGCGGGCCTGGGAGGGAACTGGGGGTTCATCACCCACACCTTCAAGCGGTTGAAGTCCGGCGAGATCTCCATGTCGGACTACGACCGCGAAGTGCAGAAGCAGATGGAGGAGTTGCCGGAGCAGTGTGTTTACTGCGGCGCTGAGGGCCCACTGACGCGCGACCACGTTATCCCCATCAAGTGCCGAGGCCCCAACGCGCCGCACAACTGTGTCTACGTCTGCAAGCAGTGCAACTCCTCAAAGGGGATCTGCGACGTGGTGGACTGGTGGGTCAACCACGTGGGTAATGACCTGAGCGATCTTCCCCGACTGGTCGCAGGCATTTACCTCAAGTTCTGCTACGATGCCCACAAGATGGAGGGTACCCTGGACCGAATGTGCAATGAGCTGGCCGGCCTGTGGCCCTACGGGCCCTCGGCGGTCGGTGGCCGCGACTGAACGCGATGCTCTCTCGCGTCATCGGACCATGAAGCTGTGCGTCCACTCGGGCCGGCGGTGATGATGATCGCCGGCCTGGATCACCTATTGGGGCCGGTGGCTGAGGGGCAGCAGAGCCAGTGTCCGAAGCCATCTATGGTGGCTCCCTCCGTCGTCTCGCAGGTCCCCCTCTCCGCTCGCGCGAAATACCAATCCACCCCAGGTGCCTGGCGGCCTTGTGGGTTCGCATTGCAGGTGGGGCTGATAGCCGGACAGATAAGGAGGCGCGGATGACCGAGGAGACACGCTGTCCGGGAGTCTACATCGCCGGGACCAGCCAGCACAGCGGCAAGACGCTGGTGTCGCTGGGGCTGGTGGCCGCCCTGCGTGAGCGGGGCCTGGATGTCCGGTATATGAAGCCGGTGGGCCAGCGCACCGTGCAGGTCAACGGGGCGCACGTTGACGAGGACGTCATCCTCATCAACACCGTCTACGGTCTCGACACACATCCCGTGGACTGCAACCCCATCACCATTCCGTCGGGCTTCACCACCGAGTTCGTCCGGGAGGGCAAGTCGCGAGAGCCGCTGATCGATCGCATCCTTGAGGCCTACAGCCGGGTGTCCCATGGCGCCGATCTGATGATCGTGGAGGGCACAGGGCATGCGGGCGTGGGCTCCGTCGTCGGGATGGGCAACGCCCAGGTGGCGGCGATCCTGGACGCCGGTGCCATGATTGTGACAGGGGGCGGCCTGGGGCGGCCCATCGACGAGTTCGTCCTCAATCAGGCCATGTTCGACCGCGAGGGCTGCCGGGTTATCGGCATGGTCGCCAACAAGTTCCTGCCCGAGAAGATCGATGAGCTCAAGCCGCTGCTGGCCGACTGGCTGAGCGGTCGAGAGCAGCGCCTGCTGGGCGTGATCCCCTACGCACCTATCCTCACCGAGCTGACGATCCGTCAGATCGCGGCGGAGACCGGGGCCGAGGTGATACACGGGGAGCGCTTTCTCGACCGTCGCATCTCCGACTGCATCATCGGCGCCCAGCACTCCCACCGGCTGCTGCAGTCCCTGGAGCCGGGCGTGCTGGCGATCATCCCCGGCGACCGGGATGACCTCATCCTGGCGGCGGTCAGCTCCGAGGAGCTATCGTCGGAGACCGCCGGCACCATCGGCATCTGCATCACCGGCGGGATCATGCCCCACCACACGGTCATGCGACTCATCGAGCGCAGCCAGGCCCCGGTCATCGCCATCCGCCGCGGCACCTACGACGTGGCCAGCGAGATCTCCGACGTGGTCGGGAAGATGATGCCCAGCGATACCGAGAAGATCGACACCGGCCAGCGGCTGGTGAGGGATGCCGTGGACATCGACGCCCTGCTCCATGCCCTATAGCATCGCGGACCACAGAATCGCGGAGGCGCCTTCAACACATCCTCTGCAGGCCGCGACGCCACGCGGCCGGAGTGCCTCAGAGCCCGAGGGGTGACGGCCTTGCCCAGCGACATTCAGATATCCCAGCAGGCCCGGATGAAGCCGATCATCGAGATCGCCCAGGAGGCCGGAGTGCTCCGCGAGGAGCTGGAGCCCTACGGCGACTACATGGCGAAGGTCACACTCGGCCTGCTCGACAGGCTCGAGCAGGCGCCGGACGGGAAGCTGATCCTCGTCACGGCTGTCACGCCCACACCGCTGGGCGAGGGCAAGACCGTCACCACCATCGGCCTGGCGCAGGCGCTGCGGCACATCGGCGAGGATGCCATCGTCACCCTCCGCGAGCCGTCCATGGGGCCGACCTTCGGGATCAAAGGCGGGGCAACCGGCGGCGGCCATGCCCAGGTGGTGCCGATGGAGGAGATCAACCTCCACTTCACCGGCGACATGCACGCCGTGGCAGCGGCCAACAACCTCCTGGCGGCCATGATCGACGGGCACCTGTGGCACGGCAATCCGCTCGACATCGATCCCCTCACCATCTCCTGGAGTCGCAACGTGGACATGAGCGACGTGGCCCTGCGGCACATGGTCATCGGCCTTGGCGGCAGGCGCGGCGGCATCCCGCGCGAGGCGGAGTTCGAGATCACCGCGGCCTCGGAGGTCATGGCCATCCTGTCGCTGACCAGCGGTCTGCAGGACGTGCGCGAGCGGCTGGGCCGCATCCGGGTGGCGATGACCCGGGATGGGGCGCCCGTTACAGCCGAGGATCTCCACGCCGCCGGTGCCATGGCGGCGTTGATGAGGAATGCGGTCAAGCCCAACCTGGTGCAGACGCTGGAGGGCGGTCCGGCCCTTGTGCACGCGGGGCCCTTCGCGAACATCGCGGTTGGCAGCAACTCCATCCTCGCCGACCGCATGGCACTGAAGCTGGCGGACTACGTCACGACGGAGGCCGGCTTCGGTGCCGACTGCGGAGCGGAGAAGTTCTTCAACATCAAGTGCCGGCTGGCCGGATATCAGCCGGCCGCGGCGGTGATCGTGGCCACGGTGCGGGCGCTGCAGCTTCACGGGGGCGCCTTCGAGTTCCGCCCCGGAACCCGGCCGCCGGAGGAGGAGTTCGAGAGGGAGAACGTTGAGGCCGTGGTGGCCGGCGCCGAGAACCTCGCCAAGCAGATCGAGAACATCCACCTCTTCGGCGTGCCCGCCGTGGTGGCCGTGAACCGCTTTCCCACCGACACCGACGCGGAGGTGGCGGCGGTGCGGGAGGCCGCGATGCAGGCCGGCGCTGAGGCGGCGGTGGTGAGCAACGTGTGGGCCGAGGGCGGCGCGGGAGGCGCTGCCCTCGCTGAGGCCGTCCTGGAGGTGGCCGACACGCCGAGCGACTTCCGCTTCCTCTATCCGCTGGACGCGCCGATCACGGAGAAGATCGAGATCATCTGCACCAGGATCTACGGCGCCGACGGTGTGCAGTACTCGCCCAAGGCCAGGCGGAGGATCCGCGACTTCGAGGAGCAAGGGCTGGGGGAGCTGCCTATCTGCATGGCGAAGACCCAACTGTCGCTGAGTCACGATCCGGATCTCAAGGGGCGGCCCACGGGCTTCACGGTGCCCATCGAGGACATCCGGGCCTCCGTCGGCGCGGGATTCCTGTATCCCATGTGCGGCAGCATCCGCACCATGCCGGGCCTGCCGACCCGCCCGGCCGCCGCGGACGTGGACATCGACGAGGACGGGAGGATCGTGGGATTGTTCTGATGCCCCCTGGATCGTCGCTGCCGTCGGAGGGGCCGTCCTGAGGAGGGCCCTAAGGCCCGACGAAGTCGGCCCGCCTCCCGGCCCCCAGGGATCGGGCCGACTTCGTGCGACTGCCAGGCAGTCGCCCTCAGGCCGCCTCGCCACCGAACCGGACAATCACGGAGTGTCTCACCATGTCCGACACACACATGCCCGACCTGACCATCCGCGACTACGTCGAGCGGCTCGCCGGCGATGATCCCGCGCCGGGGGGAGGCAGCGCGGCCGCGCTCGCCGGCGCGCTGGCCGCCGCCTCGGCGCGCATGGTCGGCAGCTTTACCGTCGGCAAGAAGAAGTACGCCCAGGTCGAGGATGAGATCCGCGAGCACCTGGCGGTTATCGATGAGCTTCGCGCTGAGATGCTGGAGCTCGTGCAGCAGGACGTGGAGGCCTTCAGCGCCGTGGGCGAGGCCTATGCGATGCCCAGGGACACCGACGAGCAGAAGGAGGCCCGGAGCCAGGCCATCCAGCAGGCTCTGATGCAGGCGGCCGACGTGCCGCTGCGGCTGGCGCAAGCCTGCCATCGCCTGTCCGAGCATCTGCCGCCGCTGCTGGAGAAGGGCAACCAGAACCTGGTCAGCGACGTGGGCGTGGCGGCGAAGCTGTGCCAGGCGGCGTGCGAGTGTGCCTGGCTGAACGTGGAGGTCAATCTGGCCTACCTCAAGGATGAGGCCTTCATCGAGCGCACGCGCGCGCAGATCGAGGACCTGCTGACCGGCGTCCGCTGCACCTGCCGGGAGGTCTGGGAGGGCACGGCGGCCACGATCCGCGGCGAGTAGCCGGCTGGCCGCAGTCGTGCCGTGTCGTCCAAGCAGCCGCATCACCGTGCGGAAGGAGCTACCGATGAGTGCTGAGATACTGGAGGGAAGGCCGATCGCCGAGGCCATTCGCGCGGAGCTGGCCGCGCAGATCGAGGAGATGGAGCGGCCGCCGCGGCTGGTGGCGGTGATGGCCGGCGATGACCCGGGCGCGCGAGCCTATGCGCGCATGCAGGCGCGCGCCTGTGAGGAGGTGGGCATCGACTACGGGCTGCGCGAGCTTGAGGCCGACATCACGCAGTCACAGCTTCTCGAGGCCGTCTCCGAGGTGAACCTCGACCCCCTGGTGGACGGCATCATCCTGCAGCTTCCACTGCCGGACCACCTCGGCGCCTTCGAGGCCCAGAGCAGCATCGATCCGATGAAGGACGTTGACGGCGTGCATCCCATGAACCTGGGACTGGTGACCGCCGAGCGACCGGTCCTTGCTCCCTGCACGGCCCAGGCGGTGGTGCGGCTGGTGGAGGAGTCCGGGGCGCAGATTCGCGGCGCGGAGGTCGTCATGGTCGGCCGCTCGGTCATCGTCGGCAAGCCGGCGGCGCTGATGCTCCTGGACCGCGGCGCCACCGTCACCATCTGCCGCTCCACCACCCGCGACCTGGCCTTTCACACCTCCCGTGCGGAGATACTGATCGTGGCCATCGGCCAGGCCGAACACGTTCGCGGCGATCAGATCAAGCCCGGCGCGGTGGTCATCGACGTGGGGATGAACTACATCCCGGGCGAGGGCGATGAGAAGGGCCGCTACGTGGGCGACGTGGCCTTCGAGGAGGCAAAGGAGGTCGCCGGCGTCATCACGCCGGTCCCTGGCGGCGTCGGCCCCATGACGGTGACGATGCTGCTGCGCAACACGGTTGAGGCGGCGAGAAGACAGCGAGGGCGTGCGTAGGTTGCGTCGGGCCTCGCTTCGCGTGAACGACTGGCGCCACCGACGACAGCCGGGCCGGAACGGAGACCGGCCCCTCGGAGACCTTCGGTCTCAACCACTGGGCAACGACAACGACGGGCGCAGAGGCGCGACCCCGTCAGATGCTCACGTTCTCCTCCGCCTCGGCCAGCATCTCGTTCACGCTGACCGGGCGGCCGGTCTTATCGCACTCGATGGCCGCGAAGACCATCGCCACCGACTTGATGTTGTCCTCGATGGCCGTCTGCGTGGGAACGCCCGTGGCGAGGTACTCCAGGAACTCCGTCAGGATGGCCTCCCCCGCCTCAGGAGCATCCGCCGGCTGCTCCACGACCTCCTCGGCGCCGTCCACGCGCAGGATCCTGACGATGTTGTCCGCGTTCACCACCACCGCACCCTCCTCACACTCGGCGCGGTAGTACTCCCTGTGCCAGGGGTTCTCGTAGCCCTCGGTGGTGCAGCTTCCCTCGTAGAAGCCAAAGGCATCGTCGGTGAGCTTCATGACGTAGAGGCCGTTGGAGTCGCCCTGGAAGTCCGCCCAGGCCGGAATCCAGCCGTAGCCGAAGATCTCCTGGCAGTCGCGCCCGGAGACGTTACGGATCATGTCGAAGTGGTGCACCGAGCCCTCGATCAGCAGCGCGTACTCCATCTCGTGGCGAAAGCGCTTGCCCCAGCTCTTGGGCGGGTTGTAGTCGGCTGCGAAGCGGCAGATCACGTAGCTGAGCCGCCCCACATCCCCTCCGCGCACCGCGTCGCGAAAGGCCAGCATGTAGGGCGAGTAGCGGTAATTCTGCACAACGACCGTAGGCACGTCGGCGGCCTCCACCATCTTCTTGATGCGCACGCTGGCCTCCAGCGTGTCAGCGATGGGCTTCTCGGTGAGAATCGCCAGGCCATTCTCGCAGGCCGCGCGCACGTTCTCCTCATGCACCCACGGGGGCGTGGAGATGAGGCAGAAGTCCGCCTCCACCTCCTCAAAGGCGTCGTCGGCCTCTCGGAAGAGCGCAGAGTCCTGCAGGTCATGCGTCTCCGCGGCCTCTCTCAACGCCTCCTCGCTGATGTCCGCCAGCGCGACGACCTGTATCTGATCGCTGAGCTTCGGCAGCACCTGGTTCGTCCAGTAGCCGCCCCTGCCCCCGCAGCCGGCAACCATGCAGCGCCTCACGTCGATCACTCCTCGGTCGAGTCCATGTCACAATCGCGGGCGTCACCTGTTGCATTCAACACCCGGGCGTCCGGCAGCAGTCGGCACACCATATTCCGCAGAGGCCGCCGCTATCCCTCGCCCCGATGTGCGCCTGAGCACGAATTGACCGCGCGCACGAATGGGCGTACAATGCTCTGGAGGTAAGCGCGCATGCGACACTGCTACTTGAGAGGACAGTTCCGTGGGAGACGCTGTTGAGCGCGGCGAGAGCCTCGATATCGTTCTGGACATGGACTTGAGCAAGCGAACCAGCGAGCTTGCCGACCGCAACCTGGAGCTGCTGGAGCGCTACGGCGTGAGGGCCGTGGACGTGCTGGGATCGGTGGGCTGCGGCAAGACCACGCTCATCAACGAGCTCATCGATCGCCTCAAAGACCGGCTGCGGATCGCCGTCATCGCCGGGGACATCACCACTCGCTTCGACGCGGAGCGGATCGAGATGCAGGGTGTGCCCGTTCTCCAGATTCAGACTGGCGGGATCTGCCACCTGGACGGCGAGCTGGTGCGTCGGGCGCTCGAGAAGCTGGATCTGGACGCCATCGACCTGCTGCTGATCGAGAACGTGGGGAATCTCATCTGCCCCGCGGCATTCCCCGTGGGCACCCACCAGCGCCTGCTCGTGCTGTCGGTCACCGAGGGCCCCCACATGGCCCTCAAGCACCCTATCATGGTCCGGCAGGCGGACGCGGTGGCCATCAACAAGATCGACCTCGCCGAGGCCATGCGGGTGGACGTCGAGCGGCTTGCTGAGGACGTGCGGAAGATCAGCCCGGAGATCGAGGTTATCACCACCGTGGCGCGCGACAGGGTGGGCATCGAGGACGTCATCGCCGCGCTGGGGCTGTGAGGCTGCTGCATGCATGACATCACAGCCGCGCAGGGAATCGCCCGCACTGTGCTGCAGGCGGCTGCGGAGCGGGACGCCGAGCGTGTGGAGCGGGTTCGAATCGTCCTCGGCGCCATGCAGATGATCGACCCCGAGCAGCTCCAGTTCTGGCTGGGGCACATCCTGCGGGGGACTATCGGCCAGGACGCCCAGATCGATATCGAGCGGCGGCCCCTGATGATCCGCTGCGAGGCCTGCGGCTACAAGGGCGAGGTGGACGTGCCTGAGGACCCCATCTATCACCTGATGGCCTTCGCGCCGGCCTGTCCCGAATGTGGCAGCCACGACCTGCAGGTCCTGGGCGGCGACGAGTGTATCGTGCAGAGCATCCGCGTGACCGCTCCGGACGGCCAGGATGATGGCGATGCGTGAGAGCACGCGGCGGCAGCTCCGGCGGCTGGGCGTCCGCCCTCGAAAGGCCCTCGGCCAGCACTTCCTGGTCAACGAGGGTGCGGCGGACGCCATCGTCGCGGCGGCACTGGCCGAGGATCCGGACGTGGTGGTGGAGATCGGGCCGGGCCTGGGCGTGCTCACCCGGCGGCTGGTGCGCTCGAGCAAGCCGGTGGTGGCCATCGAGAAGGACCGGGCCATGGCGTCCGAGGTGGCACGCATCGGTGACGAGCACCCCAACCTGGAGGTCCGCTACGCGGACGTGCTGGAGGCGGACCTGAGTGAGCTGACTGCCGGCGGGCACTGCGTGGCGGTGGGGAACATCCCCTACCAGATCACCTCCCCGCTGCTGGAGAAGCTGCTGACCTGTCAGCCACCGTTCGCGGCCATCGTGTTGATGGTGCAGCGTGAGGTCGGCGAGCGGCTGGCGGCCGAGCCAGGCACCAGCGAGTACGGGGCACTGACCCTGCTGGCGCGCTTCTACGCCCACGAGCCCGAGGTAGTGGCGGAGCTGGCGCCGGGGTCGTTCCACCCGCCGCCGAAGGTGCACTCGGTAGTCCTGAAGGTGATTCCCCGCCAGCCGCCCGTCGAGGAGGGTCGGCGGCGGGAGCTGCTGTTCGCGGTGGTGAAGGCCGCCTTCGGCCAGCGCCGCAAGCAGCTCCCCAATGCGCTCAGCGGCGCGCCGGAGCTGGAGATTGACAAGAGCCAGGCGCGTGAGGCCCTCATCCGGGCGGGCATAGCGACCGAGCGCCGGGGCGAGACGCTCTCCCTGGAGGAGTTCGCGACCTTGACCGAGGCGGTGGAGGAGGTCGCGAACGAGTGAGCGGGGTGCGCCTGCGTGCTTTCTGCAAGATCAACCTCTGCCTGGAGGTGCTCGGCCGCAGACCCGATGGCTATCACGAGCTGGCGACGGTCTTCCAGGCCCTCTCCCTCGCCGACGACGTGCGGGTGCGGACCCGCGACGAGCGGGGCATCACGCTGGACGTGGACGGCGATGGCGTGCCGCCCGGACGGGCCAACCTGGCCTGGCAGGCGGCCAAGGCCTACCGACAGGAGCGAAACTGGCCGGAGGGGGTGAGCCTCGGCCTCGTCAAGCGTATACCGGTGGGCGCCGGTCTGGGCGGCGGCAGCACGGACGCGGCCGCAGTGCTCAATGGGCTGGCGGAGCTCGACCCGGACCCGCTGGGTGTGCTGGAGCTGCGCGCCCTGGCCGCCGATCTCGGCGCTGACGTGCCCTTCTTCATCACCGGCGGGGCGGCCATCGGATACGGGCGGGGCGACGAGGTCAATGGACTGATAGGCGGCATCTTGGGATGGGTCGTGCTGGCGCGCCCACGGGACCTGCAGATACCCACCTCCGAGGCCTACTCCATGCTCTCGGCGGACGACTTCACCGACGGCTCCAGAGCAGCAGAGATGGCCACCACGCTGGAGCACTTCGCCGGGCTCGCCGCCGTCGCGGACCTGGTGTACACTGCCTTCTCGCGCCCACTGATCGAGCGCTGGCCGGTGCTGGGAGAGCTGCGGGAAGGGCTCCGTGAGTTGGGAGCGCTGGCGGCGGAGATCACGGGCTCCGGCTCGGCGGTGTTCGGCCTCTTCGAGCGAGAGAGCCTCGCGGAGCAGGCGGCGCAGTCCCTGGCCGCCGCGGGGCACTGGACGCGCGTTACCGAGCCGGTGGAGATTGGAGCGGAGATCATTGAGCGAACAGAGTGAGGCTGTCGGCGGCGAGCAGACGGTGCCCGCTGCGGTGCTGGCCGGCGGTGGCGCGACGGACCGTGTGGCGGCCGCGGCACCGTGTAAGGGCCTGGTGGAGGTGGAGGACCGGCCGCTGGTGGAGTGGGTGCTCGACGCGCTGAATGGGGCGCAGTTGGTCTCCGAGGTGGTGATCGTCGAGGGCCCGACGCGCCCGATCAGCGCCACAGGCCGTGGCCTCGCTGCGGAGGTCATCTCGGCCGACGGAGACGGCTTCATCGACACCCTCACTGCGGCGGCCCAGGCGCTGGATGGCCACGAGAGGTTCCTGGTGGCGACGGGCGATCTGCCGATGCTGACGCCCGAGGCGGTGGACGGCTTCGTGCGGTCTTGTCAAGAATCGCAGGCTGAGGTATTATATCCACTAGTCAAGGCCGAGGACATCAACCGAGCCTTCCCCGGACGAGGCAAGAGAGCGGTCCGTCTGCGGGAGGGCCGTTTCGTCGGCGCGAACCTCGCGATGCTGTCGCGGCGGTTCGTTCTGGAGGAGGGGCCGACCATCGCCACCACCTTCGCCCGGCGGAAGAACCCGCTGACCATGGCCGGGATGTTCGGCTGGTGGTTCGTGGTCCGGCTGCTGACGGGTCGGCTGTCGGCGGCGGACCTCGAGCGGCGGGCCTCCGAGATGCTGGGCGCGAAGATGCAGGCGGTCCCGACGCAGTGGCCGGAGATAGGGTTCGACGTTGATGACGCGCGCGATCTTGCGCTGGCGCGTCGCTATGTGAGTGAGCGGCGGGGCGGCTGAGATCGCTTCGCCTGCGCTGGGGCGTGGCCAAGTGGTAAGGCGCGGGACTTTGGATCCCGTATTCGCAGGTTCGAATCCTGCCGCCCCAGCCATACGTTTCTGACACTGACGCGAATGACACAGACCGCCTTCGCAGGCGCGTTACGCGGAGGCCGGGAGGCATTGTGATGGAACTGATCGAGCTGAAGGCTGACGCACGAGAGGAGACCGGGAAGGGCCCCGCTCGGCGAATGCGCGGGCGTGGGATAATCCCCGGAGTGGTCTACGGGCTGAGGCGGGACACGCTGCACGTGTCCGTTCCACGCCTGCAGCTTGAGCGTGTCTACGGCAGCGCAGAGAATGTGCTCATCGACCTGGATGTTCCCGGTGAGGAGAAGGAAGAGGCCGTGGCCGCGGTGGTCAAGGAGATTCAGCGCGACCCCGTCACCCAGGATCCGCTGAGCGTGGACTTCCAGTGGATTTCGCTGGAGGAGACCATTGAGGTGGAGGTGCCCATTCAGATCACCGGGCACGCTCCGGGCGTGGATGAGGAGGGCGGAGTGGTGCAGATGCAGCTTCATACCATCCCGGTGAGCTGCCTGCCCACCGATATTCCGCAGAGCATCACCACTGAGATCGAGGGCATGGAGATCGGCGACGCGCTCTTCGTCGAGGACCTGCCGGAGGTCGAAGGCGTCACCTACATCCCGGAGCCCGACGAGGTCGTCCTCAGCATCGCTCCCCCCATTACCGAGGAGGAGCTTGAGGCCCGCATCGACGAGGAGATGCTGGAGTCTCTGGTGGACCTGGAGGTCGGCGAGGAGGTCGTCGAGGCCGAGGAGCTGATCCCGGAGGCCGAGGAAGAGGAGGTCGAGGAGCGCGCTCCGAGCGCGCCTGAGGGCGCTCAGGTCGATGTCCAGGAGGCCGACGAGGAGGAGCTGGAGGGCCCGGCCTGAGGCCGGCGCACACGCGTAGACGATGTGGGGAATCATCGGGCTGGGCAATGCCGGCGCCGAGTACGAGCAGACGCGGCATAACGTGGGCTTTGAGGCGGTGCACGCACTGTCTCGGGCCCACCGAATCCGTCTGCGTCGGCCTCGCGCCGCCGCCCTGGCGGGCATGGGGGAGATCGACGGGGTCCCGGTGCTGCTGGGCATGCCGTTGACCATGATGAACGCCAGCGGTGTGGCCGTGGCCCGGCTCTGCCACCTCCACGATCTGCAGCCCGAGGAGCTCATCATCATCGTCGATGACGTCAACCTCGATCTGGGCCAGATGCGCCTGCGGCGTGGGGGCTCGGAGGGCGGGCACAATGGGCTGAAGTCCGTCACTGATCGGCTCGGCACGCGAGACTACCCGCGGCTGCGCATCGGCATCGGCTCCCCTCCAGGTGGCATGAGCGTCCGCGATTGGGTGCTCTCGCCCTTCTCCGCCGAGCAGCGCGAGGAGGCTGATGAGGCCATCGGCCGGGCGCGGAAGTGCATCGAGACGGCCGTCACCGAGGGGCTGGAGGCGGCCATGAACGAGTTCAACTCCTGACCGCATCCCTCTGGAGGCTCTCATGGCGCGCAGGGTCAGCAGGGGCCGGCGCAGGAAGATCACTCCCGCGGGATGGTTCGGCATCGGCTGCGGGGCCACGCTGGTCATCGGCCTCATCGCCCTGGGCGTGGTCTACTACTTGCTTACCGCTGAGCCCCCGCTTCCGCCCGAGGCCGCCCAATCCCGCCAGGCGCAGTCACAGCCCACCTCCGGCTCCCCAGCGTCCTCACCGGCGGGGCCTGGCTCGCACTCCGTCCCCTCCCTGGAGCAGCAGATCCGGCAGGTGCAGCGCGCGTCACGATCCCGGCAGCCCACTCAGGTGACGCTGACCGTCCAGCAGGACGATCTCAACAGCCTCATCAGGCGCCAAGCCCCGCCCGACGTGCGCGACCTCACCTTCTACTTCGGCGACGGAACCGTGGCGGGCACGGGCGAGGTCACCTGGGAGGGCCGGAGGCTGCACCTGACCGTCCGCGCCCGTCCTGTCGTCTCCGGTGGGCAGGTCGCGCTGGACGTGCAGGAGGTGCGGCTCGGCCGCCTGCAGGCACCCGCCGGCATCCAGCAGCAGGTGCGAGACCAACTCAACCGGGGGGTCCAGGAGCTGCTCTCCGAACGCACCATGCGCGCCGAGTCCGTGGAGGTGCGCCCGGGTGTGATGACCATCCAGGGCCGGGTCGGCGGGCGATGAGGCCGGGCGAGCCCGCGGCCGGTGACCTGCAGTGACAGCCGCCCGGTCCCAATCGACTCAGGACACCCGCGGCCGGCGGCGCATCTGGACCACGACCCTCCGCCTGGCGGTGCCCGACCTGCCCCCCGGCCTTGTCGGCAGCCGCCTCGCCTTCGTCTCCGACCTCCACGAGGACCAGCTCTACGTCACCCGCGAGGAGCTGTTCGACGCGGTGGAGCGTGCTGCGCCCCGCATACTGCTGCTGGGCGGCGACTACGCGGCCAACAGGCGAAACAGGGATGCGGCCCTGGACCTGCTGTCTGAGCTGGCGAGGCGCATCCCGACCCTCGGCGTACCCGGCAACGCCGATCACTACTATCGCCTCGACCTGCAGGCGGCGCGGGAGAGGCTCCGGGCCGGCGGTGGCGATCTGCTGGTCAATCAGTCCCGCCCGGTGGAGCTGGGAGGCGCGCGGATTGAGATCGTGGGGCTCGATGACCCTGAAGAGAGAGCGGTGGACGTGGATGCCGCACTGGCCGGGCTCAGCGGTGCTGCGCCCTTCCGCGTGGCGCTGGTGCACTCGCCGGCTGCGTGGCAGGTGTTGGGCGGGGTGGGGGCGCATATCCTCCTGTGCGGGCACTCGCACGGCGGACAGGTGCGGCTGCCGGGCCTTGAGGCGCCGGTCACCCACCTGAGCTATCCCGCTCGGGTGGCCGCGGGGCTCTTCCGCTATCGTGAGGAGCCACGGCCCCGTGTGGACCGCCTCTTGAGCCATTGGCAGATCCTCGCGCGCCGCCGGCGTCCGATCGTCGCCTCCACGGCCGACGGGCCGCTCATGTATGTCAGCCGCGGGGTGGGCACGGCCATCCTGGGCGTGCGCCTGCTATGCCCGCCGGAGCTGGTGCTGATCGAGCTGCACGCGGAGGAGGCCGATGAAGCAGGCCGACAGCGATAGCCCTGCCGAGCCGACGCACTACTTCGTGCAGCGGCCGCAGGTGCCGTCGCGGCCGCGCGAGATCGCGGCGGAGGTGCGGGGACAGCGCCTCAGCCTGGTCACGGACCGCGGGGTGTTCTCCTACGGGAAGGTCGATTCCGGCAGCCGCCTGCTGGCTGAGAAGATGCAACTGCCCGAGACCGGTGAGCTGCTGGACTGGGGCTGCGCGTGGGGGCTGATCGGCATCGTGGCCGCCCGCATCCGCCCCCGCCTGCAGGTGACCATGGTGGATGTGAACCACCGGGCCTGCGAGCTGGCGCGGGAGAACGCCAGGCGCAACCGGGTAGAGGTCGAGGTGCTCTGCGGACCGGCGGAGGAGGTCCTGGCCGGTCGGCGCTTCGACGTCATCGTCGTTAATCCACCTATCAGCGCCGGCCGCGCAGCCGTGCTGGCCATGATGGACTGGTGTGCGGAGGCCCTGCGAGAGGGCGGCAGCTTCTGGATGGTGGCCGCCACCAAGAAGGGCGCCAAGACGCTCCGCCGCGAGCTGGAGGCTCGCTACGCGAGCGTGCAGCGTGCAGCCATGCGCGGCGGATTCCGTGTCTACTGCTGCAAGAAGCCCCTGGCGAGGGAGGAAGATGGCTGTGACGAGTAGAGAGCGCGTGCTGGCGGCGCTGAGCCACCGCGAGGCGGACCGCGTGCCCATCGATGACAGCCCGTGGGCCACCACGATCAGGCGGTGGCGGCGGGAGGGGCTGCCGGAGGGCGTCTCGCCGGCGGAGTACTTCGGCTACGAGTTCTCCGGCGTGGGGGCCGATCTATCGCTGCGCATGCCCACCGAGGTGGTGGAGGAGACGGACGAGTACACCATCGCGTGGAACGCCAACGGAGCGCTGCGCAAGAACTTCAAGCACTCCACCTCCACGCCCGAGTGCATCGACTTCCGAATCAAGACCAGCGCCGACTGGTACGCCTGGAAGGAGGAGATGGAGGTCGGCCGCGACCGCATCAACTGGGAGGGGGGCCTTCGCGCCCAGCGTGCAGCGCGGGAAGGGGGGCTCTGGTTCCCCTACCGCGCCGCCACCGGCTACGACAAGACACAGGGCGTCGTGGGCTCCGAGCGGCTGCTGATCGCCATGGCCCAGGAGCCCCACTGGCCCGCCGACATGTACATGACCTGGAGCGATATGATCGTGGAGACGGCGCAGATGATGATGGATGGTGGCTTCGAGTTCGACGGCGCCTTCCTCTACGATGACATGGGCTACCGGAACGGTCCCCTGTTCTCGCCGCAGATGTACCGCGACATCTGCCAGCCCGCGCACGCCAAGGCCTGCGAGTTCTTCCACGGCTACGGCCTGAAGGTGATTCTGCACTCCTGCGGGTGCGTCGCTCCCCTGGTCCCCGACATCATCGACGCCGGCTTCGACTGCCTCCAGCCCCTGGAGGTGAAGGCCGGCATGGACCTGGTGGAGCTCAAGCAGCAGTACGGTCAGGAGCTGGCCTTCATGGGAGGGATCGACGTCCGTGCCATGGCGGACCCCGACCCGCGCGTCATCGAGGAGGAGATTGCCACCAAGATCGAATTCGCGAAGCGCAGGGGCGGGTACATCTACCACTCCGACCACTCCGTGCCCGATAACGTCAGCTTCCAGCGGTACGGGTATGTCATAGAATTAGTGCATAAACATGGACAGTACTAACAACTCCCCCGCCGTCCGCGTTGACAGTGGGAGGCTGTAATGTATAATCATCACTGTCGCGTGGGTCCCCGGACCGCCAAGCTCGCGCAGCGGGCCACAGAGTCGCTGGCGCGGCAGTGGGAGCGTCGCCCGGAGGTCGTGGCTCGCGCGCCCGGCAGGCTGGAGGTGCTGGGCGGGCACACCGACTACAATGAGGGCTTTGTAGCCGCCATCGCCATCGAGCAGGCCACCATCGTGGCCGCGGCCCGACGGGACGATAGCCTCGTGCGGGCCTGGACCGACTTCGATGGGTCCCAAGCGGAGCTCGATCTGGAGCGCCTCGATGAGGGCCCGTGGGGGCGATGGTGGGATTACGTGGCGGGCGTGTGCGCGGAGCTTGCGCGGGAGGGCTGCGCGCTACCCGGCGCCGACATGGCCATCGTCAGCGATGTGCCGGTGGGCGGCGGCGTGTCATCGTCGGCGGCCATTGAGGTTGCCTGCGCAGTTGCTCTCAGCTCAATGGCCGGCTGTGAGATCGAGCCGGAGCGGCTGGCGCTACTCTGTCAGCGAGCCGAGAACGAGTACGTTGGGATGCGCTGCGGCATACTGGATCAGTTCACGTCCGTCTTCGCGCGTCCCGACAGCGTTCTGTGGCTCGACTGCCGGAGCCACGAGCGCCGGCTGGTTCTCATGGGCGAGGAGAGCGTTCGCTTTGTGGTCTGCGACACCCGCAAGCCGCGAGAGCTGGTGGACTCGGCCTACAACGAGCGCCGGCGGCAGTGCGAGCGGGCGGCCGATATCCTGGGCGTGCGCGCGCTTCGCGACGTCGATGAGGAGATGCTGGCGTTCAGGGCGCAGCGCCTCGACGAGACGCTGCTGAAGCGGGCCCGGCACGTGGTGAGCGAGAACGCACGCGTGCAGGCCGGGGCGAGGGCGCTGCAGGCCGGCGATCTGGAGGCGCTGGGGCAGCTCATGAACGCCAGCCACGTAAGCGTGCGCGACGACTACGAGGTGAGCTGCCCGGAGCTAGAGGTCATGCGCGAGGCCGCTCTGGCTGCCCCCGGATGCTACGGCGCGCGTCTGGTGGGGGCCGGCTTCGGCGGCTGCGTGATGGCCCTCGTTGAGGCCGTCGCGGTGGAGCAGTTCGCCGCCCAGGTCGGGCAGCAGTACGAGGCGGAGACGGGTCTGACGCCGGAGATCTTCGCCACCCGCGCCGCCGACGGCGCCGGGCTGGTTCGCCACGAGGGCTGACCGCGGAGGGATGATAGCCGTGACGCGGGCCGAAGAGGTTACCGCCAAGCTGGACAGGACCCGCACCTTCCTGGCAGAGAAGGCTCTGGACGCGGTCGTCCTGGCCACGCGGGCCAACTTCGCGTGGCTGACAGCCGGCGGTAGCAGCCACGTCGGCCTTGGCTCCGAGACCGGCGTGGGCTGGCTGGTGGTGACTCCCGAGGGACAGCGTCTGCTGACCAACAACATCGAGGCCGGACGCTTCGAGGACGAGGAGATCGGCGACCTCCCCTTCGAGATCCACTACATGCAGTGGGACGAGGAGGACCGCCGGGAGATGCTGGAGTCCCTGGCCTCCGGCCGCATCGGCGCCGACGTGCCCCTGACATTCGCGGAGGACGTTTCCGAGGACTTCAATCGCCTGCGCTGGCGGCTGATGGAGCCCGAGATCGAGCGCTACCGCGAGGTGGGACGCATCGCCTCGGAGGCCATCGCTGAGACCGGGCGTGAGATCAAGCCGGGGATGACCGAGCATGAGATCGCCGGGCTGATGATGCAGAAGGTGTTCACGGCCGGCGCACAGCCGGTGGTGGCGCTGATCGCCGCCGACCAGCGCGCCATGCTCTACCGGCACCCAATCCCAACCGACAAGCAGCTCGACCGGCACGTCATGCTGGTCATCGGAGCGTCGAAGTGGGGCCTGGGTATCTCCGCCACGCGCATGGTGCACTTCGGCCAGCCGCCGGCGGAGCTGCGTGAGAAGCACGCCGCCTGCTGCTTCGTGGACGCGGCCTTCAACCTCGAGACCCGGCCCGGCGCTGAGGTCGCGCAGGTCTTCCGCGCCGGAATCGCAGCCTACGAGGAGGCCGGATTCGGGGACGAGTGGCGCCTGCACCACCAGGGCGGCGCCACCGGCTACGCGCCGCGCGATTACAAGGGCACGCTGGACTGCGAGGAGCGGGTGCTCGCAGATCAGGCCTTCGCGTGGAACCCCTCGATTGCGGGCACCAAGTCCGAGGACACCATCATTGCCCGCGAGGACGGGCCGGAGCTGCTCAGCCAGCCGGCTGGCTGGCCGACGCTGGACGTGACCTACAAGGGCACGACGCTGCAGCGCCCGGACATACTGGTGCGCTGATCAACGCAGCACCGAACGCGGCACGCATCGCACCAACGACGGCACAGCAGGGGTTTGAGCCAGTGTATCTCAAACGGCTGGAGATGCGGGGCTTCAAGAGCTTCGCAGACCATACGGAGTTGGAGTTCGGTGAGGGTCTCACGGCCATCGTGGGGCCCAACGGTGCCGGCAAGAGCAACATCGCCGACGCCGTCCTCTGGGCGCTGGGGGAGCAGGGCACCCGCGCCATCCGCACGCAGACCTCCCAGGACGTCATCTTCGCAGGCGCCGAGGAGCGCAGCCCCCTGGGGATGGCCGAGGTCCGCCTGCTGCTGGACAACACCGACGGAGTGCTGCCGGTGGACTACACCGAGGTCGAGGTCTACCGGCGCCTGTACCGCACCGGCGAGAGCGAGTACGGCATCAACAACTCGGACTGCCTGCTGCGCGAAGTCCACGAGCTCTTCGTGGACACCGGCGTTGGTCAGGCGGCCTACTCGCTGGTGGGCCAGGGCGAGATTGAGGCCATCCTCAGTGTCCGCTCCGAGGACCGGCGCGAGCTGCTGGAGGAGGTGGCGGGGATCGGCAAGTACCGCCGGCGCCGCCGCAAGGCCCAGCGCCAGCTCGACGCCACCGAGGCCAACATCCGCCGCATCGCCGACATCATCTACGAGCTGAGCTCCCAGCGCCAGCCCCTGGAACGGCAGGCCCAGAAGGCCCGACAGTACCGGGAGCTCGACGGCCAGCTTCGCGAGCTGGAGCTGAGGCTCCTCGCCATCGACTACCGCCAGCGCAGCGATCGTCTCGGCAAGCTGGCCAACGATCAGGAGGTGGGCAAGGCCGACGCGGAGGGGACACGCTCGCGCCTGAATGTGGTCGAGAACGAGGTCGAGAAGATCGCCGCCGAGCTGCATTCCCACGAGAGGGAGCTCTCGTCGCTGCGGGAGCAGGCGCGGGAGGCCGAGCGCGCCGCGGAGCGCACCGACCGGGCGCGAGCGGTGGCCGAGGAGAAGCTGCGCGCCGCCCGCGAGCGGCTGGAGGAGCTTCAGCAGACCGACCGCGATGACGCGTCGCACATCGAGCAGTTGCAGCAGCGCCACCAGAGCCTGGCCGCCGAGCGCGAGCAGGTCCGCCAGCGCGCCGAGGCCATCACCAAGGAGATCGAGGGCCGCCGGGAGGAGCTTCAGTCCCTGGAGCGGCGCCGGCAGGAGGCGGAGGAGCGGGTCAGCTCCCACGAGGATGAGCGCCAGCAACACTCCCGAAGGGCCGACAATCTACGCCGCGAGGCCGAGGCCATGGCGAGCCTCCAGGAGGAGCTGCGCGAGCGGGTGCAGCGCCTGCAGGCCCAGCAGGCCGCGCTGCACGAGCAGGCGGAGCAGGCCCGCGCCGGCATGCACGAGGTGCAGCAGCGGCGGGAGAAGCTTGCCGAGCGGGTGCAGGGGGCTCGCGAAAGGCTGGGGGAGCTGACTCAGCGACACGAGATGGTCACCACGACGCTCCGGGAGCACCGGGCCAAACGGGATATCCTGGCCGGGGCTGCGACGGCGGCGGAGACGAGGCTGTCGCTGCTGGAGGAGCTGGACCGCAGCCACGAGGGCTTCGAGGACGCTGTGCGGCACATCCTGGAGGCCGCTGAGCGAGAGGAGCTCTCCGGGGTGCGCGGTGTGGTGGGCGACCTGCTGGAGGTGTCCGCGAAGTACGAGCTGGCCATTGAGGCCGCGCTGGGCGAGCGGCTGCAGTGGATTGTCGTGCAGACCGAGGAGCAGGCGCTGGCGGGGGTGCGCTACTTGCGCGAGCGAGGGCTGGGCTGGGCGACCTTCCTGCCCCTGGCCTCACTCTCGTCGGTGGCGCCGCGGACCGTCTCGGCCCCCGGTGACGGCTGCCTGGGGCCGGCGACTCGATTCGTCCGCGCACCCCGAGACGTCTCGCAGATCCTGGATCACCTCCTGGGCGACTGCCTGATCGTGGAGGACCTGGAGAGCGCCATCCGCCATCTGCGGCACATCGGCTACCAGGGCCGGGCGGCTACCCTGGCGGGCGAGGTCGTCGAGCGCGGTGGCGCTGTCCGGGGTGGGGAAAGGGCTGAGGACGCCGGCGAGATCTTCTCCCGCAAGCGCGAGATGGAGCAGGTTCGCGACGAGCTCGAGATGCTGCGGCGGGCGCTGGCGCGGGCCTATCAGTACGAGGAGAAGTTCGAGAGCGAGAGCGACAGGCTGGCGGGAGAGATGGAGGCGGCCGCCGACGCCGCGGGTGACGCCCGCGCCGAGCTCTCCGAGGTCGAACGCGACCTGGTGCACATGCGAGACCAGGCACAGGCGGCGGCGAACGCTGCCGAGGAGCTCGATGACGAGATCGAGGAGCTGCGCAAGCGAGTGGACTCCACCGCAGCCAGGCAGCGCGAACTGGCGGGGGAGGCCGTGGAGGCGGAGGGCGAGGCCGAGCAGTTGAACGAGCGGCTTGAGGAGGCCCGCAGCGAGCAGCTTCCCGCGTCGGAGATCGAGGACCGGCGCCAGGGACTGACACAGTCCGAGGTGGCACTGGCGGAGCTGCGTGAGAAGCAGCGCTCGCTGCAGGAGCTTATGCGCACGACAGAGGAGGACCTGCAGCGAGCGCGCCGCGAGGCCGCCAGCGTGGAGGAGACGCGAGCGGAGCTGACCGCCCGCATCGAGGCGCTTGAGGGCGAGCTGGAGCACACCCGCGAACGGCTTGCCGAGGAACGGAAGACGGCCGAGGAGCTGCGCGAGCAGGTCACGGAGAGAGCCGGCACGGCGGATACGCTGCGCTCCAGAGGCGAGGAGCTGGAGGCGTCGGCGCGCAAGCTGCGCCGACTGCTGGAGAGTCAGCAGGAGCAGGTCCAGCGCGCCGAGGTGTCCTTCACCCGCGAGCAGGCGCAGCTTGAGAGCATCGAGGAGCGCCTCGCCGACGTCTACGAGGTGACGCCGGAGCAGGCGCTGGAGCAGCTCGGCGATGAGGAGCCCAGCCGGCACAACATGGCCCGGGAGGTCAACGCCCTGAAGCGGGAGATCCGCAAGCTGGGGCACGTGAATCTCAGCGCCATCGACGAGTGCGAGCGCCTCACCGCACGGGAGGAGTTCCTGAGAAAGCAGCGCGAGGACCTGGAGGGCGGGCGCGAGGACCTGCTCCAGATCATCGAGGAGATTGACACCGCCGCGGAGCAGGAGTTCATGAAGACCTTCCGGCAGGTCGCGGAGGCCTTCGAGGACACATTCACCACGCTCTTCGCCGGCGGGACCACTGAGCTCTACCTGACGGACGACGAGAACCCGCTGGAGAGCGGGGTCGAGGTCTTCGGGCAGCCGCCTGGTAAGCGTCAGAAGCATCTGAGCCTGCTGTCGGGCGGCGAACGCGCCATGACCGCCCTGGCGCTGCTGTTTGCCATGCTGAGGGTCAAGCCCAGCCCCTTCTGTGTGCTGGATGAGATCGACGCTGCACTGGACGCCACGAACACCGACCGCTTCGTGAGGCTCCTTAAGGAGTTCGCGGAGCGCTCGCAGTTCATCATCATCACCCATAACCCCCGAACCATGGAGGCCGTGGACCTGCTGCACGGGATTACCATGCAGGAGGCCGGGGTCTCCCAGCGCATCTCCGTGGAGCTGCGTGATGCGCAGGAGGAGGGGCGCCGGCAGCAGGAGAGGGCGCGGCGGCAGCGGGCTGGAGCACGCGAGGACACCGCAGGGGTCTCCAGCGGGGGGCAGTAAGCCACGACGAATGGGGTGGCGGTGGCCACACACTGACGGGACTGATTCCGAGAGGACGGGATGGAGTTGCTCAAGGGACTGCTGCGCCGCGTGGGAAACGTCCTTCGCGGCCGCGCCACGCTGGATGGGGAGACGACTGAGGACCTGGAGGCCGCCCTGGTGCAGGCCGACGTGAGCGTGCCGGTGGCCATGGAGATCGTCGAGGAACTGCGCGAGCGCGCCGAGCGCGAGCGTGTCACCGACGAGGAGGGCCTTCTGCAGCTCCTTCGCGATGAGGTCTTCGAGCGCCTGGAGCCATACGAGGGCGAGCTGAACATGGCTGACGAGCCGCCCACCACGATCCTGGTGCTGGGCGTCAACGGCGTGGGGAAGACCACCACCATCGCGAAGCTGGCACACATGTTCAAGTCACAGGGGAAGACGGTGCTGCTGGCGGCCGGCGACACCTTCCGGGCCGCCGCCATCGAGCAGCTTGAGGCCTGGGGCGAGCGGGTGGGCTGCGAGGTGGTGGCCCAGAGGATGGGCGCAGATCCCGGCGCGGTGATGTTCGACGCTCTGGACGCCACGAAGGCCCGCGACATCGACGTGGTCATCGCCGATACCGCCGGCCGGCTGCATACCAAGGTCAACCTCATGGAGGAGCTGCGGAAGATGGGCCGCGTCGTCGAGCGCGCCACCGGCCGCCCCGCTGACGAGCGCCTTCTGGTCCTCGACGCCAACACCGGTCAGAACGCCATCAGTCAGGCCCGGGAGTTCAATCAGGCGGTCGAGGTGACGAGCATCGCCGTCGCCAAGCTCGACAGCACCGCCAAGGGTGGCGCTCTCCTGTCGCTGACCGCCGAGATGGAGATCCCCATCAAGCTGGTGGGCATCGGCGAGAAGCCTGAGGACCTGGCGCCCTTCTCGGCCCGCGAGTTCGCCGACGGCATCGTCTGAGGCAGGCCGCCGCCGTCGGATGGCGAATCGCTTCACGGGAGAGTGATCGCATGGAGGGACTCTGCCGCCAGGCAATCGAGGCCGCAGTCGCGGCGGGAGCATCCTACGCCGACGCCCGATGCATTGACCAGCGCACCGAGCGGGCGCGCGTGAAGAATGGCGCCACGGACGGGCTGGTTGACGAGCGAAGCCAGGGCCTGGGCGTGCGGGTGATAGCGGACGGTGCCTGGGGCTTCTCCGGGACCGCCGACCTCTCCGGCGCCAGCATACGTGAGGCGGCACGCCGGGCCGTGGAGCTTGCCCGCGCCGCCGCCCCCACGGTCCAGGACCCCGTGGCGTTGGCGCCTCTCGAGCCCGTCACCGACTCCGTCACGGCCGACTTCGAGATTGACCCCGGCGACGTGTCCCAGGACGACCGACTCGCGCTGCTGATGGACTGCGACCGGCTGATGCGTCGGGAGGGCGCGGACCTCTCCATCGCCTATTGCAGCGTCCTTCGCCGGGAGCAGCACTTCTGCTCCAGCGAGGGCGCCTCGATCTTCCAGGAGCGTATCGAGACCGGCGCGGGCGTTGAGGCCACGGCGGTCGCCGAGGACCAGAGCCATCGGCGCTCCTACCCGTCCTCACACGGGGGACAGGTCATGGCGCGGGGGTGGGAGGTCGTGGAGGAGCTGGAGCTTGCCGAGCACGCCCCTCGCGTCGCCGCCGAGGCCCGGCAGCTTATCGATGCCCCGGCCTGCCCCAGCGGCCGGATGGATCTCATCCTCGGCCGCGGCCAGCTCGCCCTGCAGGTCCACGAGTCCTGCGGCCATCCCATCGAGCTCGACCGCGTCCTGGGCACGGAGGCCAGCTTCGCCGGCACCAGCTTCCTGACGCCGGAGAAGCTGGGCAGCTTCCGCTACGGCTCCG
>JAYENL010000320.1:0-17428 GCA_034722055.1 Armatimonadota bacterium
GCCGGCTGGACGGGCGGCCCCGCCTTGGCGGGGCCGCTCGGATTCTGCCGGAAGGGGCACTCAGAAGTCGAAGCGCTCCGGGCTTACCGGCCGGCCTGTCGCCAGGGACTCGTCGCCGGCGAGGGACACCGCGATGGTGTTGGCGACGTCGCGGCCGGAGATGGGCGGCTCGGTGTCGTCGATGATGGCCTGCGCGAAGTCGCGAAGCACCGGGGCGTAGGGGTGACCCTGCACCGGGATGTCGATGGTGATGAGGTCATCCCTGCGGTCGTTGACGCGCACCCGGTCCGCCTCGCGGCCCGACAGGTAGGTGGCCCTGGTTCCGTAAAGCATGAAGTTGCGGAAGGACGGCCGCTGGCAGGCGTAGGTGACGCCGAACTTGCCACAAGCACCGCTCTCGAACTTCAGCACCGAGACGGAGCAGTCGTCGAACGGATACTGCTCCTCGATGAGGCACTTCCTGGAGCCGTAGGCGAAGATCTCCTCCACCTCGCCTACGCACCACCGCAGCAGGTCGATCATGTGGCAGCCGCCGCCCACAAAGGGCGTGTGCCCCTGACGCTTCTCCCCGCGCCATCCGCTGAGGATCAGCCGCGAGATGTTGTGCACGTAGTCGGCCTCGCAGTAGAAGATCTCCCCCAGGTAGCCGCTATCGGCCATCCGCTTGGCCTCCATGAAGCGCGGGTTGGTGCGCAGCACCTGGTTGACGGCCAGCTTGCGGCCGGAGCGCTCCTCGGCGGCCAGCATCGCGCGGACCTCGTCGATGCTGATGGTCATCGGCTTCTCCACCAGCACGTGCTTGCCCGCCTGCAGCGCCGCGATCGTCATGGGCGCATGGTCTGCGTCGGGGGTGGCGATGAAGACGAAGTCGATGTCATCCTCCGCCAGCATCTTCTCGTAGTCGGTGAAGGTCCGCTGCACGCCGAGCTGCTGGGCGACCTCACCAAGCAGCGGCTCGTTGATGTCGCACAGCGCCACCAGCTCGGTGTGCGGCAGCTCCTGAATGGGCCCAGCGCGCGGCCCGTTGCGGCTGACGCCGATGACGGCGCCTCGGATCGGGGTCCCGTCGCTCATGCCGGGTGTCACTCCCCAGCGTCTTCAGTCGCGCGAGAAGATCAGCAGGTCGCGCTCATTCCCGTCGTCGTCGGTCAGCACGTCGCGCACCGCGGCCTCCTGCTCGAAGCCGACCGCGGCCAGCGTCTCCGGCTTGCCATCATCCCCCGAGGCCGCGAAGGCCAGCACCTTGCCGGCCTCGGGCAGCGCCACCGCCTGCGCCAGTCGCGCCGCGTGGTCGAGCCATCCCGGGTGCACGAACACATCCAGGCACAGCGGCTGCCCCGGAAAGCCCGAGAGCCTCCCCAGCAGCGCGTAGCCCATCACCGCGCCGTCCTGCGACGCCAGGACCTTGAACTCGCGGATGCGCCCCTCCTCCAGGTCCCTGCGCATCCGAATGTAGTGCCCCTCGAAGCCCCCGAAGCCGTAACAGCCCAGCACGGCGCTGCGAACGTGCCAGCCCCCGACGACCTCCGACAGCGCCTCCAGAGGCGGCCAGTCGCCCCACTGCGTCTCCCGGACATCGACCGGGCGGGGCTCAAACTGGCGGTCGAAGAAGTCCGCCTCGTTCAGCAGCCGCATGGTGCCGGTGTCCCGCCAGCCCTCGAAGCCGAAGCTGGCGTAGATGTGATATGGTGGCGAATCGTAGCCGGTGTGCAGAAACAGCGCCCGGCCGTCGCGGGCCGCAAAGTCGTCCACCGCGGCCTCCATCAGCGCTGAGCAGATACCCTTGCGTCGATGCTCCGGTGGGGTGTAGACATGCCCCAGGATCCCGATCGGGGGCGTCATGGACTCTACAGTCATGACGTTGCCCACGGCCTCCCCGGTCTCCAGCACGCCCAGGTAGAAGTACTGCTCGAGCCCCTCCAGGCCCTCATCGAGTGCGACCTCCATCTGCCACACCCAGGGCTCGCCCTTGTGCCCCAAAAGTGGCACGATGCGGTCCCGCCACTGCGCGTCGGGCGCCAGCACGCGCACGACGCGCATCTGTTCCCCGTCTTTGAGCTGCACTGTGTCGAGGTGTAGATCCATGATTACCTCCCTGCGGATGGCGTCGGGCTGGAAGCCCGACCTACGCGAAACACAGAGCAGGCAGAGGGCGCCTGTCCTGCCGTCAGGAGGGGCGGGCTTCCTTGCCCGCCCGGCCGTTGTCGTGGAGCCTCTCGCCCTCAGTTCACGTGGCGAACTCATCCCCTCTCTCCGGTGCGCACGAGGAGAACGACAGCGCAGTCTCCATCCCCTCCGTGGCACGGACACTGGAGACCTCTGGTCTCTGTCCGTGCGCCGTAAACCGTCAGCCATTGTCGTTGTGCCCCCTCTGGCGCCCTCGCTACGGATCGGTTTGCGCGTCCAACTACGGATCGGTTTGCGCGTCCAACAACAGAAACGGCTCAGGACGAACGGCAACCGCAACGACCGGGCGGGAACGGAGGCCCGCCCCTCCAAACGGAACGCAAACGACAGCTCAACGGCCGGGCGCGAACGTAGTCGCGCCCCTCCAGACGCCTGGGCAACGGCGGCCTCTTCTTCCCTCCCTGGCGCCCGTGCGGCCCGCCGCTGTCGTTGGACGGTGCCGTGCGGAGGGGCCGCACGACGACGGGTGCAAAGCACCCGGCGGAGGTCGGCCCACCACGCTGCGCAACGGCAACCGCGCTGGGCGGCACGCCGCGCCGTAGGGCGTGACGGCATCAGAAACGACCGGCGGGCTGGGCAGCCCGCCGCTCCGTACGACATAACGGCATCAGAACAGCGGGCGCGGCACGGGTCCGCGCCCTACAGCACGGCTCTATGCCAGCGGATCGCGGATGTCGATCTCGCCGTCGCCCAGGAAGGCTGTCACCGGGCTGCCCCTGCCGGCACGGGTATGCTCCAGGTTCCGGTCCGCGACCCGCTGGGCGGCCTCGATCAGCGCCACCGTGGAGCGCTGCGAGGCCGCGGTCGGGTACTCGCCCGCAAGCTCCTCATGTTTTGCCCCCAGGAGCCTCCGGCGCATGATCGCCGAGAAGCCGGCGGTCAGGGAGTCCTTCCCGTAGCCCTTCATCTCGTCAAAGCGCTCGTAGGCGGGCGTCAGGCCGTTGAAGAACGGGTTCGTGGTGCGCGAGCCCTCCCCGGCGATGCAGTAGCGCAGGCCGCGGTCCTGCTGGTCCATGAAGGCGCTCCCGCGCGTGCAGAAGACCTTGATCTCCTGGTTGACCGGCCCCTCGAAGTCCGGCGGGTTGATCCAGGCGTTGACATACAGGGCCTCCATTCCGCCCTCGTAGGTCACCTTCACCTGCATCGAATCGTAGGTGTCGATGGGGCTCGCCGCGCCGGTCTCGGGGTCCAGCCAGCTTGCCAGCAGGCTCTTCTGGCCGGTGGCGTGCAATGACACCGGCTCCAGCCCCAGATAGTAGTAGACCACGTCCGTCCAGTGGCAGCCCACGTAGCTGAAGGGGTTCGACCGCGCCGCCCACCTGAAGACCTCCGTGGAGACCTCCAGCGGCTCCTCCAGCACCGCCCGCACGTAATTGACCTGCCCCATCCGGGGCAGCAGGTCGCGGAAGAGCGTGACGTTCATGGGGTCGTAGCGCTTGTGCATGTCGCAGGAGACGATGCGCTCGGCCTGCTGCGCGGCCGCGATGACCTCCTCGGCCTGCTCCAGCGTCAGGCACAGGGGCTTCTCGGTGATGACGTCCAGCCCGTGCGAGAGCGCGGCGATGATGGGCTGGTAGTGCAGGTCATCCGGCGTGGCGACCACCAGCACGTCCGGCTGCGTCTCGGCGATGATCTCCTCCCAGACGGTATCTCCATAGAACGGACGCACTGAGGCATCCGGGACGCCCTGGCGGTACCACTCGCAGATCTTCCCGGCGGTGCCGCGCTTGGGGGAGTGCGTGCCGATGGCGACGAACTCCACCGTGATGTCAGCGAGATCGCGGGCGAGGCGTCCCTGACCGATGGAGCCCAGGTAGGGCGCGATGCCGTAGCGCTCGAAGTCCAGCAGCGTGTGGCCGATGACCTCCTCGAAGAACATGCCGCCGCCCACGACGGCGACGCGCAGCGTGCGATCGCTCATGGGTCTCCCTCCGGTGCCGCGGCTTGAACCGGCAATGAGGCATTCTCCGACACGTTGCCGGCAGCCTTCCTCACGCGGGGCGATCTCGCCTGGGGGAGAGGGCGCCGGCCGCGAGGAGCGAATAGGGCCTCGACCCTTGACTCCACCACGGGAGGCGACGTGTGATGCGCCTGACCGACAGGCAGATCGATAGCTTCCTGTCCCGCCACGACCTCATCTGGGAGCGCGCGCCCATGGAGTGGAACACGGGCATCCCACTGGGCAACGGGCACATCGGCGCGCTCATCTGGGGCGACGGCTCGCCGCTGAAGATCACGCTCGACAAGTACGATTGCTGGGAGCTGCGCGAGCAGCAGCCCGACCCGGAAGTCTACAACTACCAGCACCTCCGGGAGCTGGTGGAGGCCGGCGCCGAGGAACAGGCCCAGTGGGACATGAACCAGCGCTGGCGGGTGCCCGAGAAGCCCCATCCCACCCGCCTGTCCATGCCCCGGGTGGAGATCTACCTGCCCAACACGGGCAGTTTTCGCGCCAATCTGAGCCTCTACGGGGCATCGGTGCTGGGCCGGATCGGTCCCGGCGCAGATTTCGACCCGGACCGCGATCCGCCCGAGCTGGCGGAGGAGAGCATTGAGTTCCACGCCTCGATCGCCGACGAGAATCTGCTCGTGATGACGCTCCACGGGTGGGACCTGTCCGAGGCCCGCGACATGCACGTCATCGTGTCTCTGGATCACCTCAGCGATGACGCGAAGCAGACGCTGGCCGACTGGGGCTACGAGGAGCCTGAGATGGGCCGCGAGCCTGACGGCTGCCGGTGGCTGCGCATGCGCTTCCCGGCCGGCGGGGAGTACGTGGTGGCCTGGCAGGTGCACGAGCTGCGGGGCGAGTTCATGCTGTCCATTGCGGTGCTGAGCCATAACGACGCGGATGATCCGCGCGCGGAGGCCCTGAGGCTGGTCCGCGAGGCGTCGGAGATGAGGGAGCCGCTGGCCCAGAAGCATCTGGCCTGGTGGACCCAGTGGTGGCGGGCGTGCTTGCTGACGATCCCCGACCCGCTGCTGGAGAGTCTGTTCTACGCCGAGATGTACAAGCTGGGCTGCTGCTCCCGGCCCGGCGGACTGCCCATCACGCTGCAGGGCCTGTGGACGGCCGACGGGGTGATGCCGCCGTGGTCGGGCGACTACCACCTGGACATGAACGTGCAGGAGAGCTACTGGCCGGTCTATGCCTCGAACCACCTCGACGCCGGCCAGCCGCTTTATGAGACCTTCTTCGAGTGCATCCCGCGATGGCAAGAGGAGTGCCGCAGCTTCTTCGGCTTCGACGGCATCTGGAGCGGCTGCGCCATCGCACCGGACGGCTCCCGCGTGCACGGCTATCACGGCGTGGAGTTCTGGCCGGGCAACGCCGCCTGGCTGGCGCACCACTACTGGCTGCACTGGCTCTACAGCCGCGACCAGCGGTTCCTGCGCGAGCGCGCGCTGCCCATGATGCGGGGGGCCATGCAGACCTACATGGGGCTGCTGGAGGAGGGGGAGGACGGGCGCCTGCACATCCCGCTGGGCTACTCGCCCGAGTGGGGCGAGGGCAGCGTCTCCCGCTACGGCCCGGACCCGGCCTGCGACATCGCGCTGATCCGCTGGCTGGGCGAGAGCCTCATTCAGGCCACGGAGGTGCTGGGCATGACGGACGATGACGAGCGCGAGCGCTGGCAGGACACGCTGGACCGGCTGGCTGACTATCCGCAGGGCGGCGACGGCCTGCATGTGACCGCGGACGATCCGCTCTACCACTCTCACCGGCATCACTCGCACCTTATGCCCATCCACCCGCTGGGGACGCTGACCGTTGAGGGCGGCGACGAGCAGCGGGCGCTGGTGAACGCGTCGATCACGCACCTTATCGAGATGGGGACCGGCGCGTGGACCGGCTGGTCCTTCCCGTGGGCGTCACTGATCGCGGCGCGGGCCGGCATGGGCAACATGGCCTGGGATATGCTGCAGCGCTACCGGGCCTTCATCACGCCGAACACCTTCCACGTCAACGGGGACTACCGGGCGTTCGGTCACTCCAGGGCGCGCTACTCGCCGATGACGCTGGAGGCCGGCTTCTGCGCCGCCGCGGCGATCATGGAGATGCTGCTCCAGAGTTGGGGCGGCGTGATCCGCCTCTTCCCGGCCATCCCTGACCGCTGGTCGGACTGCGCCTTCGAGGACCTGCGGGCGGAGGGCGCCTTCCTGGTCAGCGCACAGATGCGCGACGGTGACGTCGAGTACGTCCGTATCTGGAGCGAGATCGGAGGGACCTGCAAGCTGCGCAATCCCTGGTCGGACGAGCCGGTGCGGCTGATGATGGCCGACGAGGAGACCACGCTGGAGGGCGAGGAGCTGCGCTGGGACACGGAGCCGGACAGCGGCTACGCGCTCATCCCGGTCGGGCGGGAGATCCCCGGGACCGGCCTGCGCCCGACTCTCGAGGAGTGGTCCGCCGAGCGCCACAACTGGTTCGGCGTCAAGCGCAACGCGCGTTTCTGATCCGCCGGCTCATCGCCGCCCGGCGTGAGCAGCGCCACGAAGCGGACCGAGAGATAACTCGGCCCGCTCCGCCGACAGGGTACGAGGACGAGGTTGCGGGCGCAGTCAGTCGTAACCGATGATGGTCCACATCCCGGGCTGGCTCTGCCTGAGCCACTTGGCGTGCCCGTCGCAGAAGACAGCGTTGAACCCCTCGTTGTGCCTGAGCGCAACGCGGCTGTACTGGCCGTGGTCGATGACGTCCACGAGGTGGTAGTCCCTTGAGCCGCCCGTGTAGATCTCGGAGGTCCTTGAGTCCACCAGGATGATGGTCTCGGCGGGCTTGTCAATCTGCGCCAGCTTCTCGTCCCCGAGTTTTCCGATGTAATTGTGGTTCACGTCATGCGCGCAATTATTGAAGGCGTAGGAGCACACGAGTGGGTTCGGCAGATTCGGCGGGCGCAGGTAGGTGTAGTACCACGCATCCGAAGGGCATTCCAGGAGCTGGTAGTTCTTGATGTAGGGCTGCAGCATGTCGCCCCACCACCACAGGTAGCGGCTGCCACCCAGATACATGTAGCGATAGTACTTGGGAAGACGCTCGTCGTAGTCAGATGCGTACATCTGAATCGCCAGTCCGCACTGCTTGAGGTTGCTGAGACAACTCGCCTGCCGAGCCTTCTCCCGCGCCCTCGCGAAGACCGGGAAGAGAATTGCCGCCAGGATCGCGATGATCGCGATAACCACCAGCAGCTCGATAAGAGTGAAGCCGCGACGATCCATTGGATGTCACCTCTGGGTTAGAGACATGAAGTGCTCGAGCGCCTCAAATATACAACATGGCCCCACCATCTGTCAAGTTCCCCCGGCACCCGCCCCACCCGTACGAAGGAGCCACGTGCGGCGCAGGGGAATACTGAAGCGCTGCTGGCAACAGCAATCTGACGGGAGTGCAATGCCATAGAGCTCCAGACTGCCCTTGAAGAGCTGGACATCGAGCATGCCCGGGATGCGCTGGAGGGGGACTGGGAGCACTCGCAGGGGTGCCTCCCCACTGACAGCCCGTACTTCCTGGAGGAGGACTACGTCAGGAGGGCTTGCGCTGACGTCTGGCTGCCGGAGGAGTTCGTCCCCGACCTCGTCGCAGGCGGGAAGGCCATCTCCGAGAGCCAGGCCGCCACGGCGCTGGCCTGGCACGCCCACTGGTGGATGTTCCAGGCAGAGGACGTTGACATCCAGCGCGTGCGGTCCTGGCCGCGGCTGACGCACTCGCTGGGGCCGCCGGGAGGGCTGCTGTATCTGCTGGCGCTGCTCTCCGGGGTCGATGACATGTACGCCATCCACCGCGACCACGAGGTCCCCGAGAGCGTGACGCGGGACACGCTCTCGCAGATCCCGCTGTATCTGCGCGAGACGCGTGAGAGCCAGGGCTACCCCGAGCTTACTCCCCACCTCGCCGGCTGGCTGATGAACCACTTCACGGGCATCCTCTACCGCCTGGCGCGCCTGCAGTTCCAGTTCGGCACCTCGCGCTACCGGATACGGGTCTTCCGCAGCACGGAGACCGGCCAGGTGGTGGCGCTGTCGGAGGCTGGTGTGCGCTACCGACCGGACGGGCAGATCCTCCGCCACGGCGACCCGGAGGAGGGCGCGTGGACGGCGCGCTTGGTACAGGAGGGCGGCGAGATAGCCGGCTTCCCCATCCACCCCGCCGGCCGGGCGCTGCCCCGCGAGATACGCCTGGACGCGGGCGAGTGGCGGGGGGTGCTGGCGCCGGGCGACCCGGTCCTGAACATCCATATCCCGGGCGGCGAGCCCATGTACTACGATCGGTGCGGAGAGGCCTTCGAGAGGGCGCTGGAGTTCTTCCCGGCGCACTTCCCCGAGCGGGAGTGGGTGGCCTTCGTCTGCGGCTCGTGGATCCTCAACTCGGCCATCCAGGACCTGCTGGGAGAGGACTCGAACCTGGTGCGGTTCCAGCGGGAGGTCTACCTGTTCCCCATCGGGCTCTCTGACGAGAGCCTGCCGGGTGCCATCTTTGACGAGGTGCCCGAGGACCTGTCGCAGGCGCCACGGGAGACCTCGCTGCAGCGGGCCTACATCGACGCCATGCAGGCCGGCGGCCTGGTGACCGGTGGTGGCGCCTGCTTCCTACTGCCCGAGGACGTGGCGTGGGGGCAGCAGGTGTATCTGAGCCAGGAGATGCCATGGTAGCCGGGCGGCTGCTGTCTCGGTCATACGGAGGGCTGGCCTGCCCAGGCCAGCCGTCGCGCGCAGCGCGACAGTCGTTCCGAAACAATCGCAACGAATGCGGGCCCTCGGCCCGCGTCGGGCGTAGACACGCCCGACCTCCGTACGACACGTCGCGCGGGTGGGGGGACGCCCGCGATCGAGCAGGCGGGGCCCCGGCTGTAACTTGAGAGCCAGACGGTAATGCCGGCAGGGGATGTGATCACGATGACCGACACGATCAACCTGGGCGTCCTCGCGTCCGGTGGAGGCACGAACTTCCAGTCGATCATCGACAACTGCGAGGCGGGCACCATCACCGCGCGGGTGGCGGTGCTGGTGAGCAACCGCGAGGATGCCGGGGCGCTTGACCGCGCGGCCAATCACGGCATCCCCTCGCGTATCGTGCCGGTGGGCAAGGACCTCTCCGAAGAGTTCTTCGAGGCCGACCGCCGGCACGTGGAGCTGCTGCGGGAGTATGACGTGGACCTGGTGTGCCTGGCCGGATACATGCGCAGGATCGGCACCGGCGTGCTGGAGGCCTTCGAGCATGCGGTGCTCAACATCCACCCGGCGATCCTGCCCTCCTTCAAGGGCGTGCACGGGCAGCGCGACGCGGTGGAGTACGGGGTGAAGGTCTCCGGGGCGACGGTGCACCTCGCCGACGAGAAGTTCGATCACGGGCCGATCATCATCCAGGCCGCGGTGCCCGTGCTGCCGGACGATGACGAGGACGCGCTGGCCGCGCGCATCCTGCAGCAAGAGCACCGCATCTACCCCCAGGCCGTCCAGTGGTTCGCCGAGGGGCGCCTGAAGGTCGAGGGCCGCCGGGTCTTCCTCGACCCGCCCTCGAGCGGCAGCTTCGAGGCGCAGGAGGCCGGCGTAATCATCAGTCCGCCTCTGGAGATCGAGCAGTCGGGCGGGGAGTGAGGCAGATGACCGTGGGCCAGGAGTACAGCGCGGGCTGCGAGATTCCGTTCAGCGACGAGGAGCTGTTCGCACGCGGTCCTCAGCCCACCTACACGGGCGAGAGCCTGCGCCGGGTGGCCTTCCCGCTGGGCGGGATCGGGGCCGGCTGCATCTCGATGGCAGGCCGGGGAGCGCTGGTGGACTGGGAGATCTTCAACCGCCCCAACAAGGGCTTCCGGCCCAGGTACGCCTTCTTCAGCCTCTTCGCGCGCCAGGAGGGCGGCGAGCCGGTCTTTCGAGTGCTGGAGGGCCGCCTGCAGCCACCCTTTGAGGGAGACCTGGGCGACACGCGCTCCCGCTGGTCGTTCGGCTTTGGCCCCAGCCAGATCCACGCCTCGGGGCTGCTGCGGATGGCCCAGTGCAGCTTCACAGGGTACTTCCCGTTCTGCCGCGTGGACCTGAGCGATGAGGCCGTGCCGGTGGAGGTCTCCACGGAGGCGTGGAGCCCGTTCATCCCCCGCGACACGGACAGCTCGTCCCTGCCCGTGGCGGTCTTCGATATCACCGTCAGCAACGTCGCGGACGGAGCCGTGGAGGCCACCGTCGCGCTGGCCATGGAGAACCTCGTGGGCTGGCCCGAGCTGGGGGAGAATGTCAACGAGTGGGTGGAGGGCGAGGGCTGGCGCGGCATCGCCATGCGCACGCAGCGCCATGAGCCGGACTCCCCGCGCTATGGGACGATGGCGCTGCTGACGCCACACGAGGACGTGACCTTCGAGCTATGCTCCGACGTGCGACACTCCTTCCAGGTGCTGGAGGAGCTGGTGGACGGCTTCGGGGCCACCGGACGGTTCAGCGGTCCCCGGCAGTGCCCGCCGTCGCCCGAGGGGGAGGGGCCCATCGGGAAGCTGGGGCTGAGGCTTCAGTTGCAGCCGGGCGAGCAGCGGACGGTGACGCTGGTGCTGGCGTGGCTGATGCCCAACTTCGAGAAGTACTGGGGCGCCCGGCAGGGAGCCGTCTGGGAGACCTGGCACGGTAGGCGCTGGGAGGATGCGCTGGAGGTGGCCTCCTCGACCGTGCGGCGCCTCGGCGAGCTCGGGGACCGGACGCGGCGCTTCGCCGACGCGCTGCTGTCCTCGACGCTGCCGACCTACGTTCTGGACGCCATCTCCAGTCAGGCCTCCATCCTGCGCACGCCCACGGTCACGCGCCTGCCCGACGGGACGCTGTATGGCTGGGAGGGCTGCCGGCCGCAGGAGGGCTGCTGCGAGGGAAGCTGCACGCACGTGTGGACCTACGCGCAAACGGTGGCCTACCTGTTCCCGGAGCTGGAGCGCGGCATGCGGGAGATGGACTATCAGGTGAACCTGCGCGAGAGCGACGGGCATATGCAGTTTCGGATGCCGCTGCCCCCGGGCGCGAAGCCCGACCACCGCTTCCACGCCGCCGTGGACGGGCAGATGGGCGGGGTGCTGCGCACCTACCGCGAGTGGCTGGTCAGCGGCGACGATGAGTGGCTGGAGGGCCTGTGGCCGTCGGTCAGGACCGCGCTGGAGTACGCCTGGGTGGAGTGGGACGCCGACCGCGACGGCCTCCTCGAGGGCGCGCATCACAACACCCTCGACATCGAGTACCACGGGCCGAACACCATGTGCGGGAGCATGTACCTGGCGGCCCTGCGGGCCGCTGAGGAGATGGCGCGGCACGTCGGCGACCATGAGGTCGCGGATGAGTACCGAGAGGTCTTTGAGTCCGGCCGCTGGCTCAGCGACGAGCGCCTCTTCAACGGGGAGTACTACCAGCAGATCGTCACCGACCCGGAGGCGGCCTTCCAGTTCGGCCCCGGCTGCATCATCGACCAGGTTCTCGGCCAGTGGCACGCGCGGATGTACGGCCTCGGTGATATCCTCGACCCCGAGCACGTGCACAGCGCCCTGGCGGCGGTCTTCCGACACAACTTCCGCCGGCACTTCTTCGACCACCACAACACCAACCGGGTCTTCGCGCTCAATGATGACATGGGGACGCTGATCTGCACGTGGCCGCGCGGCGGCAAGCCCGAGGCCCCGGTGCGCTACGCCCATGAGTGCATGTGCGGCTTCGAGTACCAGGTGGGGGCGCACATGATCTACGAGGGCATGCTGCGCGAGGGGCTGACCGTCTGCAAGGCCATCCGCGACCGCTTCGACGGGATCAAGCGCAACCCGTGGAACGAGTTCGAGTGCGGGAGCCACTACGCGCGCTCCATGGCCAACTACGCCTACCTGCTGGCGCTGTCAGGCTTCCGCTACGACGCCCGCAGCCGCACGCTGTGCCTGCAGCCGCGCATCTTCGCCGATGACTTCCACTGCTTCTTCTCGGTGGAGGACGCCTGGGGCGTGGTGAGCCATGCGCGTCTGGGCGAGGCAGTGCAGGTGACCGTGAAGGTCGCCGAGGGAAGGCTGCCCGTCGAGCGTGTGGTGGTCGGGGATGGCGAGATCGGGACCGCCGAGGCGGTGGCGACGCCGGACGAGCCGCTGACCGTCACGGTACAGTGAGCTGCTCAGAGGTACTCCCCCTCGCCGCCGCGGACGTTCCACATCACGGCGACGAGGATGGCGGCCATGGCGGCCCCCGCGGTCCAGACGGCCACCGCCGCGGACCATCCAGCAGCCTCGGCGAGATGGCCGCTGAGCGCGACCGTCAGCGCGGCGCCCATGGAGCCGAAGAAGTCGATGAAGCCGCCGGCGGTGGCGGTGGCCTTGCGGGTGGCGATGTCCATGGCCATGGTGTGACAGATCATCATGTCGGGCCCGTAGGTGCACGCCCCCACCGCCGCCAGATAGGCTGCCAGCAGCCACGTGCTCTCCACCGGCACCAGCCGGAAGACCGCCGTGAGCGCCGCGAGCGCCGCCAGCATGATGACCACGATCGGCGCCCGCCGGCGGCCGAACCACACATCGCTGCCGTATCCCGCGATCACGTTCCCCACTATCCCGCCGGCCCAGATGACGGCGCTGATGGCCGCGGCCCGAGAGACGCTGGCGCCCTGCTCGGTGATGTAGGTCAGCGCCCAGATGCCGAAGCCGTAGCGGGTGACCGTGAGGCCGAAGAAGGCCGCCGCCAGCGCCCAGATCCGCCAGTTGCGCAGCGTCATGGTCATGACGTAGGACCAGCCGATGAACTCGTCGGCCTCCGACGCCGTCGCCCTGCGCCGCGCCCGGTGGTCCTCGATGGCGGGCAGCCCCACATGCTCCGGCGCCCCGCGCAGGCGCAGGAAGGTGTGCACGGCCGATGCCGCCAGGATGGCGGCCGGGATCAGGAACGCCCACCGCCAGCCGTGGTACTCGACCAGCCACCCCGACAGCAGCGTCACGAGCATGGCGCCGGTGGGGTAGTCAGCGCCCCGTATAGCCGAGACGCGCCCCCGCTGTGAGGGCGGGAACCAGTTGGCGATGGTCTTGGCGCACGCCGGAAAGCCCGAGGCCTGGAAGAGGCCGTTGAGACCCCAGATAAGGACCATCGGCAGCATCGGGCGGGAGAACGCGAAGGCCACGTTCAACCCCGCCGAGGTCAGCATCCCGGCCAGCAGCAGATACCGCGCGCGGAGGCGGTCGCCGAGCACGCCGAACAGGAGCTGGCCGAGGCCGTAGCCGATGAACAGCGACATGGTGATCTGCCCGAGCTGGCTCTTGTCCAGCCCAAGCTCCAAGGACATGGCGGGCAGCGCCGCGGCGATGTTCTGGCGGCAGAAGTAGTAGGTGGCGTAGGTCACAAAGACGGTGGCGAGGGTACGGACCTGCCACCCGCGGATGAGGTCTGCAGGCGATCCGGCTGGGGGCTTGGATGCGCTCATGCAGGCGTCTCCAGGCAGGTCTGACCGGGCGGACGAGGAAGCTGCGCCCGGACGTGCGATGAGTTGTAGCAGATCGGTGGCCGGCGGTCAAGCAGCCAGGGCGGCCGAATGCGCGCTCATAATGTCACCGGCACAGGCTGGCCCACACGCGCTCCTGACGATAGTGCTGACTTGCGCAGTTCCGCGTATGTTGACGACGAGCGCACTCGGCGCTCGGTTGCTCTGAAGATGCAGGCGTGTTCGGCGGAGGGGCCGCCGGGCGCGTAGCGCCCGGTCAGGCCTGTGAGCGTAGCGAACAGGCCGAAGATTCCACCCCGGCCCAGAAAGCAGGTGTGCCCAGACAAACGGCGTGCAGGCGAGGGCGCCCGCACTACTTGACGGGTGGGCCGGGGTGGGACCTGAGCGGTGCGTTGGATGACGCACCGCTCACCGGAGACGCTGCGCGTCTCTTCCCGCCGCTACAGCTCGCCCGCTCGCTTCGCTCGCGGCGGCCCCTCCATGTTAGGCTAACTCCAGTACACATCCTGGTGAGTGGCGGCTCGCCGTCTGCTGTTCGGAGGGGCCGTCTGAGGCTCCAGCGCCGTTTGCTGGAGCCGAAGCCGGCCCGCCCGTTCCACCCAATCCGACGCTTTGCCTGCAGCCCGAGGGCCGACTTCGCGCGACTGCTGCTCAGTCGCCCTCAGGCGGCCCCTCCAACGGCAGACGACCCTCGCGCGACTGGTGTGTGAAGGATAGCCATGGTAGCTGCGCGCCACAAGCCGGCGAGGGCGGCGGCTTCCCAGGATGAGGCCACAGTGCGGATGCCTGATGCCGCTCGATATGAGGAGCGATGGCGATGACCGATGTCCACTGTCACGTGCGCTGGCAGGACTACGACATCGACGACTGGGTGGAGCACTTCGCCCGGATCGGCGTGGATCGCGTCTGGGCGCTGGCGTGGGAGAGCTGGCGGCGGCGCATCCGCGGCGAATACGAGCTGCCGAGCAGCGACGTCGAGGAGGCGGCCGCCCGCTACCCGGACCTCTTCGTGCCCTTCTGCAGCATCGACCCGCGGGAGGCCGACTTCGACGCCCGCTTCGACTACTACGTGGAGAGGGGCTTCCGGGGCTTCGGGGAGATGAAGCTGCGCCTGCGCATCGACAACGACGACGTCCAGCGCGTCTACGCCCGTTGCGGCCAGGTCGGCTGGCCGGTGCTGTTTCACATGGACCGCCACCTGCAGCCGGGCGGGCAGTGGTACCTGACGAACGTGGAGCGCCTGGAGCCGATGCTCCGGAAGTACCCTGACACGTACTTCATCGGCCATGGCCCTGGCTGGTGGGCGGAGATCTCCGGCGACGCCGACGAGGTGCTGGAGGCGTATCCGAAGGGCCCCGTTACCGACGGCGGCCGGCTGCCGCGACTGCTCAGGGAGTACGACAACCTCTACGCGGACATCTCGGCCGGCTCCGGGCACAACGCACTCTCGCGCGACCCTGACTTCGGCCGGCAGTTCGTCATCGACTTCGCCGACAAGCTGATGTACGGCACGGACAACCACGATACCAAGCACATCGAGCTGCTGCGCGCCCAGGACCTGCCTGACGCGGTCTTCGACAAGATCACCGAGGGCAACGCGCGGCGGCTGGTTCCCTGAGGGGCCGACATGTCATGACACAATGCCGCCCGCCACGCGCTGCACTCCCACTGGCTCTGGCCATTCTCACGTCGCTGTTGCTCGCCAGCGGGGTGGGGGCCATGCGGCTGTGGGGCCCGACCAGGACGATCTCTCGCGGCGACCTACGAGTGTCCTTCCCGCAGAATAGCCACGGGCCGGTGGTGGAGTTCCGCGACTGCGTGGTCTTCCGCAACGCCTTCTTCAAGGTCCGCAGCCAGGACTACAAGGTGTCCTACTTCAACTCCGACCGGCGCGGAGCCTCAGGTACGTCGATGAAGGTGGAGGAGGGGGAGACCGACGGCCGCCCGGCGCTGTCGATACGCTTCGAGACGCCCAAGCACGGCTACGCGGCCACCTACCGGCTGGTGCTGGAGGACGAGCGTACGCTGCTGGTGGAGTACGTGCAGACCTCGGAGACGCTGGAGGATGCGCACCTGGAGTTCTGCCCGCTGATCATCTCGCCGAACCCGGTCATGGGCCGGGTGCTTCAGGCCGAGTCCGAGGCGGCTCAGACGCGCCTTCTGCTCCCCCTGAAGCCCCGGCCTCACGACGAGCGCTTCTTCGACATGCCACCGGCTCGGCGCATCACGGTCTACTCCCGGGTGGCGAGGCTGCAGGTGGCGACCATCGGCGACACGCCCGGGCTGGGGCTGGTGGACTTCCGGGCCTCGCAGTTCGCCGCTGCGGAGGCGCTGGAGGCGTTCCTCATCTACGGGCGCTATCAGGTTCCCATCGGCCAGCAGCGGCTCGCCCTGCGGGTGCGTTTCGAGCAGCCGGAAACCGCGCCTGAGCCGACGCATCAGATGCTGGAGGAGGCGCGCATGGTGCCGGAGCCGCCTCCCGACGAGGCGGAGCTGTCGCGGCTGATCGTGCCTCATCCGCAACAGGTCCAGTGGCGGACCGGAGCACTCTCGCTGTCCGGAGCGGAGGTCCGGGTCCCGGCGGATACATCCGATGAGCTGCTGGAGCGAATGGAACGCATCCCGCTGGCGGGGGATGTGCGGATGGTGCGAAGCGACGATAGGGCGGCAGGGGTAGTCACGATCGGCGACCGGCCCCCGGCGGGCCACAGGGTTCTGCTGCTGCCCGACGATCTCCCGGAATGGTCCCAGGAGCAGGCCTACTCGCTCACCATCACGCCCGGGGGAGCCAGGCTGCGGGCCGGCACCGAGCGGGGCCTCTGGAACGGCTGGCTGACGCTGGTGCAGCTCAGCGAGCGTGGCCGGGGCAGCCTGGCATGCGGGAGGGTCGCGGACTGGCCGGGCCTGCGCCTGCGGGGCTATCACTTCAACCCCCGGGTCATCTACCCCAACGAGAAACTCGCCAGAGCGCTCATCGAGCTGCTGGCGAGGCTGAAGTACACGCACGTCACCATGCAGTTCAAGGGAGACCTGGAGCTACGGTCCCATCCGGAGGGCTTCGACCCGGAGCGGCACTGGACGCAGGATCAGATCAGATCGCTGGTGAGGCACGCTCGGGCGCTGGGCCTGAAGCCGGTGCCCGAGATGAAGCTCATCGGCCACGCACGGTGGGCGCACGGGGGAGGCACAACCGGCAGGCCGGTGGAGCAGCTCCCCCACCTGCAGGGCCTCTTCGACCCCTCAGGGACCACGTTCTGCCCGCAGAGCGAGGAGGCGGCTGGGCTGGCGCAGGCGATCATCGACGAGGTAGTGGCGCTGTTCGAGCAGCCCGAGCTGTTCCACATCAGCGGTGACGAGGCCGGGGGGTGGGCGAGCTGCGAGCGCTGCCGGGACGAGGACGCCGGGCGGCTCTTCGCCGACTGGGTCACCATGCTGCACGACCGCCTCGCCGAGCACGGCTGCCGGACGATGATGTGGGGCGACATGCTGCTCGAGCCCGAGACGTACCCGGACTTCACGGCGGCACACGCGGTGGGGGGCACGGAGCGCGCCATCCAGTGGCTGCCGCGCGACATCGTCATCGCCGACTGGCACTACGGCGGCAACGAGACCTTCCCGTCGGCGCGCTACTTCCAGGAGGAGGGCTTTCAGGTGGTGGGCTGCCCGTGGCAGTCGAGAGCCGGCATCCTCAACTGGGGCCGGCAGCTCGCCGAGCAGGAGGCCCTCGGCCTCATGGGCACCTCCTGGCACAAGCTGATGTCAAGCCTTGACACGCTGGCGGTGGTCGCTGAGGCTGCCTGGAACCCGCTCGCG
>JAYENL010000321.1:0-17396 GCA_034722055.1 Armatimonadota bacterium
GTCCTCATCCCTGTCCTCGTCGGCAGCGGCCTCGCCCTCGGCCTCTTCCTCCTCGGGCTCCTCCTCGCCGAGCAGCGCCTCTTCGAACTCGACCTCCTCCTCTTCTTCAGCGGCCTCTTCCTCCTCGGCCTTCGCCTCCTCCTCGTAGGGATCTACGATCTCGCGACCGAGAAGCTCCTCGACGCTCTTCTCACGCCGGGCTGCGACCTCGTTGGGGTCGTACAGGTCCTGCAGAGCCTTGAAGCAGGCCATAGCGCGGTTGAAGACGTTCCCGCTGCCCAGTGACTTGGTCAGGATATCGCGGATGCCGCTGACCTCCACGATCTGCCGCACGGCGCCGCCGGCGATGATCCCCGTGCCTCGCGAGGCGGGCTTGAGCAGGATCACGGCACCGCCGACCTTGGCCTTGACGGTGTGCGGGATGGTGTAACCGTCGAGGGGCACCCGAATCATATTCTGGCGCGCGAACTTCATTCCCTTCTCAATCGCGGAGGGCACGTCGCGGGCCTTGCCGACGCCCACGCCGACGTTCCCGCGGCCGTCGCCCACCGCACAGACGACACGCGCGCTGGAGATCCGGCCACCCTTCACCGTCTTGCGCGTGCGGTCAACGCGGACTACTCGCTCCTCGAGTTCCTCTGCGGTACCGAAAGCCGTTCTTGCCATCTCTGCGGCTATCCCTTTCCGTACGGCTGATTCATGCCGGCGACGGATGAACTATCGCGCCCCCGAGCGGAATCCGGGGGCTGGACCCGGACTGTACCATGAATCCCCGGCACTGTCAACCTCACAAAGCGCGCTCTTGAGTCGCCGCAGAACTGGCACCTTGACCGCGCTACGGGCTTTCCATATAATTCCCCGCGGACCTCTGGCCCTCACCGCTCCAGCCCGGCCGGGGGCGTTGAATGGACGGCATTATGTTGGACGGCCTTATCATCATCGTCATCGCTGGGTTGTCGATCACGCTCGGCAGCATCATCGCTCGCATCGTGTCGCTCGTCAGCGCCCCATCCCAAGCCAACTCCGAAAGGGGTCGTCTGATGTCGAACGAAGATCGGGACGAGATGGTCGAGGATCAGCCCGCGGACGAGGAGTTCGATGTTGAGGACTACGAGGTCGAAGAGACTGAGGAGCCAGAGCTGGCTGGCGGCCGGCCCGAGGGTGCGGGCGGCAGCAGCGCTGTGATCTGGGTGATCATCATCGTGGTCATCGTCGCCCTGGTCGTGGTGGGGTGGTTCCAGTGGCAGGGGTACGTGGAGGAGCAGGCCCGGAAGGCTCGCGAGGATCGGCAACGGACTCGTGAGAGGCAGCTCCGCGAGGTGGCGCGCGACGTCTCCGAGGCGAGCGCCGCTCTGGAGAAGGGCGACGTCGATGAGATGCTCAGGATCCTCCGCGACGTGGATGAGAAGCTGCACATAATCCGCACCGCGGCCGCTCAGGCCGGCGACCTGGCGGCGGCCCAGCAGGTCAAGCAGATGCGAGACTCCGTCCAGGGCCTGACCAACGATATCGGCCCCGAGTACCAGAAGCTCCAGGACCAGATCGAGGAGCTGCGGCAGAGAGCCACTCGGGAGATGGACGGCGTGCGGAAGGCCTTTGCAGGCTATCGCACTGGTCCTGCCGCCGGCGCTGGGGCTGAGACGGGGGCGCCCAGCGACGAGGAACCAGCCGGCATGGAGCCCGAGGAGCCAGCCGGCGAGGAGGAGACTGAGGCCGCCGCCGGCGCTGAGGAGGCGGAAGCCGCCGCTGAGGAGCCAGCAGAGGAAGCGCCACAGGCAGAGGCATCCGAGCAGCCGACTGAGGAGGGAGCGGAGGAGCCGGTGGGCGAGGAGGCCGAACCCGCTCCTCCCCAGCCTGAGGAGCCGGCAGCCTGAGCGAAGCCACTCTGCGTCGGACGGATATCAGAGGCGCCATGCTGCAGCATCGCGCCTCAGCGGACCCCGGCAGATGCCGTTAATGCGGCGGCCGGTGTGGTCCGCCTTGTGATGTCTTCGCGATGGATGTATCCTGGGCCCGAAGAGGCGAGGCCATCCCCTGAAGACTCGGCCACGCCTGCGGCCTGTCATCTGAGGATAGGCGATACATGAGTTCAGTGAGCGAGAAGGCCACGTCCCTCATCTCCAAGCTTCGATCGAAGAGCTCCGCGTCGCGCGACACCGTCATCTTTGAGCTGGTCGAGCTGGGCCCTGACGCTGTCACGCCGCTGATCGAGGCCCTCGACCACAAGGACTACAAGGTGCGCATGGCGGTGGCTGAGGTACTGGGCAAGATCGGCGACGAACGGGCTATCCCTCCGCTCATCGAATCCCTCAGCGATTCCAGCAAGAACACCCAGGAGGCCGCGGCCGGGGCGCTCGCCGAGGTTGGCGACGCCGCCGTGCCGGCCCTTCTGGATGCGCTGATCGGCAGTGACCAGGCGGCCCGGAAGTGGGCGGCCGAGGCCCTGGGCAACATCGGTGACGCCTCGGTGGCCCAGGAGCTGATGAAGCGCCTCAACGATCCTAACATCGAGGTACAGCGGGCCGCCGTCACCGCCCTGGGAGACCTGAAGAGCAAGCGCGCCATCGACCCGCTCATCGACGTGCTGCAGGACGACAACGTGGACCTCGCCAAGGCCGCCGCCGAGGCGCTGGGCAAGATCCGCAGCACGGTCGCCATCGAGCCGCTGATCGCCGCGCTGGAGTCGCCGAGCATCGACGTGCGCAAGGCCGCCGGTGACTCGCTGCGACGCGTCGGCTCCGCCGCCGTGCCGGACATCATCGAGGCCGTTCGCGGTGGCGATCCGCTGATGCGGCGGTGGGGCGTGGAGGTGCTCGGCGAGATCGGCGATGATCGAGCGCTTGACCTGCTGGTGGACTCCCTGGATGATCCTGACGAGCGGGTGGTGCGCTATGCCGCGGTGGCTCTGGGGCGGCTGGGCAAGGAGTCCAGCATCAAGTACCTCGAGCCCCTGCTGGAGCACGAGAACAAGGACATCCGCTACGCGGCCGTGGAGGGGCTGTCGGGCACCGGCAGCTACAAGGCCGTCGATCCGGTGGCCTCCTGCCTGCAAGACCAGGACTGGGTGGTGCGCATGACCGCCGCGGTGGGACTGGGCGAGATCGGCAGCCGCACCTGCGTCGAGCCCTTGCTGCAGGCCCTGGAGGATAAGGAGTGGAGCGTGCGGCGGCACGCCGCGCTCTCTCTGGGCCGGGTGGGGATCAAGAAGCGGGCCGTCGAGGCCCTCATCGACCTGACCGACGACCCCAAGGAGCTTGTCCGTAGCGCCGCCGCCCAGGCCCTCGGGGCGTTGGAGGACGACTCCGCCATCGACTCCCTCGAGAAGCTGCTCAGTGACGAGGACCCCAAGGTGGCGGCCGCCGCCGAGGAGGCGCTGGAGAAGCTGGGCGTGGCGGTGGAGTAGGTGGCCGGGAACGGGTCAGAGAGGTCCACAAACGACCCGGATTGCCGGGTCGTTTTGCCCTCCGGAGCCGCGGCGGCGGTCGGAGGGCCTCAGCTTGCGTTTTGACTGGGCTTGTCGTATAATCGCCCTGCCGTCCACCTGCTGCATCCCGGCGCGCACAGCGGCTATCACCGAGGCCGTCGCGAAAGGGCTGACCCACTGTGAGGAGTCTGCTGGCTATCTGCTGTGGTATGGCGCTCATCGTCATTGCCGGCTGCCAGACCTCCGTGGACGTGCCTGGGAGTAGGGCTGAGGAGGAGGAAGAAGGGGGGAGGCTGCCGGCCCAGGAGCAACAGCGGTGGAATGAGCTCGTCACAAAGATTGAGAAGCTCGAGGAGCGCGGATATACGCTCGAGCAGCTTCTGGAGCGCCAGGAGAAGCAGGAGCAGGCCCAGGCGGTGCCGGCGATCGATAAGGACCTGATGGCGGCGCGGAGCGTGCTCGCCGACGCAATTGAGTATTCCAGGACCACGAGGACCAGCGAGACCGAGGGCGCGCTGCAGCGCCTGGACGCGCTGCTGCGCGCGGTCACAGATGACCTACCCGCCAGCCGGACCATCGTCCGCTGCGAGCGGGCGCTGGCCTATCTGTCGCAGAATGCACTCAACGAGGCCGACGCCGAGCTGACCATGGCCTATGACATCGTCCATGAGGCGAGGGCGCAGTTGCGCCCCGGCCAGGTGGAGCAGATGATCCAGGGGAAGGCGCGTGAGCAGATCGGCGCGGGCCGCCCCCTGGATGCGGCCAAGGTGGTCCATGCCATCATCGAGCGGTGCGCGCGACACCCCAGCCTGGAGACCATGCAGCGAGTGCGCCAGGGCCTCAGAGGCGCCAGCGATGCGCTGGAGCGCGGTGCCTGGCCGGTCGTCGAAGCCGAGCTGTTTGAGATCCACGGCGCGGTCACGGAACTGGGCGAGAGCATCCGCGTGCAGCCCCCTGAAGCGACGGCCGAGGAAGAGGCTGAGGGCGAGGAGGTCCTAGAAGAGGAAGCAGAGGGCGAGGCGGCCCTCGAGGGCGAGGCCGGCCAGGCCGAGGGGGCCGAGGCCGAGACCGGCGCTGAGGAGCTGGAGGGGGCTGCAGAGGCCACGCCTGAGGCCGCCATGCCATCGGAGGCGGGCGGTGCCCGCTGACGCCCTCCCATCCGCAGACCGTTCGTTCGCAGCACCGATCATCGCACCTCTTGAGGCGCCATGAGCTCTCAGACACCGCCCTTCGTGCATCTGCACGTGCACACCGAGTACAGCCTGCTTGACGGCGCGATTGCGCTGCCGAAGCTGGCCCCCCGCGTTGCCGAGCTGGGCATGCCCGCCGTGGCGCTGACCGACCATGGCGTGATGTACGGGGCCATCGAGTTCTACAAGGCGTGCCACGAGGCCGGCGTCAAGCCTATCATCGGCTGCGAGGTCTACGTGGCGCCCCGCACGCGCTTCGATCGAGATCCCCGCAGGGACCGCAACGCCTACCACCTGGTGCTGCTCGCGAAGGACCTGCAGGGCTACCGGAACCTCGTGGAGCTGACCTCCCGGGCCTCGGTGGAGGGCCACTACTACAATCCTCGCGTGGACCTGGAGCTGCTCAGCACCTGCACGGAGGGCCTGATCGCCCTCAGCGGCTGTCCGCAGGGAGAGCTGGGGAAGCTGCTTGGAACCGGGGACATGGCCGGGGCCCGGCAGCTCGTCGGGCAGTACCGGGAGATCTACGGGCAAGACAACTACTTCCTGGAGATACAGGACCACGGGTTGGAGATCGAGGGCCAGATCATGCCCGGCATCGTCGAGATCTCGCGTGAGATGGACGTGCCGCTGGTGGCCACCAACGACGTGCACTATCTCAACCGCGAGGATCACCGCTACCACGACATCCTGCTGTGCATCGGGACGAACTCCTGCGTCAGCGACGAGAACCGCATGCGCATGGAGACCGAGGAGTTCTACCTCAAGTCCCAGCAGGAGATGGCGGAGCTGTTCTCGGAGTACCCGGAGGCGCTGGCGAACACCATCGAGATCGCCGAGCGCTGCAACGTGGAGCTGGAGCTGGGCAAGCTGCGCCTTCCGCACTACGACGTACCGGAGGGCCACGACCTCGACAGCTTCCTGCGGCAGCGCTGCCTGGCGGGCGTCCACGAGCGCTACGACTGCCAGCCCGGCCAGGAGCCGCCGGAGGTCATGGAGCGGCTGGAGTACGAGCTGGACGTCATCCAGCAGCAGAACTACTCGGGGTACTTCCTGATCGTCTCCGACCTGTGCAACGAGGCGCAGCGGCGGGGGATGCTGATCGGCCCCGGGCGCGGATCGGCCACCGGCTCGATGGTCGGGTACGTGCTGGGCATCACCCAGCTCGACCCGCTGGAGTATGGGTTGATCTTCGAGCGCATGCTCAACCCCGAGCGGGAGAGTCCGCCGGACATCGACCTGGACTTCCCGGACGACCGGCGGCAGGAGATCATTGAGTACTGCAAGGAGAAGTGGGGCGAGGACCACGTCGCCCAGATCATCACTTTCAACACTCTGGGCGCCCGTGCGGCCATTCGCGACGTGGGCCGCGCGCTGGGCGTGGAGCTGGACAGGGTGGATGCGCTGGCGAAGCTGGTGCCCTACGGGATGGAGATCGCCGAGGCCCGGCAGGCCATCGGCGACCTGCGACAGATGCTGGATCGGGATCCGGAGCTGGCTGAGGTGCTGGACGCTGCTGAGCATCTGGAGGGGCTGGCGCGGCACTCCTCGGTACACGCCGCCGCAGTGGTGGTGTCCGACGAGCCGCTGATGAATAAGGTGCCGCTCAAGCGCGACGAGGACGAGGCTATGCCCGTCACCCAGTACGCCATGGATCCCGTGGCCGACGTGGGTCTGGTGAAGATCGACCTCCTGGGGCTGAAGACCCTGCAGGTGGTCGCGAATACCATCGACCTGGTCCGGGAGCGGCACGGCGTGGAGATCGACCCGCTGGACATGCCGCTGGACGATGCCAGGACCTACGAGATGCTCTCGCGGGGCGAGACGGATGCGGTGTTCCAGCTTGAGAGCGAGGGCATGCGCCGGATCCTCCGCCAGCTCAAGCCGGATTGCTTCGAGCACATCATCCAGATGATCGCGCTGTATCGCCCCGGGCCGATGCAGTTCGCGGATCAGCTCTGCGAGCGCAGGCATGGGGCGGAGGTGCAGTACCCGCACCCGGACCTGGCGCCGATTCTGCAGGAGACCTACGGAGTCATCCTCTACCAGGAGCAGGTCATGCGCACCGCCAGCGAGCTGGCGGGCTTCAGCATGCCGCAGGCTGAGCTGATCATGCGTGCCATGGCCAAGAAGAAGCAGACGCAGATGGAGCAGATGAAGCCCCTGTTCATGCATGGGTGCGTGGAGAACGGCATCGACCTGGCCTGCGCGGAGGACATCTTCCAGCGCATGGAGACGTTCTCGAACTACGGGTTCAACAAGTCTCACAGCACCGGCTACGCGCTGGTCGTCTACTGGACGGCCTACCTGAAGGCCAACTACCCGGCGGAGTACATGGCCTCCCATCTGACCACGGTGATGGACTCCAGCGAGGATGTGGCGAAATACGTGGCGGCCTGTCAGAAGATGGGGCTGGAGGTCCGGCCGCCGTCGGTCAATGCCAGCAACGCGGAGTTCTCCGTGGACGACGAGGGAGCCATCACCTACGGGCTGGCCGCCATCAAGAACCTGGGGCAGAACACCGCCTGGGCGGTCCAGCGCCAGCGGGAGGAGGACGGGGCCTTCCGCGGCCTGGCTGATTTCTGCGCCCGGGTGAGCGCCAAGGACATGCAGCTCTCGGCGCTACAGCTTCTCATTCAGGCGGGGGCTTTCGACGAGTTCGGTGAGCGCGCGGCGCTGCTGGCCGCCGCCCCTGCGGCCTACCAGGCGGGGCAGCGGCGGCAGGCCGACATGGCGGTGGGCCAGAGCTCGCTGTTTGGCGGCGACGACGGCCTCGAGGACACTGAGGAGGTCGCCCTGCCGGACGTGGAGCCGCTTCCGAATCAGGAGAAGCTGCGGCTGGAGAAGGAGCTGCTGGGCTGCTGGATCTCTGAGAACCCGCTGGTCAAGACGCGCGAGAAGCTGGAGCGCTGCACCACTGCAAAGCTGTCGGAGCTGACCGACTTCCCTGACGGCCTCGAGCTGGTGGTGGGCGGGATGGTCAAGACCTTCAAGCCGCACACCACCAAGCGCGGCGATGCCATGTGCTTCTTCACGCTTACCGACCTGGACGCGGAGGTGGAGGTGACGGTCTTCCCGCGTCTCTACCAGGAGCGCGGGGAGCTGATCGAGGACGACGCCATGCTCGTGGTCGGCGCCAAGCTGGAGCTGAACAGCCGGGTGGGACCGGGCGGCGAGGAGATCGAGGAGCCGCGCCTGCTGGCCAACTCCATTACGCTGTTGGAGAACGCGCGCAGGCCCTCGGACAAGCGAATCGACGACGCTCGGAAGGGGCGGGAGCGGAAGGAGCGCCAGCAACGGGAGCGGGAGCTGGCGCAGAGCCCGCCCCAGGTGGAGCTGCGGCTGCGGGCCTGCAGTGACGTGGAGCGCGCCATGGAGGAGCTGCGGCGAGCCATCCACGACCATCCCGGGTCCATGGATGTGCGAGTGCGCGTGCCGGGGCCGACCGGTGAGCGGGTGGTACGCCTGGGACCGGACTACCGGGTGGAGGCCGGCGACGGCTTCCTGGACGCGGTCAGGCCCCTGCCGTGGGTGGAGCGGGCCGAGACCGGGCGCAACTGAATGCGCTGACGACGGGCGCCCGGAGGTGCGTCGCACTGTCCGATCTCGTTACCATCGTTGATGGGCGTGCGGACCTGCCGGTGTGCCTGCGCGAGCTAAGCGACCGCAGGCATCGTCGCCAGCCGGCGCACATCGAGCGGTCCGCGCGCGAGATCGTGGAGCGGGTCGTGGCCGAGGGCGACGCGGCGGTGGTGGAGTACACGCGGCGCTTTGACTGCCCCACCTTCGACGCCTCGCAGCTCTCGGTGCAGCCCCAGACCATCCAGACGGCCTACGATGAGGTCGCCTCGGACTGGGTGCGCGCCTACCGACGTGCGCGCGAGAACATTCTCAGCTTCCACGAGCGGCAGCTCCCGGGATCGTGGCTGGAGGAGTTCGACGGGATGCTGCTGGGCGAGCGCCTCCGCCCGGTGGCGTCGGTGGGCGTGCATGTTCCCGGGTTCAGCGTGCCGCTGTTCGCGACGGTGGCCATGTCGGTGGAGCCGGCGCGGGCCGCGGGCGTGGAGCGCGTCGTCATCGCCACTCCGCCCCGCAAGGACGGCTCCATCGACCCCCTGGTGTTGGTGGCGTGTGCCGAGAGCGGTGTGGACGAGATCTACCGCATGGGCGGGGCGCAGGCCGTGGCCGCCGTGGCATACGGCACGGAGACGGTGGCGGCAGTTGACATGGTCGTGGGCCCGGGCAATCCCTACACCATGGCCGCCAAGCGCATGGTGTTCGGCCAGGTGGGGATCGACTCGCTGGCCGGGCCCAGTGAGTCCATGATCATCGCCGACGGTCAGGCCGATCCGGCGTGGGTGGCCGCCGACCTGCTCTGCCAGGCGGAGCATACCGGCGACAATACAGTGGTCCTGGCGACCGAGTCTGAGAGCCTTGCGGACGCCGTGGAGGCGGCGGCGCATTCGCAGATCGAGAAGCTGCAGCGCGCCGACCTCATCCGCCAGTCGCTGGCAGAGTACGGAATGATCGCGCTGGTGGAGGGCATGGAGGCGGCCTGCGAGCTGTGCAACGAGCTGGCGCCGGAGCACCTGCAGCTCATGGTGGCCGAGCCGCTGGCGCTGCTGGAGCTGATACACAACGCGGGCGCCATCTTCGTCGGAGAGCTGGCGACGGTGCCGCTGGGTGACTACGCCGCCGGCCCCAGCCATGTGCTGCCCACCGGCGGCTCGGCGCGCTTCTCGTCAGGGCTGTCGGTGCGCGACTTCCTGAGAGGCTCGTCGCTGATCTACGCCGCGGAGCGCGGCTTCACGCGCCTGGCGCAGGACGTTGAGCTGCTGGCCGAGGCCGAGGGCCTGGACGCCCACGCCGCCGCGGTGCGCATCCGCCGCAGAGCGGGCTTCGGGCCGCAGGACCGGGAGGAGAGCTGACCATGGCGGAACGGTCGGCCGAGCTGCAGCGCAGCACGAAGGAGACGCACATCGAGCTCTCGCTGGTGCTTGACGGCTGCGGGGAGGCCGAGATCGCTACCGGCCTGGGCTTCTTCGACCACATGCTCACGCACATCGCCCGCCATGGGCTGTTCGACCTGAAGGTGAAGGCCAGCGGCGATGTGCACGTGGACTTCCATCACCTGGTGGAGGACGTGGGGATCGTGCTGGGCGGCGCCATCGCCGCGGCTGTGGGAGACAAGACGGGCCTTGTCCGCTATGGCCTGGCGGCCTGCCCCATGGATGAGGCCGTGGTGATGGTCACGCTCGACCTCAGCGGACGGCCGTGGTGCCGCTGCGCGCTGGAGTTCCCGACCGAGAAGATCGGCGAGTTCGACAGTGAGCTGATCCGCGAGTTCTTCACCGCCGTGGCCAACAACGCCGCCATGTCACTGCACGTGGTGCAGCAGTCCGGCGCTAACTCGCATCACATCGCCGAGAGCGCCTTCAAGTCCTTTGCGCGGGCCCTGGACGAGGCGACCAGGCTGGATGAGCGTGTCACGGGCGTGCCGTCCACCAAGGGCACGCTGTGACGAGCCGCTCCCCGCTGAAGAGCTGCAGGGCTCCACGCCTTTCCGTCGTTCCACCGGCGTCTCACCCTCTCAGTCGGTGCGGCGCTGTGAGGAGACGCACATGATCGCCCTGATCGACTACGGAACGGGAAACCTGGGCAGCGTCGGCAACGCCCTGCGGTACATCGGCTGTGAGTTCGAGATCACCAGCGAGCCGCATGCCATCGACGGCGCGGATGGCGCCGTCCTGTCCGGCGTGGGCGCCTTTGGCGACTGCATGAGGAACCTCCGCGATCGCGGCCTTGTGGAGCCGATCCGGGAGTACATCGCTTCCAACCGGCCCTTCTTGGGGATCTGCCTCGGTCTGCAGCTTCTCTTCAGCGAGAGCGAGGAGATGGGCAGCCACCGGGGTCTGGACGCGATCCCCGGCCGCGTGATTCGCTTCACGCACACGCTGAAGATCCCGCAGATCGGCTGGAATCAGGTCCACAAGCGACAGCACTGCCCCCAGCTTGAGGGCGTGCCGGAGGGCTCCTACGTCTACTTCGTGCACTCCTATCACGTGGTGCCCGAGGACGAGTCCGTCATCGCGACAACCACCGATTACGGGTACGACTTCTGCTCGGCGATTCGCCGCGGGAACCTCTTCGCCACGCAGTTCCATCCTGAGAAGAGCGCCGACGTCGGCCTGCAGATCCTGCGCAACTTCGCGCGCACCTGCGGTGAGGCGGTGGAGGGCCCATGATCGTCATCCCGGCCGTTGACCTCTCGCGAGGCCAGGTGGTGCGCCTGGAGCGCGGCGACATGGCGCGGCGCACGGTATACTCCGATGACCCAGCCGCCATGGCGCAGCGCTGGGAGGCTGAGGGCGCGCGGCGCCTGCACGTGGTGGATCTCGACGGGGCCATCGAGGGCCGGCCGGCGAATCTTGCCTCCGTGGCCGCTATCGTCGATGCCGTCGAAGTGCCGGTGGACATGGGCGGCGGCCTGCGCACGCTGGAGGACATGCAGACTGTGCTGGACCTGGGAGTGCGCTGGGTGCTGCTGGGCACCAGCGCGCTGACCAGCCCGGAGGTGCTGGAGAGGGCGCTGGACCGCTTCGGGGACGCTATCTGCGTGAGTATCGACGCGCGCGACGGCATGGTCGCCATCGAGGGCTGGGTCGAGACCTCGCAGGTGCCCGCGCTTGAGCTCGCCAGGCGGGTCGAGCGGATGGGCGTGGAGGAGATCGTGCATACGGACATCCTCAGCGACGGAATGCTGACGGGCCCGAACATCCCGGCGCTCCGCGAGATCGTCGCGAACACGGGGCTGCGCGTGATCGCTGCGGGTGGCGTGAAGTCGCTCGAACACATTCGCGCGCTCAAGCAGCTTGAGCCGCTGGGCGTGGTGGGCTGCATCAGCGGCCGGGCCATCTACACCGGCGACCTGCCGCTGGCGGAGGCGATGAAGATCGCGGAGGACGATTCTGCCCCGTCGCCCGCGTAGATCGACTTCCAGCCCGACGGAGGCCTACAGCGGATGGCCATCGCTCGCTGTCGGTCGCTCTGGGCGATGCTGGTGACCACGAACGATACAGGGAGCGAATGAGATGCTTGCCAAGCGCATCATCCCGTGTCTGGATGTGAAGGACGGCCGTGTGGTCAAGGGCGTGCAGTACGTGGACTTCCGCGATGCCGGCGACCCGGTGGAGCAGGCAGCGTGGTACAATGAGCAGGGCGCGGACGAGCTGACCTTCCTGGACATCACCGCCTCGCTGGAGCATCGCGACACGGTGCTGGACATCGTGCGGCGCACCGCCGAGCAGGTGTTCATCCCCTTCACCGTGGGTGGCGGGATTCGCACCATCGAGGACATCCGCGACACGCTGAAGGCCGGCGCCGACAAGGTGTCCATCATGACCGCCGCGGTGCAGAATCCCGACATCATCACCGAGGGTGCGGAGCGCTTCGGCTCGCAGTGCATCGTGGTGGCCGTTGACGCCAAGCGTATCCCGGAGGAGGGCCGCGATGACGCCCACCTGGGGCCGGCGCCCGGCGAGGAGATCATCTGGCGGGTGCACACCCACGGAGGGACGCGGGAGACCGAGGTGGACGCACTGGAGTACGCCGCCCGGGCCGAGGAGCTGGGCGCGGGCGAACTGCTCGTCACCAGCATGGACGCGGACGGCACCAGGGCCGGCTACGACGTGGAGCTGCTGCGCCGGATCAACGAGAACGCGGGGATCCCGGTCATTGCATCGGGCGGCGCTGGCAGCGTGGATCACATGTACGAGGCGCTGGATTACGGCAAGTGCGATGCGGTGCTGGCGGCGAGCATCTTCCACTTCCGGGAGTATACTATCCGCGAGGTCAAGGAGGAGCTGGCAGCGCGCGGCGTGCCGGTGAGGCTATAGAGGTTCGTAGAGCAGGGAATGTGGTGGGTCGGACCATGATAGGCGAAGACGCATGTCCGGAGGACGTTATCGAGCTCCCGGAGCTGCGCGACCGCGTGGGTGTCTTCGAGGGCCGCGAGGAGGCCGGGCATGTCCTTGCGGGCATGGTGGAGCACCTGCAGGAGAGCGACGCGCTGGTGCTGGGAGTGCCGGCGGGCGGCGTGCCGGTGGCGGCGGCGCTGGCGGATGATCTGGGGCTTGAGCTTGACGTGGCGGTGGTGAGTAAGATCACGCTGCCCTGGAACCCCGAGGCCGGCTACGGCGCGGTGGCCTTCGACGGCAGTGTGCGCATCAATGAGCCTCTGGTGGGGCGCCTGGGGCTGGGCGATGAGGATGTGCGGCGGGGGATCGAGGCCACGCGCGAAAAGGTGCAGCGGCGCGTGCGGGAGCTGCGCGGTGAACGTCCGCTGCCGGACATCTCCGGCCGAACCGTCATACTCGCCGACGACGGCCTGGCCTCGGGCTTCACCATGCTGACGGCGGCCCAGGCCGTGCGGGAGAACGCGCCGGAGCAGGTCGTGGTGGCGGTGCCGACGGCCCACATGGATGCCGTCCGCCGCGTGGTCGATGAGGTGGACTGCATCTACTGCGCCAACCTGCGCGGGGGGCTGCGCTTCGCCGTTGCCGCGGCCTATCGGCACTGGTACGACGTCTCTCTCGACGAGGTCATTGCGCTGCTGGAGGAACACCGCGCCGGGTAGAGCTGCCGGCCGGCGGACCCAGGCCACAGGAGGACGCGCACGTGTATACGGATGACCTGGAGTTCAACGATCAGGGCCTCATCCCGGCCGTGGTCTGCGACCACGAGACCAGCGAGGTGCTGATGGTCGCGTACATGAATGAGGATGCTCTGCGGCAGACGATCGAGACGGGGAAGGCCACCTACTGGAGCCGGTCGCGGCAGAAGATGTGGGTGAAGGGCGAGACGAGTGGGAACACCCAGCGCGTAAACTGGATCCGTCTCGACTGCGACGGCGACACGCTGCTCTTGGGCGTGGAGCAGACCGGCGGCGCCTGCCACCTGGGCTACCGATCCTGCTTCTATCGCGAGCTGCACGACGGCGAGTGGGAGGCTATTGCCGAGAAGGTCTTCGATCCCGACGAGGCATACGGCGACGACTGACTGCCCGAACGCCGAAGCCCTGTGAGTGCCTCACCGATGCGCGAATAGCAGTAGCCCCGAGAGGCGGCTCCGGGACGTGTCGCATGAGCGACACGGCCTCAGGCGCACGGCATTCCGCCTATCGTCGCCTGCCATTGTACCGTCCGCAGGGGTCACGTCAGCGCCCCGTAGAGCCGCAGCACTGAGCCGTTCACGACCCCGGCCTCATCACTGAGAAGCCAGGCCAGCACCTCAGCGATCTGCTGGGGAGTGACCCATCGGCTGTAGTCAGCGGCCGGTCGGGCCTCGCGGGTGATCGGCGTGTCGATGATCGACGGCATGACGGCCGCCACCGCAACACCCGTGCCCGCCACCTCCTTGGCCATGCAGGCGGTGAGGCTCAGAACCCCCGCCTTGGCGCAGGTGTAGGCAGCGCGTCCGGCCGGTAAGTCCTCTGCGGCCTTCGAGGAGACACTGACGATGCGGCCCCGGTCGGCCTCCAGCATATGCTGCAGGGCGTGCTTGCTGCACAGGAACATCGAGGTCAGGTTCAGGTCCATCATCCGCCGCCACGTCTCCAGCTCGGTCTGCGCTACGTCCTCCCGCCCCGCGAAGCCCCCGACCAGGTTCAGGAGCGCGTCCGGCCCTCCCAGTTCATCGTGAACCCGGTCCGTCATACCGCTGACCTCGTCCTCCTCCAGCACGTCGCAGACGACGGGCGTCACAGGTGCGTCGGTCGGCAGACGCTCGGCGAGGCCATCGAGCTTCTGCTGGGTACGCTCCACCGCCACGACGTGCGCGCCTGCGTTGAGGAGGTGTGTGGTGACGGCCGTACCCAGGTTCCCGGCGGCGCCGGTGACAATCGCTATGCTCCCGTCAAGCTCCATTGCTGACTCTCCCCGGGCCTTCGTCAGCCTTCGCGTCGGCGGCGTCCGGCGACGGCGGGCGCTGCGCGAGGAGCCTGAGCACGTGGTGCTCGTGCGGCTCGCCGTGACTACGGTCGGTCACTGACAGCTCCTCACAACTCTCCACGCGCAGACCCCCGAAGAGGCCGGTGAGCTGCTCCCGCGTGAACCACGTCTCAACGTAGGGCGCGAACTCGCTCTCCCGGGCGTCCTCGCGGCTGAAGACGCTCGCGAACAGCCATGCGCCGGGACGCATGGCCTCCGTGATGGTACGAGCGACTCGTCGGGCCTCGTCCATGCCGAAGTGGCCAAGGACGGTGTCGGCGACCACGAGGTCGTAAGGGCCTTGGATAACGCCGGGCTGGGCGACGTCGGCGCGGCGAGCTTCGATGGGGAGCCTGCCGCGTCTGGCCATCTGCTTCAGTCTGCGAACGGCCTCCGCCGAGATATCGACCGCCTCGACGGTGAAGCCGTTGCGAGCGAGGAAGACGGCGTGGCGGCCGTGGCCGGCGCCGATGTCCAGTGCGCGGCCCGAGAGCTCCCTCGTCTGCACCAGCTCCACCACCGCGGGATCGGGCCTGAGCCCGAACAGCGGTCCGGGCCGGCGGTAGGCCTCATCGTAGCACCTGCTCAACTCAGATCGCTCGCCCATGGTACGACCGCTCCTCAGAACTCGGTGGCGCCCGAGAAGCGAAAGTCGTGGATCTTGAGGGCCGGCGCCCATGTTCGCCCGCAGAGCCGGCCGTCGCGACCGATCATGCTCACCCGCGAGAGGGCCTCCAGGATGCTCTCAGTGAAGCGCAGGTTGCGCACCGGGCCGGCCACCTCGCCGTCCTGGATGAGGAAGGTCCCGTCGCGCGTCATGCCGGTGAGGATGGCCTGGCGGGGGTTCACGAGGTTGGTGTAGTGAAACCGCGTGACCAGCAGCCCGCGGTCGGTGGCGGCGATCATCTCATACACGCCTGCACCGCCCGGCTGCAGAAAGATGTTCGTGGGGACCGCGCCCCAGGGGCTGTCCGGGGGCAGAGCGTGACCGGTCGAGCTCGCGCCCATCAGCGCCGCCGTGCGGGTGTCGTGCACCAGCCCGGTCGCCACGCCCTCAGTGACCAGCTCCACGCGGCGCTTCGGGACTCCCTCGAAGTCGAAGGACTGCCGCAGCGTGCGCGGATCGAGGCCATCGTCGAAGATCGTGACGTTCTCGCCGCAGACCTGTTCCCCCAAACGACCGCACAGCGGGCTGCGCCCTTCGTGCCAGGCGAGGGCGTTGAAGGCGGTGGAGCCCAGCGCCGACAGCAGGTCGGCGACGGCCGGGGGCTCCAGGATGACGTCGTAGCGCCCCGGCTCAACCGCGGTCGGCGAGGCCGAGCGCGCGCACTTGTCGGCGGCAACCTCCGCCAGGGCTCGGGGCGCGATCTCCGAGGCGTCCTCGGAGTGCGCCTCGGCATAGCCGCTGCTGTCGGCGCCCGAGAACACCATGCGGAGATTCGCATGTGTGGTCTCCTGCCAGGCGCGAAGCCCGCGCGAGTTCGCCACCGCCCGGGCGGTCACCGCGGCCGAGCAGGCGCCGGCTGCGGTCTGCCGGCGCTCTCGGGCGACCTCGATGCAGGTGCCTACGGCCTTCGCGCGCTCGGCCGGGCCGAACTCGGTGGTCGCCTGCACGCCCCGGAGCGGCTGCGGGACATCGCCGGGCTTGGGCAGGCCCGGGAACTGCTCGTCGGGGGTGGCCAGTGAGGCCAGCCGCCCGGCGCGCTCCGCCACGTCGGCCAGGCCGTCGGCGGAGGTGTCGTTGGTGGACGCCACCCCCACGCTGCTCCCCATCGCCGCCCGGACCGTGACCGAGGCGTTGGTTTCGGAGACGCTCTGGTGGATGTGATTGCCGGCGAAGCGGGTCAGCCCTGATCGCCGGGCCACCAAAAGCACCTCCGTGGCGTCCGCACTCGAGGCCGCCAGCGTCCCCTCGCAGATGTCCAGCGCCTCATCTCGGCCCATGATCAGCGCGTCACTCATCCTCGACCACTCCCACCTGCACGCCGCGGAACCGAGCCGCCGACACACCGTGGCCGACGTGGGCGATCTGCCCCGGCTCGCCCTTGCCGCAGTTGGGCAGGCCCCAGACGGTCCACGAGTCCTCGTCGGCGACGGCGTCGCAGGAGCGCCAGAACTCGGGCGTGATGCCCGTGTAAGTGGGGTTGCGCACCATGCCGGCGATCTCGCCATCCTCGATCAGCCAGCCGATCTCGCAGCCGAACTGAAAGTTCAGCCGCCGATCATCGATGCTCCAGCTCAGGTTATCCTCCATGAGGATTCCCCGCTCGGTGGAGGCGATGATCTCCTCACGCGGCGTATCGCCGGGCTCAAGATTGATGTTCGTCATACGGATCAGCGGCAGCCGCGCCCAGCCGTCGGCGCGCATGCAGCCGTTGCTGCCGGGCAGGCCGAGCTGGGCTGCCGTCTCTCGGGAGGTGAGGTAGCCGGTGAAGATGCCGTCGCTGACGATCATGCTCCGCTGTGATGGCACGCCTTCGTCATCGTAGGCGAAGGAGCCCAGGCCGCCGGGGATGGTGGCGTCGGCGGTGATGGTGACGATATCGGAGCCGTAGCGGAAGCTGCCCAGCTTCTCCGGCGTCAGAAAGCTGGTCCCCGCGAAGCTGGCCTCCGTGCCCAGGACGCGGTCGAGCTCGATGGGATGGCCGCAGGACTCGTGGAGCTGCAGGGCGAGCTGGCCGCGGCCGAGGATGAGATCCATCCGGCCGCTGGGGCAGGCCGGGGCATCGATGAGCTGCCGGGCCTCGGCGGCGACGCGAGGGGCGTGCTCGGCAAGCTCCAGCTCCTCCACGACCT
>JAYENL010000322.1:0-3571 GCA_034722055.1 Armatimonadota bacterium
CCTCTGGGCGGTGGAGGTCGCGATCGGCCTCGAGAGCCTTGGCGGCGCGCCCCAGCCCGGCGACGTCTGGGGCTTCAATGTCGGCCGCGAGCGCTACGCCGGCGAGGGCCAGCTCAGCATCTGGTCTCCGACCTACGCGAAGTTCTTGGAGCCGGATCGCTTCGGGGAGCTGCTCTTCGCCGAGGAGCCCGGCGGCTTCGCGTGGGCGCTGATCGATCAGCCGATGTTCGGCCTCTGCGAGATTGGACTCTTCGGGGATCGCGACGTGCAGCCGGGGATGCAGTTGATGCGCGAGTGGCCGGAGGGCCTGAAGCGCGACTGGCCCACGCCGGCGCCGGAGGTCGTCGCGCGCACCGAAGTGCAGGCCCCCGTCCAGGGCCTGGAGGCCGAGTGGACGGGCCGCTACCGCATCGTGGACGGCAGCGAGGCCGCAGTGGTCGTCGAGCAGACCGTCGGCGACGCAACCATCTTCCGTCAGGCCATCCCCATCAGTATCACGCCGGAGCCGAAGACCGCGGCGCTGGCGCAGCAGGTGCTGGCGCTGGCCGGGCGGGCGGAGCGGCTGGCGGACCTGGCCGAGGACCTGCGGGCGCTGCTGGACGAGGCCGCGGCGGCCATCGAGGAGTTCGTGCAGGCGAATCTGGAGCGCACCGAGCCGATCTCGGAGCAGCAGTGGGCCGAGGCTGCCGGTCGCCAGGAGGCGCTGCTGGGGCGAATCTCCGGGCTCTCCTACGTGGTGTGGACACAGTCTCCGCTGCTGGACCTGGACCGGGATCAGATGCCGCCCTCGCTGCAGCCGGATCCGACCATCGTGATGACGGCCTGCGGCAACGAGGTCGAGTGCGGCGACTTCATCGTCACCAACCTGTCCGAGGATCTCTTCGAGGGCCGGGTGACCGTCAGCGAGCTTAAGATGACCAGCGCCGAGGCACTGGAGGAGACGGACGCGGAGAACCTGCTCCAGAACGCTGACTTCTCCCGGGATGCCGACGAGGACGGCGTGCCCGACGGCTGGACGGCCAACGTCACGAACGGCTCGTGGGCGCTGGTGGAGCAGCCCGACGGCTCGAAGGCCTTCGTGCTCTCCGGCCAGGCCGAGACGTCGGTGAACTTCCGGCAGACGCTGGACCTGGAGGCCGGCGAGCAGTACACGTTAGTCTCGGAGATGTCTTGCCAGGACCTGCTCGGCGGCGGGCACACGCACATCATCAACAACGGCTGGACGTGGTCGAAGACCCTCACGCCGCTGCCGCCGACCTCTCCGCGGACGGAGTACGCCACCTCATTCACTGCTCCGGAGTCCGAGCACTTCCAGGTGGTGCTCCGTCTCGACACCGACTCCGGCGGCACTGTTCGCTTCCACCGGGTGCGCCTGGTGAGGGGCGGGGTCGAGGAGATTACATTCGAGCCGGGCTGCATCACCATGCACCAGGCCGAGTACCAGGATCTTCGCACCGGCAAGACCGTCGCCGACCCGCTGCCGGCCATGAACGAGGCCCGGACGCTGCGCGTGGGTCCGGGGGAGAGCCGCCAGGTGTTCCTGACCGTGGACACCGCAACGCTGCCGCCGGGCGACTTCATGGCTACCATCCGCCTGCAGCCCTTCGACCGCAGCAAGCCGCACAAGGTGGTGCCGCTGCGGCTGCGGGTGCTGCCGGTGCGCCTGCCGGAGCTGATGCCCGTCAACGTCTACAACTGGGACTATGCCCGCAATGAGCGCTATGTGGCCGACCTGGCCGCGCACGAGACGAACACCTTCCTGATGAGCACGGGCCCGCGGATGCGCTTCGAGGATGACGGGACACCGAGGGGCGAGGTGGACTGGGCGAGCTACGACGAGATGCTGCAGGTGAAGCTGCGCTACGCCAGGGAGCGCGGGGGCATCGTGATGTTCTCCTACGGCATCGTGCGCGACTTCCATCGCGTCATGAGCGGCCGGCACGGCTGGGAGTTTATGTCCGAGCCGTGGAAGCGGGCCTTCAAGGCCTGGGTGCTGGAGTTCGAGCGGCATATGCGCGACGACATGGGCATGGGCTACGAGGGGTACGCCGTGCAGCTCTGGGACGAGGCCACGCACGAGAACGCTGAGATGACCGCTGAGGCGGGGCACTTCATCCGCGAGTTCGCTCCGAACATGCGCCTGTGCATGGACGGGGCGCAGGATCCCGATGAGGTGCGCATGCTCGACCCGGTCATAGACGTATGGATCCCGCACCAGAGCGCGCTGCTTCGCCGGGCGCACTCCGAGGAGCTGCGCGACCTGTATGCTCAGCTTATGGAGCGCGGCGAGCCGGTGTGGACCTACACCTGCTCCACGAACATGAAGGCGCTCTCGCCGCTGGACTACTACCGGCTCAAGGAGTGGCGCGTCTGGGACCTGGGGGTGCAGGGCTCATGCTTCTGGGCCTATAACTCGTGGCGCGGCGATCCGTGGAACGACTTTGACGGCAACATCGCCGACTGCGGCACCATCTACGACGGCCCCGGCAGGCCCATCACCTCCCGCCGATGGGAGGCCACGCGCGACGGGAGAGAGGACTACAAGGCCCTGCATCTGCTGCGCGAGGCCGCCCGGGCGCAGGGCGGCGAGGCACAGCGGCGCGTGGAGGCGCTGATCGACAGCCTGGTGGCGGAGGTGCTGGCGAATCCCACCGACCTGGAGGTCTTCGGGGCCAGCCGGGGGCGACTGCTGGCGGTGCTGGAGCGACACTGCGGCAGCGATCCTCCGGAGCTGACCGGCGCGGTCAGCTTCGAGGCAGTGGCTGCGGGTGTTCGCTGCACGTGGGCCACGGACCGGCCGGCGGAGGGCGTCCTGTTCTACCGCGTGCCAGGCGACGCCCAGTGGCGGTCCGCGGACTTCGAGATGGCTAAGGCGCACGAGGCCACGCTGACGGACCTGCCTGACAGGCGCAGCGGGGAGTGGTACCTGATCTGGTGGGATGGCCGCGGAGCCACCGGCTTCGACGCATCCGGCCTGCGCAGCGAGGGATGGTTCTCGACGGAGCGGTAGGTCTTCGTCGCCGCTCCTGCTGTGTGGAGGGGCTGGACCACTGTCCGGGCCGCGGTTCGTCGTTTTCGTCTGGAGGAGGCCGGCCTGCCACGGTCCATGCAGCGGCGGGAACCGCGAACGGCAACTGGCTCGCATCGCACTGTGTCGTTCCGTGGCACGCACACTCCTGTGCGTGCGCCGTGCATGCCGCGCAGAACGGCGGACGGACAGGAGTGTCCGTCCCACCGAAAGGTCCCGTCCTGTGCGGGGGGCGCTGACCGGCGATCAGACGTCCAGCCCGGCCCTCACCCTCAACAGGCGCTGGATGTCGGTGTGGCTGAGGATGCCGATGATCTCGCCGGAGTGATCGGTGACCAGGAGGCGTCCGAGGTTATGGCGCGCCATCTGCATAATGGCATCCACCGCCTCCTCGTCGGAGCGGACGGTCATCGCCTCCTCATCCAGCGCCTGCATGGCCTCCCGGACCGTGGTTGAGGCCCACTGGTCGCGGGGGGTCTGCTGAAGGTCCTTCATGCGGAGCATCCCCACGATGCTTCCGTCCTCCTCCACCCCGAAGGCGTT
>JAYENL010000323.1:0-17334 GCA_034722055.1 Armatimonadota bacterium
GCTCCACGCTTCCTTCAGACGACACCTCCCGATGACGCCCCTGCGCTTCGCTCACCCTTCGCCTCCATCTGGCTGGGTAGAGGACTTGCACCTCCCGACTGTCGAACATGCCCGGCACACACGGCAAGGGCGGCCGGGATCGCACGGTCCCGCTCCCCGATCACGCCGCCGAGACGCTCGAGACGTGGCTGGTGTACCGCAAGGGCCTGGGGATCGCGAACGGTTCCGTCTTCTGCACAATCGCGCGAGGGCGGAACGTGCATCCGAAGGCGACGGCTGAAGGCCTCGGCGACGAGACCGTGGTCACCGAGCTGACGCCCGGCAAGCCACTCAATCCCCGCTACATCCGCGCCCTTGTCACCCGGCTGGCCGAGAAGGCCGGCATCGAGAAGCGGGTGACGCCCCACGTGCTCAGGCACACCGCGGCCACGCGCATGCTCAAGGCGGTGGGGGACGTCCGCCGGGTCCAGGAGTTCCTCGGACATGCCGACGTTAGCACAACGCAGGTCTACACCGAGGTGCTGGGCCAGGACGTGGCCGAAGCGGTGGATGCAGTCCCCAACGTCGAGGCCGAGCCCGAGCACGAGGCCAGCGAGGCCGAAGAGATCGCGGCTGAGGTCTTGGCGGCGGTGCCGGCGGAAGTAAGACACGCGTTGTCACACATGGTCAGGGATGGATAGGGGGTGCGACCGAGCTGCGCCCCGGCGCTCGGATGGCAATACAGGGCATCAGACAGCCGGTGGGAAGGTCTATCTGCTGTATGAGGCATGCGAGCAGCAAGTAGCGAGGGAATCCCGCGGCGGTCGGAGAAGGTGTCTTGTGTCCACGTCGCCACGCCCATAGCTAACTGCGATCGACAGAACGAAGTGGGGAGCGGACCACTGTGACGAGCCATGCGAGTATCCGAGATCGATGGCGCGAGCCGGTTGGTGTCCTTTCCTTCTCGCTGAGCGAAGCCAATCTCGTCGTGGTGGCTGGCGCAGGACTGAGCGCCTCAGCTGGCCTGCCCACATGGCCGGAGCTTCAGGACGCAATGCTCTCCGAGCTTGGGTCTGACGCTGCCGAGGAGAAGCCGGATGGGCCAATGGCGGCCCTGATATATGAGCGACAGCGCGGTCGCGATGAGTTCATCAGCTTCCTGCGGCGCCAACTCCCGCCCGCATCCCCCTCTGACGCCCATCTCGTCCTTGCAGACCTGCCCGTATCCGAGTACTTCACGACCAACTACGACAGGATCCTCGAGGTCGCGCTTGGGCAGGTAGACAAGGACCCGCTTACCATCGCCGACGACGGGAACTTCCACGAGCTGTCCTCTGCGTCTGTCCTCACACCCGCTGTGGTGAAGCTCAACGGCGAACTCGAAAACCCGGATAGCCTCATCATCACCGAGGCCGACTTCGTGGATTACGAGCAACGGCGTCCCAACATTCTACAGCACGCAATCGACAGCCTCAAGCTTCACGAGGTGCTGTTCCTGGGCGTCAGTTTCAACGACCCCTGGCTGAAGTACATGCGGAACAGGTCTCGCGCAGAGCTCGGTGGAAGCTGCCGCAAGCGGTACGTTGTCTGGCGAGACTGCTCACCTGCGGTACAGGAAGCCTACGCACAGCTTGGGTTGGAGGTCATCCAGGTTGCCGAATGGGAAGAGCTCCCGGACTTCCTCGGGGCCCTTCGGGAAGCGGCGGGTAGGCGACTTGCCGAAGCGCGTGGCGCGGGCTCGGTGCTGCGACAACTGAGTCCGCGTCACGTTGCCAAAGAACTGGGAGAACTCGCGGATCGACACTGGAAGAGTGAACTCCAGAGGATCGCGGGAAGCGCCAACTCAGGCCTCTACTCATTGGCTCAAAGGGAGTTGGCCGCACTTCTTGATCGGGTGCAGAGACCCGGACCCATGGTTGGCTCGGACGCAGTGCTCTCGGTGGCACACCGCTTGGCCGCCGAGCTCGCCCTGTCGAGCCGGACTGAGGGCTTCATCGGCGACGCGACGGAGCATCTGGCGAAGGCGCGCGATCTCTACCCAGAAGGCGACGACTCGCCAAAGCTCGTTCAAGCGCAGGCCCGACTCCATGCGGCATCCGGCGACGCCGACGCTGCTATTGACCTCCTTCATGGGTACGAAGATCGGGAATCTGTCCTCCTGCGGTTCAGCATCCACACTGAGATGGCCTGGGCCGGTGCGGAGCCCGAGAAACATCTCAGAGCCTGCCACCGGATGCAGGAGGAGGGAGCGCTTGATCTCACGGCAACCGCCGAGGACGAAGACGTTGCGCGCATTGCAACGCTCTTCTTCGGCCTCGCCGGTGAAGCGCAGGAGCTCCGACAAGCGGCGGATGATCTCATTCGTCACAATCCCAGCGGAAGGAATCACCAGATCGCCGGGGAGGCTTTCGCACGTGCGGCTGTATCACGCTATCGAGACCTATGCGACGACTACGGTCTGCCCTTCGGCGTGCCTGTTCTCATAGACCCTGGAGAGCTGGTTGACCACAAGCTCAGCCAGAGTGCAGCGCGACACTTCGGGGATGCGGCCCGCGTGTTGGCCCAGAGAAACGCGCAAGCCGAAGCTGAGGCCGCTGCCGAGGATGCATTGAGGATCGCGGTCCAAGAGGAAATGGCCCCCCTCGCTCATGAGGTCCGCAATTGGGTCTCAGAGGGGAGTCCGGCGCTGAGGCTGGCAGCGAACAAATGGCCCACTGACGACGAGTTCGCCGAAGGCCGAGAGACGAGCGGCTCGCTGACGCGGGCATTCGACCGTGCAGCGCCGAATGAGCTTCCAGGGCTTCTGAAGGTAGCGATGACGCTGACACTGGCAGACGAATCTGCAGCCACCGACGTGCTCAAGCTGCTCTGGCAGAACAGAAGGCTATTCACGCGCGACCCGCTCATGGCGCTCGAATGGACGCGCGACGTCGCCCAGCTGTGTGCGTTGCTGGAAGCGCGCGAGGAGCGCGTATCGGTAGACGGTGCAGTCTTGTCTCCATCGCGTGTCATCGGGCAACTGCACCCACCTTCCGTCTTTGCGTGGTTCCCGCACGCCCTTGAGTGCCAGGCTCATCTCAGTTCGCATCCGCGGACGGAAGGGGCTCTTGAGGCCGCGCGCGCCGCTGTCGAGCGGGCGCGCGAGCTAGCGGACCCAGACAACCCAGAGATACTCCTGGCTGACTACCACGTGGCGCGCCTCAGCGACGAGGTGGCTGCGCAGACTGAGTGCGCTGAGAGACTTGTGGAACTGATGAAGACGCAACAGACCGTTGAGCTGTACTTGACGGCGCTTCTTCTTGCTGAGGACTGGCACGGCTTCCTGGCCGTGTTGGCTGAGGCAATCGAGGATGGTCTCGAGAACGAGGACTCGCTTTGGGTGCGCAACAACAGAGCCATGGCCCTGCTATATCTGCAGCGCACGGACGAGGCGACGCGCGACCTCGAATGGGTGTGTGATCCGGTCCAGGCGGTAGAGCCCGAAGATGCCCCATACGTCAGAGATGCAGCGCACAATCTGGCAAGTGTGTACTGCCAGCAAGGTCGGTACGACGCAGCTGCGAACATGCTATGTGACGTCCGCTCGATGCTTCCTGAAGATGAGGTCGAGTTGGTGTTGAGGCAGTCGCAGGTTCTCTTGGACGCCGGCAAGGCACAGCAGGCCTTTAGTGTGCTGAAGCGGGAAGCCACCACCTATGCTGGAGTTCGAAGGTTTGATCTGCACCTGTATACTGCTGCCTTCCGTTCCGGCGACGAAGATGACCCCGTCGCTCGAGGAGCGGGCCAGCGTCTGTTCGAGGCCCCCGACGACGAATATGTCCGCAAGATCGTGATCCCTCGCGAGGGCACGCTCGGTGCGTTTGGGGAGATGCTGCGGGAGCGAAGCGAGGTCTTCCGTTTCGTTGAGAGCCAGTACGTTGCCGGCACGATGCCGTTCATTCCCTTCGCCTGCTCACCTGTCATCAACCGCCCAGTGTGTGAGTTGTGGTGGCGCATGGGGCGGGAGCAGATGCCTCGCTACGTCGGCTTGTCCAGCGCTCCCGACGAGGTGGAGTGGCTAACGGAGACCAGGCCGAATGCCGCAGTCCTCGACTATACGACGCTTCTTCTCCTTTGCGACGTCGTCCCCACCGAGCTTGGGACGCCTCTGGATTTGATCGGCCAATTGCTTGAGGCCGTACTCGTACCGCACAGTCTCCGGGTGCTTCTCGACCGCGAGCAGTCTTCGCTTGCCGCTGTCATCCATCAGCCATCCCGGGTGGACGCGGCCAGAGAGGTCTATACAGCTCTGAGGAGAAGCGGCAAGCTCCGGCGAGCCCCCGCGATCACTGACCAAGCTGACCCGACCGGCGAGCTGTCCGCGCGACGTCATGCCGCGCACCACGGCCTTGTCTACGTCACCGCGTATCCGCAACAGGGACCCGTGAGCGATGAGGAGGTCGCGTCAGTGCGCGAGTTTGCAGGCTTCCTGGAGACTCAGGGCGTGTTGTCGCGGCAAAGCCTGACGAAGCTCCAGGCTCTGGATCTCCCCGATGTGACCGCGGTTACGCCCGACTGGGATCGGCTCCGAGACGCGAGAGCGGCGGTGCTTGACCGAGGCGCACTCAACGTTCTCCTGAAGACTGATGCGCTGGCGGACACGATTCACTGGTTAGACGTGATTCACGTACCAGAGGTCAACATCGTGCAGTTTGAGGCCTGGCAGGAGGAGAGCAGCTGGGTCGCGGGGTGCGGTGACCGGTTTGCTCAATTGCGGGAGGAACTGGAGCGTCGTGATGACATTGTCCAGTGGGTTGCATTGGGGGCCGATGACAGGATTCTCGTTGAGGATCAGCTCGGAGAGGGCGAGTGGAGCTTGTCGTGGGACTGCTTCTTCGACTTCATGAACGTGGCCGTCAAGACGGGCGCGCCACTGTGGACAGACGATCGGGCGACTCGTGCCTTCGCCGTTGAGGATCACACTGTTCGCCGCTTCGGTACTGACGCCATGATCCAATACAGCCATCGGGAGGGCCGCATTAGCGACGACCAGTATGCAGAACTGACATCACGCCTGTTGCGGGCAGGCGTTCTCTCTCTCCCCATTGATCCCATCTACCTTGCTCAGATGCTCCGAAGCGCAGGGGATGAAGATGAAGGTAGAGCTTGAGCAGGCGATAGATAGCTACCGCGCGGGCCTCCTGGAGATCAAGAGGCTGACCGAAGACGAGGCAGCGCCGTATCAGCAACCCCTGCTGGGCACAGCCACCAACGCGTACTTCAGCCGCATCGCTGAGACACTCGAGCTATGCTTCGATAGCCGCGAGAGCGTCGACGACGAAGCGCTTGCTGAGATGCTACGCGAGTTCGACCTATCACGGGCAGATGCTTCATTCAAGGGTGGACCGTGGGCCTATCTCTTTGGCGTCTTGGCTAACCTCTATATGCGGACGAGCGCCGATGGGGAGACACGGTCCGGCATCCTCGCACGAGACGATGCGGTCGAGTTCTCGCAGTGGTGTGACCGGCTGTTCGATGCTGCTGGCTACAGCGACGAAGACCTCGCTCGGGCCTGGCGACGGGTCCTCAGGACCTCGATCAACGTGTGGGGCAATCTTGGCGACCAGCACCGCGACCAAGTGCAGACGGCCATCAGGCAGCAGCTTGCACGGTTGCTGGCTTCGGTTCCGCCCAGGTTACGTGAAGATGCCCTGGATGACGAACTCGAGGCACTGCTTGAGGAGCTCGGGCTGGGGCTGATCGAGATCGTCGACATCCAATATGAAGTAGAGGGGCGAGAAAAGCACATTCGGATTCCGACCGAGCAGCTATGGGAAGAGGCAACACGGTCTATCGTCGACGCGCTTCGCGGCCACGAGACGGGCCCTTCGGACTCGGGCCTCCGCCATATCGTCCGGGTGTCCCCGAGATCGCTCGTGATAAAGCACATCGCGGCGCCAGATGAGCTCGTTGAACTGGGATACCATCCTGAGGGCGAGGTCAGGGCACGCTTGTCTTTCCATCTCTTGAGCAGCGCTGACCGTGGCGTTCGGCAGGCCGCTTGGGAGCATGGCTTGGAGATCATCGACGCGGCTTCTGATGATCTTGCTGAAGTCGAGTTGCAGCTTTTCGATCAGACCCGAAGGAGATGGCTGGGGCTCAAGGAGAGACTGCTGACTGATGACCCGTCGGAGTACGAGCCGGCTGCGATTGAGGCCAGACGGGCGCTCGCCGGCATGCCTTCAGTCATCGCGCGTTCGATGATGGAGGCATCGGCGTTCGGCGCTGAACCAGTACTTGAGGTACTGCGGCTGGTGACGCCAGGTATAGTGCATGGCTGGTTGAAGCTGAGCCCGGAGGACTTTGCGGACGCCCAATCGCTGGAACGGGCAGCGAGCCGGCACCGGCCTAAAGGGCGATCTAGCTCCGCACTGCTTGACGAGGCAGCCATTCGACTATGCACACCGTTTCGCGACGCAGCACTATGGCGACAACGCATCTGGGACGCACTTGGGGACAATGAGCGAGGCGAGCTGATAGACGGCCTATTGAGGCGGGCGGAGCGAACCGCCTGTGCATGCTTTGCTGCTAACGTAGCCGTGATGTGCATGGAGCAAGAGACGGCTCAGAGCGTAGTAAGGTCCACGCCTTCACTGCGAGACCGTCTCGCCGCCATCGTAGCCGATACGTTGATGCCTCACTCCCTGATGGATCGGGATGCAAAGCCGGTGCGCCCTGAGGCCGCCCAACTCCTTGAGTACAAGATCGCCGAGCGGCTGTACTACAGCTGGCGAACACGGGGAGACGAAGTTGGTCAGGGCAATTTCGAGCAGAATGCATACCTATCCATTTGTGCTGGCAGCCTGCTGAGTTCAGTGCTCAGCCAAGCCAGCGGCGTAGCCGCCGAAGGTGAGGGCGACATGCTTGCAGAACTGGCGGAAGCGGTGAGGCTTGGTCCCGAGGCGAGTGTCCTGTGGCACTTGGAGCCGGAGGATGCGAACTCGCGCCTGAACCCTCTCCGTAACTGGAGTTCCCCATGGGCTGCGCTCCTGCTGCTGGCGGAAGCCAACGAGCATCGGGAGTTCTTCTGTTCGGATGTTGCGGATGCAGATGTAGGCAATGCTCTCTTCGCCCTGGCCGAACAGCTGTCCGCTTCGGCTATCTTCTGGGATGTACCTTCGACGCGGCGCACATGGCTTGAGGACCATCTGAGCCCTGAGGCACACCGGCTCGCTGTGGACCTCCTGCTCGCGGCGAGGAGTCACGCAATTCCGTACTGGCCCGATTCGCGACAGGAGCGAGTCCGACGCCTCGAGGAAGGTCTCGTGCCCGAGGATCTCGACAGGGAAGTCGCTGAGACAATCGCCGAGGGGGCTCCCGATACTGCCGCTTACGTGATGGGCTTCGGGCTTGTCTACGGTCCGCTAGACTATGACGCCTGGATCACCCGGCTTCTTACCGTTCTCGAGCAGGATGCCGTCTGGGACCGTATAATGGATGAACCTGTGTTGCTCCACCAAGCGCTCAACGCTCTGGTTACCGCGGCGGTTGTCGCAACAACGCGGGAAGAGACGCTGCCCGACGCGCTGCGGCAACGACTTCTCAGCAATGAAGACCTTCCTCCTGACCACATCGCCCGATTCTTTCCCGCGGTCGCTCAGGCCTTGTGGGCGGGAGCCCGGCTCGATGGTGCGACCGAATGGCTTGAGAGGCGCGTTCTTGAGACCTCAGGCAGCCAGGAGTTGGCGAGCCAGTTGACTGAGCAACTCGTAGCTATCGTTGAGTCGGGCCAAGCTTTGATAGCTGTGAGAGCGTCCATCGAGGACATGCTGCGACGTCTCGCGATGCAGCCACCATTCAGCGAGTTAGCGCAACTGCGGCGCTATCGGCAGGGCGATACGGATGAGTGACGATACCCGGCATGTCATCTCGTTCCACTCCCAGAAGGGTGGAGTTGGCAAGAGCGTTTTGGCGTGGCACCTGGTGAGCCATCTCGCGAAGCCCGGGCTGCATGAAGACAGGAAGGATGAGAAGCCCCTGAGGGTCACCCTCGTCGATGGTGATCTTACCGGCACGAGCATCGCGGATGCGGAGGACCTCCGGGCAGCTCGTACCGGGACGAAGACGCCGAGCTTCAGCGACGCCGCCACCACCGTACGCATCATCCGCGAAGAGTACCGTGGGGCCTTCCCTGACACTGGTTCGCCGCCCGTGGTCTTCCTCAACAGGCTGCTTTTGTCGGATCCGACGGAGTTCGCACACTTGATCTGTTCTGATGTCGACGACGCTGAGCGTTATGCGGTACGCAGGCGAGCTTACCAAGCCTCATTTGCAGGGCTCCCACACTATGCGTGGCGGACGGCAATCTCGGAGAGGCTTCGCGTGATTCCCTCATCATCTTACCCCAGGGATGTGCGCGAGATCGCGCCGCACCTGTTTCGAGAGGACATGACAAGCCACTTCAGCGACCGACTTGCGGACCTCGTTCTCACGCTTATTGGCACGCGGCACACTGATGGGGGCAAGCGGCACAACGCGCATCCGAGCATTGGCAGTGTCGAGGCTGATGCAGTCATCATCGACTCTCCACCCGGGCTCCACGGTCTATCGAGGGCGGTTCTCCAATGCCATGACGAGCTTGCCCGGCGGATATCAGCGGGTGTCACTGCGGTTGACGTCAGGAGAACCGCCGTGTTCGTCGGGACGGATGATCTCCAGGACATCGCCGCACTATCCCGCTCGTTGAACGGCATCCTGCGAGCGGCCGGGAGTGAGGACGCGCAAGTGCCGGATGGTCTAAGAAGGCTCACGCGGTTGCTACTGCTGAACAGATATCGCGACCGTGACCCATGGCCCAACGGAGCCAAGAGATTGCTCGAAGCTGCGGGGGCGCCGGGCCGTAAGTGGGACATGACCGAAGTGCGTGAGGTCGGCGGCTACTACCACGAGAAGCTCCAGGAGTATGTCGCGGCGCCGCACCCATCGCTGGAGAGACCTCCAGGCGATCCGGAGAGTGTGTTTGCAGACATGCTCTGTGTACCCTTCGATGATGGACTCGCGAAGACGTTTAAGTCCGACCGTGCCTCAGGCATTCCGTCTTGGCAGAACGCAGATGTGCTCCTACAGCTCATTAGGGGGGTGCTCGATTGAATGCGCGTTGATGACAAGTGGATGTACGGAGTCCTCCGGCGCAGTCACCTGGCCGCGCATGGCTCTGAGGTGGACCTGTCAGAGTACTACGAGAACTCAGTCGGGACGCCAGCGGTCCGCGCACCGGTGTGGCGCCAATCCTCACTGCAGGACCACATGGCCAAGGCGAAGCGCTTCCTTGGGCGCGAAGATGCGGACGCCTTGACGTATGCAGGGGGCCTCCTGATGGGCGTGCTGGACAGGGTCTTCCCGCCATTCGCCCACTCTGGGGGTGCTCGGTGGCCCTTGCCGGTAACTCTACTGAACTGGCCATACTGTGAGTGGCTTCTCCATGCTGAAACCGACTACGAGCATTACAAGGACCACATCATCCACTCTCTCCGTGTCGCTGCGATAGGACGATGGCTGATCGGAGAATGCAACTGGGCGAGTCCAGGAAACCCTGGCCAGGGGACACTCGCAGAGGCAATCGCCAAAGCGCCGCAGGTGAAGGTATTGCTGTCAAAGCTAGGCTTGCAGTTGTCGGCCATCAGTGACCGACTGGTGCTTGCCGCATGGTGGATAGCATCGCTTTTCCACGACATCGGCTACGGCTTCTACTTGTTCGGGAAGTTAGAGCGCCATATCTGTGAGGCATTCCCGTGGTATGCCGGCGATGCGGCGGCTGGCCTTGTCCGAGGATGTCGCGTCGAGACCTTACAGAGAAGTCTGTTTCAGTCCTATCTTGAGCACCTGTCCCATGAGGCCCAGCCATGGTCACCACGTCGTCGCGCATGGGAGATCGGCCTATACGAGTCTTGCCTCGATGGCCATTCAGCAGCGGGAGCAGTGCTGCTTCTTATGGCGTTAGATGAGACATGGGCGATGACTGGCTATGTCAGGCCGGAACTGGAGTTGATTCTCCATCTCGCTGCAGAAGCGGCCTTCTATCACGATCTGCTCCCAGTTGGCAAGACGCGTCAAGTTGCCGAGCCCAAATGCGCCGTCGGCTGGGGGGAAGGAACAACGACTTGCTCCAGAACCTACCGAGCACAGGGTCCGCTGGCTGCCATCCTGGCGCTGTGTGACCGCCTGCAGTGCTGGGGGCGGCTTTCCTTGAGACCCCGGCCGGGGCCTTACGACGCAGTTCTCGAGCGTGATGTACCTCGGGACAGCGTCGAGCTGGAGTTGCTGGAAGGCGATCCCCCGGCCCTCAATGTCGAGGCTGCCGCACTCCGGAGCAACACTGATGGGGCAGCTCGCACGGTTGACTTGGCATTCCTCATCGAGAACCGACTGATCCGTCTCGATCCCGCCCTCCACGTCGAAGAGATCCCCTGTTCTCTATGAGACTCTTGCGGAGCGCATGCAGTTCTCTGGGCTCCTGACGCGCGATAGGCGCCCCGCAACCGCCGGAGACCGCTTGGGCGACGAGATCGCCGGGACGAAGCCATAACCGCAAGGCTCTCCCCCCATCCCACATCGAAGCGACGGTCAAGCGCCTCACGGAATACTGCGGCATCGACAAGCGCGTTACGCCTCACGTCCTGAGGCACACCGCAGCCACAAGAATGCTCAAGGCCGTGGGTGACGTCCGCCGCGTCCAGGAGTTCCTCGGCCATGCGGACGTGAGCACCACGCAGGTCTACGCGGAGGTGCTTGCCGAGGACGTGGCCGAGGGGGTTGATGTGGTTGCTGACGTCGAGCCCGTGCAAGGGAAGGTCAGCGACGCTGAGCAGATCGGAGCAGAACTGCTGGCGGCGCTTCCGCCGGAAGCTCGAGATGCCCCTCCGCGCCTGCTTGGGTCGGATCAGCAGCAGACCCCTGGCCTGCCTGATGCTGAGACCGAGTAGGCTCACGACAATGCCTGAGCTGATTGTGAGCTTCGTAGCACCAACTCTGGCGTCGCTGGTCGAAAACGCGGTCGGAGGACCGGTCGCAAGGGCGGCGAACACGTACCGAGGGCGAATGCGATGCAGGTTGGTGGACGTGCTCAATGCCGAGGGTGACACCCCGCTGCATGTTGCTGCACGTGAAGGACAGGCTCAGATGGCGCAACTGCTGATTGACCATGGAGCGGATACGTGGCAACTGACCCAGGAAGGCCAGACGCCGCTGGAGATTGCCGTCGCGATGGGCCGGCCGGAAACCGTGCGAGTTCTGCTTCGCGCGGGGAGCCACGATGGGCTTGTGCACGAGCAGGATACGTACATCGTGAGGCTTGCACTCCGCTACGATCGCCCGGAAGTGCTCGACGTGATCGCCGAGGAGCAGCAGCGTTGGGACGACGAGCAGGGGTGCAGATAGCAGCCCGCTCTGCATTGCAGCGCGCGCCAGACCCAAGGGCTTGTATCGTCGCAGTGTTGCCGGCGGATATGCGCCAGGCGCTCGGGGACTGTGAACAACGCTCGACCTGTTGCGGCAACGACTGCGTTTGCGCCTGTTGGCCTCGAGGAGATCATCCCGGAGAGCGCTGCGGTTCCCAGAAAGGGCCAGCTTCCTGGAGGTCCTGGGCTCAACGTCGAAGAATAGTTAATGATAGAGCAGTTTCCCCACTCGCACTGCCGTGAGACGTGGCCGAGTAGCTCTATGGAGGGCATGGCAGATGCAGCGTGTATTCGAGACGTGCGTGCCACGAGACGAAGTCCTCTCGGGCAAGCTCACCGATGACATGTTCGCTGCGAAGCTGGGCAGGGTCGTCGATGGCGAAGCCCCTGATGTGTACCAGGATGCGGATGTCTTCTTCGCGCGGACGTTCCCTACTGAGGGCCTGAAGTCCCTCGTCGCCCAGGTGATGTCGCGGGTAACCGACGAGGGGTCGGCTGAGGCACCAATCATCCGCCTGGAGACGTCATTCGGTGGCGGGAAGACCCACGGCCTCATCGCGCTCTATCACCTGGCTCGGAGTAACCAGTCTCTGGGGGAGCTGCCGGAGGACCTGATCGATGCTTCGCTTCTCCCGGAAGAGCAAGTCCCCTTCGCGGCGGTGGTGGGGACCGAGCTTGACCCGGTGAATGGCATCAAGCACGGGGACGTCACCACCTACACGATGTGGGGCGAGATCGCCTATCAGCTCCGCGGCGCTGAGGGCTATGCGCTCATGGAGAAGAGCGACACCGAGGGCACCCGGCCTGGTTCCGGGGTGTGGGAGGAGTTGCTTGGCGACCGGCCGGCCATCATCTGCATCGATGAGATCGCCAACTTCCAGCGCGCCTTCGGCCGCAAGCACGCCAGCGCTGAGCAGACCGCCGCGTTCCTGCACACTCTCTTCGGAGTCGCATCCTCCTTGCCCCAGGTGTGTGTCGTCTGGACGCTTGCGACCGCGGGAGATGCCTTTGCTCATGAGAGCGAGCGTTTGGTCGCGGAGCTGGGGGAGCTGGGAAGCATCGGCGCACGCGAGGAGCTCGTCCTGACTCCGACCGGGGACACCGAGTATGCTCCGGTCATCAATCATCGCTTGTTCGACGAAATCGACGAAGACGCGGCGCAGGACGTTGCCGACGAGTTCGTGCGGTTCTACGACGAGCAGGCGTCGCGTGGCGTGGCGCTGCCCTCAGAGGCGACCAGCGCATCGTTCAGAGCCGAGATGCAGCAGTCCTATCCCTTCCACCCAGCCACCATCGAAGTGCTCAGCCTCAAGACCGCGGCCATTCACAACTTCCAGCGCACGCGGGGCATGCTGCGCCTGCTGGCGCACGTTATCCACAATGTGTGGACGGAGGAGCCCGACGACGCGTACTTCATCCAGCCCTATCACATTGACGCCAGCGTCGAGGAGATTCGCGACGAGATCACCAGTCGGTTGGATCGGCCCGAGTACAACACCGTGGTCCAGGCTGACATACAGCGGGGCGACGGGCAGGCCCACGCGCAGCAGCTTGACGAGGAGTGGCGCGAGCGCGACAAGCCCCCTCTGGCGAAGCGCGTCGCGAACTCCATTCTGCTGCACAGCATCACGATCGGGCAGGCGCGGGGCGCGACCGAGGCCGACATCAACCTCGCCTGCGGCGTTCCCGGGCTCGACTTCGACTACATCGACCAGGCCCTCAGCGGCCTTTACGATACCTGCTGGTACATCGATCCCGACCGCACGCGCTATCGCTTCCAGACCGAGCCGCAGATCAATCGGATCATCCACGAGGAGATCCAGAACGTCGAGCGCGTCGCGGCGAAGAACGAACTGCACGACCGCATCCGCAGCGTGTTCTCGGGGAGGTTCTTCGAGACCGTCTTCTTCGCCGAGGAGCCCAACGACGTCGATGACAACGCGGGCAAGCCGAAGCTGGTCATCCTCGACTTCGACTCCGAGACCACCGGCAGCACGCCTGAGGGCCTGCCGACACTCGTCGAGACCATCTACACCCGCACGGGCACACAGGGCAAGTTCCGCACCTACCAGAACAACCTGCTCTTCCTCGTAGCCGACCAGGCCCAGCGCGAGCCCATGATCGACGTCGCCCGGCGCTATGTCGCCCTCGATCGTTTGACCGGCCCGACCCGGATCGCCGAGTATGACGAGCCGCAGCAGGACGTGCTCAAGGAGCGCATGGGCGACGCCGAGCTCGACCTTCGGGTCGCGGTCACGCGGGCCTACCGGCACCTGTTCTATCCCGAGCGCGGCGATAGCGGCCTCAAGCACCACATGATGGACGTCCAGGAGTCCTCGCAGGCCGACCGCGACGAGGAGAAGGTGCTCGTCGATCTGCTGCATCAGCTCAGGAAGGTCCTGATCGCTGATGATCAGCCGCTCGGCCCCACCTGGGCGAAGGACCGGGTCTGGCGGGGAGACGAGCAGGAGCTGTCAACAGCCGAGTACGCGCGCCGCTTCGCAATCAACCGTCAACTGCCCATCGTACTCACCACCGACCAGCACAAGCGCACCATCAAGGCCGGCGCGGAGGATGGCACGTGGGTCTACTACGATGGGAAGGCCGAGAGGGCCTACCACGAGGACGCGCCTCCGACGGTCAGCATCGATGAGGACCACATGCTCTACACCCCCGAACGCGCTGAGGAGCTTGGTCTGCTCGAGGAGGAACCGAGCCCTACTGGCGGCCCGGATGAGACCGGGGTGACCATTGGACCGCCGGGTGGCGGGTGGACGGCGCCCACCGGCGGCACGGGTCTCTTGATCCGTGACCGCATCTCGTGCGAGGGCACGCCCAAGAAGGCCTTCACCGACCTGCGCGACCAGTGCGAGGCCGCCGAGGTCGGGGGCCTCGGGGCGCTGAAGATCACCGTCGATGCCGTCCAGGAGATGCGCGTGCTGGCGCTGGCGCTGCCACGGCTTGTGGAGCTGCAGATGGACGCCGCGGTCGATCACGCGCGCTTTCTGGCCGAGTTCGAGGGCGGCGATCTGCAGATGGAGTGCAGGGGCCCCTGGGAGGAGCTGGGTAAGGTCCGGGACTTCATCGAGCAGTTCTCCAAGCAGGCCGACGAGCACTCGCTGAAGATCACGCTCGATCTCGTCTTCCCCAAGCCCGTCGCGCCGGATGGCGGAGAGCTTCAGCGAATGTGCGATGCGTTTGACGACCTGCAGCTCGGGAAGATCGAGATGACCGGCCTGCCTGCGGAGGAGGCGGACGAGGATGGCTGATACCTTCGAGCTGCGCGCCGAGCAGCATCGCAACAACGAGATGAAGCTGACGCTGCTGCAGCGGCCGGCACGCAAGCGTGGCGAACAGCAGCCTGAGCCCGTCGAACTCGTCCGCATGTGGGGGCCGCCGCTGCAGCTTGCAGGCGAGGCCATCTCGTCGATCCTGCGCGACGCAGGCGTCTCTCGTGGCGTTACCTCCCTGCGGCCGGGGGATGCCCTGGACCTGAGTGAGGCGCTGGGGACGCGGCTGGCGGTGCTGATGTTCGCGCTCAAGCCCATGCGCAAGCTCGAGCGCATCCGCACCATCGCCGAGGCCATCCTCAATATGAGCCCGGAGGCCACCTGCTACTGGTTGTCGAAGGCCACCAATGGACTTGACTACAATACGCAGCGACGCCACATGCGCGCGCTCCGCATCCTGCTCGCCCCGGAATGAGCCGCACGAGGGAGATCTGTCATGGACCAGAGGACCACCGCGTTGCCTGAGGCGCTTCGGCGGGGGCTGGAGGAGGCCGTGGAGCGCATCGTTGAGCTGGCCGGGCCCCAGGCCGTCATCCTATTCGGCTCTCGCGCCGAGGGCCGGGCAGGAAGCGAGAGCGATGTCGATCTCCTGGTGGTGGCGGAGACCGATCAGCCCTTCCATCTGGCCGCGAGGCTCATGCCGCCTGTCCGCGACGCGCTTGCCGGGCACCACGCTGATGTCGTCGTGATTACGCCGGCCGACTGGGAGCGCCTGCGCCATATCCCGGGCCAGGTGGTGCACGAGGCCGCGCAGTATGGCGTGAGGCTCTATGAGGCAGCCTGACGCGGTGGGTCTGTGGATGCAGCTTGCCGACCGCGACCTCCAGAAGGCCAGGCGCCTCGCGGAGCCACCTCCCTTCCCGGAGGGCGTGTGCTTCTACGCCCAGCAGGCCGCTGAGAAGGCTCTCAAGGCCTACTGCTGCGCGCTGGGAGCCGAGAGGGTGCCGCGGACTCACGACTTGGTTGACTTGGCGGAGCTGGTCGAGCAGCTTGGTGGTGAGCCCCCACGGGCTGCACCGCTCGAGTTGCTGAGCCGCTATGCCGTGGCCGCACGCTACGAGGTCCCGATACCCGCGCCGGACGATGCGGAGGAGGCGCTTCAGATGGCGGCGGACCTTTGCGCGGAATTGCTGGAGCCGCTGACCGGGAATACCAGCAACGAGGACGCTGAGGAGTAGCGCCATGAGTGAGGCCTCGCTGGTTGACAGAGGCATGCCCCTCGCCGTCGCGGTTGACCTCCTCAACGCCATCGCGGAGATCGCCGACGACCTCCGCCCGCAGGCCATCGTCCTCTTCGGCTCCTACGCCACAGGCGAGGCGCGTGAGGACAGCGATCTCGACCTCATGATCATCGCCGAGACGGATGATCGCTGGCGGCTTGCCGGGCGGCTGTATCGGCACTGGCATGAGTTGCGCGGCCGGCTCGAACACCTGCCGCCTGCCGACATTCTCGTCTATAGCCCGGCACAGTTTGCCGAAGCGCAGGTCGTCGGCTTCCCCGCCTGGCAGGCCGCCCGAGAGGGGGTTGTAGTCTATGGGCGACTGCCCGAGCCCAGCGGGACCGTGGCTGGATAAGGCGCGGCAGGACCTCGCCGCCGCTGAGCGCATGCTGACAGAGCCGGCGCTGCCCGCGCCCGCCTGCTTTCACGCCCAGCAGGCCGCCGAGAAGGCGCTCAAAGCCGTCGCGGCGCATGCGGGGGCGCAGGACATCCCTCGCGTCCACAGTCTGCTGGAGATCGCCGCCATCGTCCAGAGCCTCAACCAGGACGTGCCCTTCGCCGCCGACGAGCTGGCATCGCTCGATCCCTTCGCCGTACAGGTACGCTATCCGGACCTGCCGGAGCCGGGCGCGGAAATCGCCAGACAGGCCGTCGAGACCGCTCAGGCCGTGTGCCTGTGGGCCGCAGAGACCATCAGCCACACAGAAGTTGAGGAGGAGTAGCGTGCCGGACAGCGACGACCGCCCCCAAGTGCTCATCGAGGAGTTCATGCCGGTCAAGGAGCTTGGCATTGAGTCCAAGCGCGAGAGCAGCACCGGTCATCACCCTCCGCCGAATCGATTGCATGTGTGGTGGGCCCGGCGCCCAATGACCGTGAGCCGGGCGGCGATTCTTGCCAGCATGCTTCCCGTCGATACCGATGCCAAGTGGTTCTTGAAGACGCTCGGGATCATGGGCGATCCAGTCTCGACGTATGCGCGGCTCCAACGGGCAAAGCGTAAGGGGGAGAGGGTCGAAAGCTATTCCTACGACAGAGCCTTTCAGTACACCCCGCCCCTGAGTGTGGTCGAGGAGGTGCGCGAGCGCATCGCCTCGCTATGGGGGCAGCAGGACATGGTCGTCCTCGACCCCATGGCCGGCGGGGGGAGCATCCCCTTCGAGGCCATGCGCTACGGGTTCGACACCTACGCGAACGAGCTGAATCCCGTGGCGGCGGTCATACTTGAGGCGACCCTTCGTTATCCCGCACAGTTTGGCCCCGGCCTCGCGAAGGACATTCGGCGCTGGGCAAACGAGCTCCACGACCGGGTGCGCCCCCAACTCGCGGAGTTCTACCCGAAGCAGCCGGGTGAGGAGATCTTCGCCTACGTCTGGGCCCGCACTGTCAGGTGTCCCAACTGCGGGCTGATC
>JAYENL010000324.1:0-53047 GCA_034722055.1 Armatimonadota bacterium
TGGGGTCGCGGGCCGGCTTCGTCGCGCATAAAGGGCATGCGCTCCTCAGGCGGCCCCTCCGCGGGCATCGGCGGCGTCACTGCAGAGGACAGGCACATGAATCTGGATGCTGCCCATCTCTCTGCACCGGCTTGCGCGCCGTCGGGGAGTCTGCTATACTCTTCGCAACATAGTTGAGGCGATGACGGGGACGAGTAGGCGCCGGTACACCGAGGTCGCGAGGCGGCCATACCAGCGAGCCGGGGACGGTGGAAGCCCGGTGGGCTCTGTCGGCGGCGAAGATCACCCCCGAGCCGCGGTCCGAAAGGAGGCGCCGGCTCCTCCCAGTAGGCTCCGCCGGGTCACCTCCGTTATCAGGTAGACGGCATCGGCGCGCCAACATGCGGCCCGTGTCGGCAGAGCGGGCCCTTCCGCCCCGGCGGCGTGAGACCGGTGGGAGGGCCAATCAGAGTGGTACCGCGGATTCCGAGTCCGCCTCTGAGCGAGGCGGACTCTTTCGCGTACCCGCTCGTCGCTCAGGCCCGCGGCGCGCGCCGGTGCTAACTCAAGGGTGATTGTGATGCGCAAGGTCATGATCTACGACACCACACTCCGCGACGGCTGCCAGGCCGAGGGGATCTCGCTCAGCGTGCACGACAAGCTGCGGATCGCCCACCGCCTGGACCAGATGGGCTTCGACTACATCGAGGGTGGCTGGCCCAATGAGACCAACCCCCGCGACCGGGAGGTGTTCGAGCGCGCCCGCGACCAGGACTGGCAGCACGCCAAGTTCGCCGCCTTCGGCAGCACCCGGCGGCCCGGAATCGCGCCTGAGGACGACTCCAACCTTCAGTTCCTCGTCGCCTCCGGCGCTCCCGTCATCACCATCTTCGGGAAGAGCTGGGATCTGCACGTCACCGACGTGCTGCGCACCACGCTGGACGAGAACCTGGCCATGATCGAGGACAGCGTGGCCTTCCTCGAGGAGAGCGGTGCGGAGGTCATCTTCGACGCCGAGCACTTCTTCGACGGCTACCGCGCAGACCCCGAGTTCGCGCTTCAGACCCTCCGCGCGGCCGAGCGGGGCGGGGCGGAGTGCCTCGTGCTGTGCGACACCAATGGCGGGAGCATGCCCTCCTTCGTCAGCGACGTGATGGGCGCGGTCAGGGAGGCCGTTGAGACTCCGCTGGGCGTGCACTGCCACGACGATGCCGGGATGGCCGCGGCCAACTCCCAGATCGCCGTGGAGATGGGTGCCTCGCACGTGCAGGGGACCATCAACGGCTACGGAGAGCGCACCGGGAACGCCAACCTCTGCACCGTCATCCCCAACCTGGAGCTGAAGGCCGGCGTGCGCGCGCTCCCGGAGGGCAGGCTCCAGGAGCTCACGCAGCTCTCCCGGTGGGTGGATGAGGTCGCCCTCGTCCAGCACAATGAGCGCGCCCCCTACGTCGGCGCCGCGGCCTTCGCCCACAAGGGCGGCATGCACGTCAACGCCGTCCTCAAAACGCCCACCTCCTTCGAGCATGTCGAGCCCCAGAGCGTCGGGAATGAGCGCCGCGTGCTCGTCTCCGACTACTCCGGCGGCAGCACCATCCTGCACAAGCTGCAGCACCTCTATCCGGACCTCGATCGCAAGGACCCGCGCCTGCGACGGGTCCTCGATGAGTTGAAGCAGCGTGAGCATCGGGGCTATCAGTACGAGGCCGCAGAGGCCTCCTTCGAGCTGCTGGCCCGCCGCATCTTCGGCGACGACCCGTCGCTGTTCGAGCTCCAGGGCTTCCGGGTCATTATGGGCAAGCACTCCCAGGATGAGGAGCCCTTCGCGGAGGCCACCGTGCAGCTCGACCTGCCCGACGCCGCGCCGCCGGTGCACACGGCCTCCATGGGCGACGGCCCGGTTCACGCCCTCGACCAGGCCCTCCGCAAGGCCCTTCGGGAGATGTACCCGGAGATCGCCGGCATGCACCTGGTGGACTACAAGGTCCGCGTCCTCGACGCCACCGAGGGGACCAGCGGCGCCGTGCGCGTGGTCATCCAGACCAGCAACAACGGAGAGATCTGGGGCACGGTCGGCGTCCACGAGAACATCATCGAGGCGAGCTGGCAGGCGCTCACCGACAGCATCGTCCACGGCATCATCACCGCCAGGCAGCGGGAGAGCCGCAGTGATGCCAGCGGATAGACGGCAGCCGGAGATCACCTACGTGGTGCATTTCCGGACCTCTCGCGGCGCGGGTGGTGTCCTCCACGAGACCGCCCGCGCCGAGCTGCTGGCCGCCACCGGCAACCTGCCGGTGAGCCTCGTCGGGGAGCACCCCGCCCGCAACCGCCTCCGGGTGCGCGTCCCGGCAGGCTGCGAGCCGGACCTGCTGCAGCTCATGCCTCGCCTGGGGTACACCGAGGCGCTGGTGCAGGTCACCCGCCATCCGGGTGCCGGTCTCGGCGTCGAGCACCGCCCGCCACGGAAGGTCGAGCGGTGGCTGGTGGGCGCGTACCGGCGCGGGGACGATCTGGAGATCCACGAGCTCATCTGGCGCGCAGACGAGCAGGCCCGCCTGGCGCGCTCTCCCCACAGCCGCCCCTTCAAGGTGCGCATCGATGGCGAGATCGAGCTCAGCCTTGGCCGCCGCCGGCACCGCCGCCTCTCCTGCTGCGACGCCATGGTGATGCTCAACCTCGCCCGTGTTGACGCCGGCGCCCTCGTGGTGGACCCCTTCGCCGGCATCGGCGGCATCGCGCTGGAGGCCCGTCGCATGGGCCTGCAGTGCCTGTCCGGAGACATCGCTCTGGCGCTGGCACCCGGCCTTCGGGAGGTCAGCGGCGGCCTCGCAGCGATCTGGGACGCCGCGGCCCTGCCCCTCTCCGATGCCTGTGCCGACGCGGTCGTCACCGAGCCACCCTACGAGGAGCAGCTCCAGGCTGACGTCGCCGCCGCTATGCCCGAGATGGCGCGCATCCTCAAGCCCTGCGCCTATGCGGTGGTGCTGATGCAGGAGGAGCTGGCCGACGACACGCTGCAGGCCGCTGCGAGCGCCGGTCTTACCTCCTGCGGGCAGCATCCCATCCGGCGCGCCGGAGGGCTGATGGCGCGCGTGATGGTCCTCCAGCACCGCCGGTAGGCGCGGCCCGCATGGCCCACGACGGTCGTCCGGAGCAGCGGTGTCCTCGGACCCGCCGGCCGTTTGTCGTCAGCCGTTGTCGTCGCCGCGGCGCAGGACCAACACCACGGGGTTCCTCTCGCCGAGGTCCACCCCGAACTCTCGCTCCGCACCCGCCACCTCCGCGATGGTCTCGCGCAGGTCCGCATCCTCGACCCGCCACGTCTCGTCTTCCGCCACTCTCAGGCGCACCTCGCCGGGGTCGTCGTAGTCGCGCACCAGTGCCACAAGCTCGTCATTGCGCCGATACGCGGTGACGTCGCCCGCGCCGTCCGCGACGCTGAGCAGATCGCTTGGCTCGCCGTCCAGCAGCGTGTCCTCGATACGAGCCAGGACATCGTTGGCCCTGGCGATGGCCGCCAGTGTCCCGGCGTCGCTGCGGGGATACGTCCACAGCACGTAGCCCATCGTCGGCGCGAAGGCCGCCTCCAGCACCTGTGCCCGGCCCTCCTCGGGAGGGAAGACCTGGCGGCCGTTGCTGGGCTCGCCGAGCGTCAGGCCCACCAGCAGGTTCTCGCGCCCGGCCGCCTCCACCAGTGGCAGAAGCTGGTCGCGGACAGCCCCGGCGCGGTCGTAGAGCATCGGCACCAGGTGATCCAGGCCCTGCGGCAGCATCTCCGGATCGTGGAGATTGTAGTACATCTTGTCGAGGTGGGTGCTCATTGACAGCCACGAGTCCAGCCACGGCTGCGGGCTGCTCTGTGCGCCGCGCGCGGCCACCTCGTCCAGCAGCATCCTCCGCCAGCCGGCGAACATGTCGGTCACCAGCCAGCACTTGAAGCGCGTCCACGCCTCGTGATGCTCGGGGTAGTCGTCGGGGTCGCCCTCGAACTGTAGCGGCGAGACGGCCTCAAGCTCCGGGTAGTGCTCGGCGCGGTACTCCTCCCAGCGCCGCAGGCATCGCTCGCAGAAGCAGATCCCGTGGCCGTCGTAGACCTCCTCATCCATGTGCGCCCAGGAGATGCCCGACGCCGCCATGTTCGCCATCATCCGCCCCTCGTGCTGCCAGGCGTTCCCGCGGTAGGAGGGACAGGGCTTGGTGGGAATGCGCGTGCCGTCGATGGTGCAGGCTTGCGCGTCCTCCTCGGCCGCCAGCAGCTCGTCATAGTGCGGGTAGTTCATCGGCGAGTAGTTCGCCGAGGCCATGAAGCCGGCGTGCCGCCACGCCTCGACCTGCTCCACCACGCTGGGGATCGGCTCAGCCGGCCATCTGGAGGTCAGCCACAGGTTCACGGCGTTGAGGCCCAGCCGGCGGGCGTACTCGACTGCATCCCCCGGATAGACGCTGGTTGAGATGCCCGAGAGCCCGCAGATGAGGCGCTCCGGGCGCCGCGCCATGGGCATCTCGATGCATCGCAGCTCGAAGCGGTGCGCCGGCTCCTGCCTGCCGCCATCCCACTCCAGCCACACGCGCCCGGTCCCACTCCGGCCCGGCTCCCAGGTTGTGCTCAGCCAGACGGGACAGTAGGGCACCACCCCCGTGAGCACCGCGCGCGTGCCGGCGTCCCCATGGGTCTGCTCCAGGTCCCAGGCGCGATAGGTGCCTGCGGCCTCCACGCCCTCTGGCAGCTCCACGACCATGCGCATCCCGGCCGCCTGGGGGTCCTCGAAGGCATTGCGGTTGCTCAGCCACACCACCGCCGGGAACTGTGGATGCACGTGTGCCGTCCCGCGCCCGAAGTAGGCCACGCCGGTCTCCGGCTCCGGCGCCACCCAGCCGTAGCCGTGGGCGCGGCCGGTCAGCTCCCCGGCCTCCGCGGGGCTGACCACGCGCAGGGACGGCCTGGCGAACCACACAGTGCCGCAGACGTTGTTGAGCATCGGGATGACATACATCTGGGGCCGGTCGCCGGAGTTGAAGACGCAGGTGAGCGTGTGCCAGCCGGTCCCGGCCTGGTGAGCCCAGAGCCGGTCGGCGGTCAGGGTCCGCGCGTTCTCGTCCCCGATGAACAGGCGCACCCCGCGGCTGGTGGTAACGAAGTCCTCCGCTCGCACCCACACCTGGGCGGCGTAGATGGTCCTCGGCTCAGGGACGAAGGCCTGACTGACCGCCGAGTAGACCGGCTTCTCCTGCCTGAAGCGCAGGCTGGGGCTGCCCTCCAGTGTCATCTCTGTGTCCGCGACGATCTCCACCACGTCCGGGCCGGCGCCGTAGCGAATGTGCCAGCCGAAGTCCTCCGCGTCCGGATCGCCGGCGAACTGGGGGTTGTCCAGCAGATTCGGCCCCGCAGCGGTGGCGGCGGGCGCGGACACGAGGCCCAACACAGCGACGAAGGTCAGGCAGTTGCGCATGAGAGCACCTCCACCGCCCTCAGTTCAGCGCCGCGTGTGGGAGCTCCTCCACGAATCGCGGCGGGCGGCCCGTATCGGGCCGCCCGCGTGATCGAGCGTCACGGCTATTGCTTCGCTCAGAGCCGTCGCGGCGAGCCGGGATCCGGCCCGGCGCGCCGCGGCGAACTGTGGCCCTGCGTCCGCTCCTACATCATGTCCATGTCGCCGCCGGGACCACCCGGGGGCACGGCGGGCTCGGGCTCAGGGATCTCCGCCACCAGCGCCTCGGTGGTCAGCAGCAGGGAGCCGATGGAGGCGGCGTTCTCGATCTCGGCGCGCACCACCTTGGCCGGGTCGATGACGCCGTCCTCGACGAGGTCCGCATACTCCTCCGTCAGGGCGTTGAACCCGAAGTTGCAGTTCTCGTCGCTGAGGACCTTGTCCGCCACAACCGAGGCCTCGTAGCCGGCATTGGCCACGATCTGGCGCAGCGGCTCCACCAGCGCGCGCTGGACGATCTCCACGCCCACCTTGGCCTCGCCGCGCACCCGGTCGCGGGCTTTGCCCAGCATCTTGCTGGTACGCGCGAGCATGACGCCGCCGCCGGGCACCACGCCCTCCTCGATCGCCGACCGCGCCGACTCCAGAGCGTCCTCGAAGCGATGCTGCAGCTCCTTCAGCTCCGTCTCGGTGGCCGCCCCCACCTTGATAACCGCCACGCCGCCGGCCAGCTTGGCCAGCCGCTCCTCCAGCTTCTCGCGGTCGTAGTCGGAGTCCGTGTCATCGATCTCGCGCCGGATCTGTGCCACGCGGGCGTCGATGTCCTCCTGCGTGCCCGCGCCCTTGATGATGGTGGTGTCATCCTTGGTGATGACTACGCGCTCCGCCTGCCCCAGGTCCTCAAGCTGCACGCTGTCGAGCTTGATGCCCAGGTCCTCGCTGATGAAGCGGCCGCCGGTGAGGATGGCGATGTCCTCGAGGTTCCGCTTGCGGCGGTCGCCGAAGCCGGGGGCCTTCACCGCGCAGCAGTCCACCGTACCGCGCATGTTGTTGACCACCAGCGTGGCCAGCGCCTCGGCCTCCACGCTCTCGGCGATCACCAGCAGCGGCCTACCGGCGGATGCCACTTTCTCCATGACCGGCACGATGTCAGCCGCCGCCGAGACCTTCTCCTCATACAGCAGGATGTAGGCGTCCTCGAGGACGGCCTCGGTGCCCTCGGGTGCAAAGTAAGGGGAAATGTAGCCCTTGTCGAACTGCATCCCCTCGACGACCTCGACATCGGTCGTGCCGACCTTGGACTCCTCGACAGTGATTACACCGTCCTTGCCGACCTTCTCCATGGCGTCGGCGATGATCTCACCGATCTGCGCGTCGTTGCCGGCAATGCCCGCCACGTGCGCGATCTCGTCCCGGCCCTCCACCGGGATGGCGTTGTCGCGGATGGCCTTGACGACATCCACCACGGCCTCCTCGATCCCCTTCTTGATCATCATGGGATTCGCGCCGGCGGCCACGTTCTTGAGGCCGGCCTTCACGATCGCCTGGGCCAGCACCGTCGCCGTGGTCGTGCCGTCACCGGTGTCGTCGTTGGTCTTGGAGGCCACCTCCTTGCACAACTGCGCCCCCATATCCTCGTACTCGTCCTCTAGCTCCACCTCCTTGGTGACCGTCACGCCGTCCTTGGTGATGGTGGGAGCGCCCCACTTCTTCTCCAGGACAACGTTCCGGCCCTTGGGGCCGAGTGTGACCCGCACCGCATCTGCGACCTTGTTCACGCCGCGCTCCAGCGCGCGCCGCGCCTCCTCGTTGAAGGCAAGCTTCTTTGCCACATCAATCCCTCCTCAGGGAATACTCGCCTGCCGGAGCTACTCCCGCACCGCCAGGATGTCTTCCTCGTTCACGATGAGGTAGTCCTCACCGTCGATCTGGACCTCCGTCCCGCCGAAGGAGGCGTAGATCACGATGTCGCCCTCCTCGACGCTCAGACCCATCGGCTCACCGTCCGCATCGATCTCACCGGGGCCTGTGGCGACAACCTTCCCCTCCCGGGGCCGCTCCTGGGCGGCCTCGGGCAGAATGATGCCACCGGCGCTCTTCTCCTCCGCCTCCAGGGGCTTGACCAGCACCCGTTCTCCAAGCGGCTTCAGCATTCGACAGACACCACCTTACTGACAGACTGTTCCGTGCGCGAATCCTGGATATCGGCCTCAGGCAGCCGCTCCGGGGCCGTCTGACGGCCTGCGAAGCGGGTTAGCACTCTCGGCCCGAGAGTGCTAACCGTCTGGATTATAACAGACTCGTAGCATCTGTCAAGGCCTCCGGCGACGCGGGTGCAAATTCGCAGCGTCGCCGGCCCGCGGCGCCGAGGACAGCGCGCGTGTGAGGGACATGTGGCGCTGCCTCCAAGCCGCCATCTGCTGCCATGGAGGGGCCGCCGCGAGCGAAGCGAGCGGGGCGCGGTCAGGAGCAGTAGGGACTGACCGCGCAGGTTCCACCCCGGCCCACTGGAGACCTTCGGTCTCACGGGCTTCCAGCCCGACCATCAGCGCAGGCGCCCTCGCCTGCACGGCGTTTCGCTTTCGGCACTGATGCGTCCTGGGCCGGGGTGAAACCTTCGTCCCCTCCACCGGGTATGCCGCTCATCTTGAACGGAACCAAGCGCTGAGTGGGCTCCTTGTCAACATACGCGGAATTGCGCAGGTCAGCACTGGGGGTGCATTGTGGCACAGTCTTTGCTCATCAGTCGTTGGTCGCGAGCGTGAGCCTGGCGACCCGGAGCTTGCAGACCTTGAAGACGCCGCCCTTGGCGGCGGCCGATTGCGCCAAGGCCTTGACAGGAAAGTTAGGCTGTGCTAACTTCGTCCACGGAGCTGTCGTTGAGGACCGACCGGAGGTCACCATGGCTGAGGTCGCCGAGCTGACCGAGTCCCTTGAGGACTACCTGGAGGCCATCTTCCACCTTCTCAGGCGCCAGGACGCCGTGCGGGTCAAGGACATCGCGGAGCACCTGCGCGTAAAGATGCCCTCGGTCAGCGCCGCCATTCAGGCGCTGAAGGAGCGCGGACTGGTCACCCACGAGCGCTATGGCGCGGTCTCGCTGACCAGCGAGGGCCGCAGCACGGCGGAGTTCCTGTCACGGCGCCATTACGCCCTTGTGGCCTTCCTGCGCGACATCCTGGACCTGGACGAGGAGCAGGCGGAGAAGGAGGCCTGCGGCATCGAGCACGCGCTGAGCGCCGAGACGCTCCGTCGGCTGCTGGCGCTGATCGATTTCGTTGAGCGCTGCCCGCGCGGGGGCGAGCACTGGCTGGAGCACCTGGCTGGCCGGTGGAGCGACGTTCCCTGCCACAACGATTGCGCCAAGTGCATCGCTGACATCGAGGTGCCCAAGCAGCATCCCTTCGCCCGGCGCCGCAGCGCCACGGAGACCACGCTCGACCGCCTCTCTCCAGGTGACCAGGCACGGGTCCTGCGGCTGTCGGGACAGGCCGGGATCCGGCGTCGCATCATGGACATGGGCGTGACGCCGGGGGCCGAGGTGGAGGTGGAGCGCCTGGCGCCGCTGGGCGACCCCATCGAGGTCGAGGTGCGCGGCTACCACCTGTCACTACGCAAGCGGGAGGCGGCCCAGATTGCTGTCGAGCCGCTCTGACCTGCCACCATCCGGTGCCGTACTGCCCCTGCCCATGATGTCCGCGGGGCAGGTGGGCGAGATCGTGCGGCTGTGCGGCGGCCGTGGCCCGGTGCGACGCCTCACCGAGATGGGCGTGGTGCCGGGAGCGTGGATCGAGGTGCTCAGCGACGGCGGCGGCCCCATGATCGTGCGGGTGGGCGGGACCAGGCTCGGCCTCGCTCCCGGCATAGCCCGCCGCGTGCTCGTCAGGCCCCGGTGACAAGGCCCGGCGGCTTCCAGTCGCGGGAGGAGCGGCCGTTGTGACTTCCAGCACCACCAAGGACGAACCCACGACCCAGTTCAGCGGGGCGGACCTCACCGTCGCGCTGGCCGGCAACCCCAACTCCGGCAAGACCACCGTCTTCAACGCCATCACCGGCGCCCGCCAGCACGTGGGCAACTACCCCGGCGTGACCGTGGAGAAGAAGGAGGGCCTGCGCGCGGTCGGTGACACCACGGTCCACGTGGTGGACCTGCCCGGCACCTACTCCCTCACCGCCTACTCTCTCGAGGAGGTGGTGGCTCGCAACTTCATCATCGAGGAGCGGCCCGACGTCGTCGTGCACATCGTCGATGGCTCCAACCTCGAGCGCAACCTCTATCTCACCACCCAGCTCATCGAGCTCGACGTGCCGGTTGTCGTGGCGCTGAACATGATGGACGTGGCACGATCCATGGGGCGGGAGATCGATGCCGACCTGCTCTCGGAGCTTATGGGCGTGCCGATGGTCCCCACCGTCGCCACCAGGGAGGAGGGTACCGAAGAGCTGTTGCGGGTGGCCATGAAGACGGCCCGGGAGGGCCGCGGCCCGACACGCCACATCCACTACGGGCGGGAGCTGGAGGAGCACGTGCGCGAGATCAGCCAGGTGCTGGAGGAGCGCGGCGGGATCCCACCCCTGCCATCTCGCTGGGTGGCCATTAAGCTTTTGGAGGACGATGAGGAGGTGGCGTCGGTCGTAGAGGGCGAGCTGCCGGACGGGCCGGAGCTGCTGGAGCGGGTGACGGGCGTGCGAGCGCATCTGGAGGCGGTCATCGGCGACGACGCCGAGCTGGCTTTGGCCGATGCCCGCTACGGCTTCATCAACGGCGCCTGCGCCCACGCCGTGACCAGCACCGGCCGTACCGCCACGGACTGGTCGGAGGCCATCGACAACGTGGTCACCAACCGCGTGGTGGGGATTCCGATACTGCTGGTGCTCATGTGGGGCCTGTTTGAGATGGTCTTCCGGGTGGGAGCTCCGCCGATGGACTGGCTGGAGAGCTTCTTCGGGTGGCTTGGGGCTCAGGCGGCGGTGCTGCTGCCCGGCGGCGTGCTGGAGTCGCTGATCGTTGACGGCATCATCGGCGGCGTGGGCGGGGTGCTGGTCTTCGTCCCCCCGATCATGCTCCTGTTCCTGGGCATCTCGCTGCTGGAGGACAGCGGCTACATGTCGCGGGCGGCCTTCGTGGTGGACAAGCTCATGCACCACATCGGCCTGCACGGCAAGAGTTTCATCCCCATGCTTATCGGCTTCGGCTGCACTGTGCCCGCCATCATGGCCACCCGGACCCTGGAGAGCCGCCGCGACCGGCTGACCACCATGCTGGTGGCGCCGCTGATGAGCTGCGGGGCCCGCCTGGTGATCTACGTGCTGCTGGCGGGAGCCTTCTTCCCTCCGCAGACGGCCGGGAAGGTCATCTTCTCCATCTATCTGCTGGGCGTGGTGCTGGCCGTCGTGATGGCGAAGCTCTTCCGCGTTACCGTCCTCAAGGGGCCACTGACGCCCTTTGTGATGGAGCTGCCACCCTATCGGATGCCGACGCTGAAGGGCACGCTCCTGCACGTGTGGGAGCGGGCCTGGTGCTACATCCGCAAGGCCGGCACCATCATTCTGGCGGCCTCTGTCATCATGTGGGCCCTCCTCACCTACCCGAAGGCCCCGCCGAGCGCCGACCTGGGCGGTCTGCCGCCCATTGCCCACACCGCCGCCGGCCGCATCGGCCGCACTATCGAGCCGGTGCTGCGTCCGCTGGGCTTCGACTGGAAGATCGGCATCAGCCTGGTGGCCGGCCTGGCCGCCAAGGAGGTGGTCGTCTCCACCCTCGCGACCACCTACTCCATCGAGGAGGAGGCCGAGGCCTCAGGCGCGGTGGCGGAGGCGCTGCAGCGAGACCCGGTCGTGACCCCTCTGGTGGCCTGCGCTATGATGGTCTTCGTGTTGCTCTACATTCCGTGCGTGGCGTCGATGGCCGTGCTGTGGGGTGAATCCGGGTCCTGGAAGTGGGTCGCATTTGCCGTCGCATACACGACGGCCCTGGCGTGGCTGATGAGCTTCCTGGTGTACCAGGGCGGGCTGGCACTGGGCTTCACATAGTGAGGTGGAGAGACATGGGTCAGGACGTGATCGCAGCACTGATCGTGGTGGGCGCGGTAGTATGGCTGGCTCGGACCATCGTCAGTCGGGTGCGGAGGGGCGGATGCACGTGCGACAACGCGGCCTCCTGCCCCCTCGCCGGAGGCGATAGCTGTCCGCTTGGCTCGCTGCAGGGATTCTGCGACGTCGAGGACGGCCGGGGCGACGACTGAGCGGCAGTCCACCCATCACCACGCGTCGAGCTCGGGCAGTGCGCCTGGGCCCGCAGGGACCCTGTGGGCCTGGAGCGTTGTGCGTACGCGTCACGCATATTGCCGTGTGAGGTCTGCGTGCCCGCATCCTGCGCTCAGAAGCTCCTCCGGCGGTGGTGGCGGTCCTCTCCCTATGTTGATGGCCTGCACCGGGCTGGGGAGCTGAACCGTCTCCCCGGGTGACCGAACGTTGACGTTTACCGCCGCCCCGGCGACCGCCCAGGTCCCGCCGAGGCTCAAAGGATGCAGTCCCTTCCCGACGCCCACGATGCTGAAATCGCCGTTCTCGTCCGTCGTGCCGCTGGCGCCGCCGACATTGACCGTGGCTCCCTCGACGGGGCCCTTGTCCTCGACATCGACGACGGTTCCGTGAACGGTGGCGCCGACGGTGATGGTCAGCTCCTGGCTCGCCCGGCCGCCGTTCCCGTCGGTGACGGTCACCTCGATGGTGAAGATGCCGCCGGATTCGGGTGCGCTGTAGGTGACGCTCTTGCCGTTACGCTCGATGTTCCCCCCGGTGGCGGTCCAGGTGTAGGTGAGGCCGTCGCGGTCAGGATCGCTGGCCTCGCAGGTGAAGGTGGTCGTGCCACTGGGCCAGATGGCGTCGGCGAGGGCGTCCACAGAGCTGATGCGGGGATCCCCGTTGGCGGTGCCGCCTCCACCTGCACCGCCTCCGCCGCCGCAGCCCGCCAGGCCCGCGATGGCGGCGATCGATAGTATGGCGAAGAGCCTCGATGATGTGCGCGGAATCATGGCCTCACTCCTGTGAGATGAGTCGTGTCGGAAAGTTAGACGGTCCAGGCGGCGCTTTGTTCCCCATGGGGTCGGCCAGGCCGGGACTGCCGGCCGCGGGTGTCCGCCGGTCTCATCGGGCGAGGGAGGAGCCCCGGTCGTGGCGGGCGAAGTTACCGACAAAGACGCTCACGGCTCTTACGGAAGGCAGTGAATGCGCTCATGACCCGGAGCAACTGGCTCCCGTTCCTTGTAGCACTCGGCGCCGCTCTGCTGGCAGGTTGTGGCGGCGGAGGCGGCGTGAGCGCCGGCGATGGGGACGGCACTCCGACTCCGCCCCTGGCCAACGAGGGCCCTCGCATCACCTCTCTTTCGGCTGATGCCACAAAGCTGTGGCCGAATGGAAGCACAAACGTCACAGTCCAGGCCAAAGATGATGAGGGCGACACGCTCAGCTACGCGTGGACGGCCAGCCAGGGGACCATCCAGGGCACCGGCGCCACCGTGACCTTCATTGCGCCGGCCTCAGAGGGAAGCGCCGCCATCCGCGTCATGGTCACCGACGGCAACGGAGGACGTGCGGCCCGGCAGATCGCCGTTGACTTCGGCGGCGTCACTGTGGAGGGCACGGTCGTATCCGTCTCGACCGGCGACCCCATCGGCGGCATACCCGTGACCATCGGCGGGGGTACAGACACCACCGGGACCGACGGATCCTTCAGCGTTCACATCACCAGCGCGGGGCAGTATCCGGTCCAGCTCGGCGGGCGCTGGGAGGTCGCCGGGCTCGGTCTGCAGATTACGCTCAGCAATCCCATGACCACCACGACGCTGTCCGACCCCGTTCTGGCGGTGCAGGCAGGCAGCTCCCCGCCACCACCGCCGCGGTTCTGACCACCGCAGGCATGCCGCACAGAGCCCGGGGCCTCGCTCCCGGGCTCTTGCCTGTACGCCGCCACCCTCACCGGCCTCTGCCGGCGAATGTTTCACGTGAAACATTCGTTCGCTCCACACCGGGAAGGAACACCGCGCTTCATGCAGAAGGACGGGGCGGTCAGCGATCAGCTATCAGCGGTCAGCAGTCAGCCATCAGCCGCAAGCTGCAAGCTACGAGCTACAAGCTACCAGCCTACGGCAACGGCGGTTGCGGCAGGCTGGGAGTTGTGCTCACCTATAGAGGGGTCGCACGAGGAGGGCCCTCCGGACCCGACGAGGCTGGCCCCACTAGCCGTGTTGGTGTCGTACGGAGGGGCCGCCCGAGCGTAGCGATGGAGAAGCCAGTAGGCTTCTCTTAAGAGTTCGCTATCCGAACTCCAGGGTGCCGCCTGCGCGGGGCGTGTCGCGAAGGCGGCAGGTTCCATCCCGGCCCAGATAGTGCAGGGGCCCTCCCCTGCACGCCGTTTGGGCCTTCCCGGCCGACATGGGCGGGGGTGGAACCTTCGGCCCTGGCGGGCCTCACTCCTCGCGCCGCCGGGGGCGGCGACGCACGGAGCGGCCCCTCCATAACGGCAGACCGCTTTCCCGCGCAGCGCGGCCATGGTACTTCCGCCGAGGGGGCAAGATGCGGGTAATCCGCAGGCCGTACGGAGCGGCGGGCAGCCCTGCCCGCCAGCAGTTGCAGCGCGTAGCACACGACCTTGCGCCATGGAAACGAGAGCGATGACAGTGACCACACGCAATGCACTTGCAGTATTGGCCGCGTTCATCCTGCTGGCGGGCGCCGCGGCCGCCCAGCCCGTGGAGCTGGCGAACCAGCACATGGTCCTGCGCTTCGACCCCGACGACGGCTACGCGCTGTCGGGGCTGGTGAACGTCGCCCACGAGACGGACTTCATCCAGCCGCGGCCGGAGGACCTGGAGCAGAACCGCTCGCCGTGGGAGGTGCTGGTGCGCGGCACCGGCATCAACCAGCCCCTCACCGCCGCCGACGCCCAGGATGCCACGCATTCGCTGGACGGTGACACGCTCACCATCACCTGGAGCGGCGTCGCCAGCGAGCAGGTCCCCGGCGAGCTGACGGTCACCGCCACCATCCGCCTCCCGGAGGGCTCGCGCAAGGCCTTCTGGCGCATCGAGGTCTCGGGAGAGACCACCGGCTGGCTGTGGCAGGTGGACTTCCCGCGCATCTTCGGCATCCGCGACTTCTCGGATTGCCAGATGTCGCTGCCCTGGTACTGGGGCCGGCTGGTGCGCAAGCCCATGCAGCTCGGTCGCGCCGCCTCCCTGGTCTACCCGGAGCCGGCGTCGATGCAGTGGCTCGCATACTGGGGGACCGAGGATGATCGCGAGCCGGAGCTGGTCACCGAGGAGGGCCGCGACGCCGAGACCGGCTGGGCGCCGGACCGCAGCGACGCCTGCGGCCTCTACTGGGCCGCCGAGGACGGGGAGCTGCACGTCAAGCGCTTCGGCTGGGACCCCACCGGCGAGGGCGAGCAGCTCTCGTGGCGGATCGAGAACATCCCACCGCTTCCCGACTGGCCCATGCCTGAGATCACCGAGCCGGTCGAGGTCAGCTACGCCATGCCCTACGACGCCGTGACAGCGGTCTTCACCGGCGATCTGCACGAGGCCGCCGCGATCTACCGCGAATGGGCCGTGCAGCAGCAGTGGGCGCAGCGGGGCCCCATGGACCAGTGGCCGGAGGAGACGCCTCAGCCGGGCAGCGAGGAGCTGGTGCGCTGGACGCCGCCGTGGTTCCGCGACATCGGCTTCTGGGCCAAGTTCTACCACGAGCCCGCGAAGATCCTCCCGGAGTGGGCGGCCTACCGCAAGTGGCTGCAGGTGCCCATGGCCTCGCACTGGTATCGCTACAACATTGCGGTCTTCAATGACGATGATCCGGAGCACCTTCCGCCTGACCCCTACGTCCTGGACGGCGTGCGCGCGGCCCGCGAGATAGGCGTGGAGCCCATGCCCTACGTGCTCTCCACCATCTGGGACACCGACACGCAGTCGTGGATCCGGGAGGACGGGCGGCGCAGCGCCGTGGAGAACGAGGCGGGGGAGATCATGCCCTGGCCCATCGGCAACAACGTCTTCGCCTGGATGTGCCTCTCCACCGAGCAGTGGCAGGCCACGATGCGACAGATCTGCGAGAAGCTCATCTGGGAGCACGGAATGAGCGGGGTCTACCTGGACGTGCTGGCCGCGGGCTCCGCGAAGCTCTGCTACGATCCAGACCACGGGCACTCCATCCGCGGCGGGAGCTACTGGGGCCAGGGCGCGCACACGCTCATGCACGACCTGCGGGCGCACATCCGGCGCCTCGACCCCGACGCCTGCTTCTTCACCGAGGAGATCGGCGAGCACCTCATCGATGTCATGGACGGCTATCTGACGCTGGACCTGACCCGCAGCCACACCCCCGGTGGCGAGCAGGTCTGGCCGGTGCTGACGACCGTCTATCATCCCTACACCATCAACTTCGGCTCCGACGCGCACATCGACATGGAGCCGGAGCAGTTCGCGCTGCTTTACGGGCGGCAGATCGTGTGGGGCAGCCAGCCCCTGCACTCCGTCATGGAGGCCCCGATGCCGGAGGCGGGCGACGCCACCGCTGAGATGTTCCGGGAGTACACCCGCGCCTACTGGGTGGCGGGGCAGCCCTTCCTGGTGGGCGGGCGAATGCTGCGGCTGGCGACGCGCCCCAAGGATGCGCCTGCCGGCCAGTGTGGGCTGGAGATGGCCGCCGAGGCCCATACGGTGCGCTTCGACGTGCGCAACCGCGACAAGATCTGGACCGGGCCGGCGGTGCTGGCCTCGGCCTGGGAGCGCTTTGGGGACATCGGCATCGTGCTGGCCAACATCACCGGTGAGGAGCGAACGGTGGCGCTGACTGTGCGACCCGAAGCCCTGCCGCTGGGCGAGGGCGCGCGGATGGTGCGGGTGTGGCCGCAGCGGCCTGAGACACTCGGTCCAGCATCCGGCGAGCACGAGCTGACGCTGGAGCCGTGGGGGTGCGCGGTCTACGTGCTGACCGGCGATCCGGAGGCGGCCATCGGCAGGCTCAACGAGCTGGAGGACACGCCCTGGGAGCTGCAGGTGGTGGAGGATGGGCCCTTCGAGCCGGTGTCCGGGCCGGCCGGGGCGCTCTTCGCCTCCAGCGACGGCCCGGTGCTCAATGCGCCCGGCGAGGACGGGATCCTGGCGACGCCCTATCGGTTCGACGATCAGGGCCGCCTGCAGCCCCGCTCGGGGAGCCAGGCGGAGCGTCGGGGGCACGAGGCCGAGGGGAGGGGCCTGCCGCGGAACCTCGACGAGCAGCCCTTCGTGCTCATGCGGCGGCTGCCGCACTCGGCGTCGGTGGCAGAACCCGGGATGATGGTCTTCTCCGGTGATGAGGACCATCTCCTGGCTGCGGTGCCGGGCGGGACGAAGCTGCAGTTCGACGGGGAGGGCCTGCTGGTGGCGTCGAACGGGGTCACGGGCGAGGTGGTGCGGGGGCTGGGCGAGCCGCCCGCCGCCGAGTTCACCGCGCCCGAGGGCGAGGGCTTCATCGTGGGCTGGGCCAGCTTCGACCAGGGCCGGATGGCCGCCGCCCTGGCAGGAGTCGAGCCGGGGCTGCGGGAGCCGGTCATGAAGCTGGCCGGCCGCCTCGCGGGCCTGGCGGCGGCGGTGCCGGATGCCCGGGAGCGGGAGCTGGCGGCGGCCAGCCGGCAGTTCGTTGAGATCGCCAGCGCCATGAACGAGACTCCCGGCGTCCTCTCCCCGGTGAGCCCCCTGGTCAGGCTGCACGAGCGCATGAACGCGCTGATAGTGGCGCTGCTGGGCATGCGCGTGGACCTGCAGGCCGACCACCGCTGGCTGGCGCCGGAGGTGGAGAAGCCGCTGCGGCTGCTGGTGCAAAGCGGGGCGCAGGAGCAGGTCTCGCTAACCGCGGTCGGCCACTGGCGGCCGGGGAACCTCGCCATCCAGCAGCCGGCGGAGCCGCAGGTGGTGGAGGACACGCTCATCTACCGGGGCGGCGTGCGGCTCGACGATGGGCTCTACGTGGAGCGGGTGGTGCCGGTCATCGCCACCGCGACCGCGCGGCGCGGCCCGCTGACCTGGACCGTCAGCGACATCCTGCGCCTGGAGGCGAACCGCCCCTATCAGCTCATCTACGAGAAGGAGCCGGTGACGGTGGTGGCCGGCCACGAGCGCTCCACCTCCATCCAGGTCCGGAACTGGTCGCCGCTGGACCTGGAGCTGAGTCTCAGCGGCTCCGGCCCCGAGGGCTGGGAGGTGGCGCCGGCCGAGGAGCAGATCGCGGCCCCCGCGCTCTCGGATGCGAGCTTCGAGGTCTCGGTGCGGGCGCCGGAGGGGGCGGCGCGCGGGCGCTACCAGGTGCGCGTGGTTGCCAACCATGCTGCAGGCGAGGACTCCGCGTTCATCGCCCGGCTTCCGGTCAGCGTCCTGGACGCCCTGCGGCCGCTGATGCCGGAGGCTGAGGAGTGGGAGCGCCCCGAGCTGGAGCAGCGGGCGCGCATCCGCAAGAGCTGCAAGTTCGCGGTCTACGCGCAGGAGGGGGAGACGATTGGCGTCAGGATCGAGAACATCCGCGTCACCCGCTACGAGGATACGCTCGCCTGGCGGCTGCTGGACCCGGCGATGACGGTGGTGGAGGAGGGCCACATTCCGGTCGATGAGAGCATCGAGGTCGAGCACTCCGCGGAGGCAGGCGGAACCTACTACCTTGAGGTCATGCCCGGAAGCGGCTCGGCGGATGTTCGCTTCGAGAACCGGCTGGTGGCCGAGGTGGCGACGAAGCAGGATCCGCTGCAACTGTTCACCAGCGCCATCACCCGGCACTTCTTCGTCCCGGAGGGGGCTGCGCAGTTCCGGCTCGGGGCCCAGGACGGCGGTCCGACGGAGGGGGCGCGGCTCGTCATCACCGCGCCAGGCGGCCGAGTTGCGTTTGAGCGGGATGGCAACTACAATGGCGTGGAGTTCCCCGTGCGGGTCGAGGACGGGGAGGCGGGGAAGCTCTGGCAGCTTCGCGTGGAGCCGCAGCAGGACATCGCCCTCTGGCTGGCCGGCGACGTCATGCCCTACCTGTCCACCTCGCCGGAGCGGGTGCTGCGGGCGGATGGGGGATAGGGACGGCATGGGCCTCGCCGACTCGGGGGAGGAGCCTCACGTGATGGCAGGAGTTGACTGATGGCGGCTGAGCGGCAGCCGACTGAAGGCAGTGAGGCGTCCGAAGAGGCCCGGACGCAGCGGCTGAGCGGCGTTACGTGGCGATCCCTGGTCATTGCCATCCTGGCGACGGTCCTGATCAGCTACTGGATCGACATGGCAGAGGTCATCACCCTCTTCTGCCAGATCACCGAGTCCGTCCCCCCGGTGCCGGCGGTGGGCTTCCTGGTGCTGCTGGTGCTGCTGGTGCCGGCGCTGCGGCGCCTGTGGCGGTGGCTGGCGCTGGACCGGCGGGAGATCGTCATCATCTACGTCTTCCTGACCGTGTCCACGGCCATGGCCGGGCCGGGGATCATCCGCTTCCTGATCAACACCATCCCCGTCCTGTTCTACTTCGCCACCCCCAGCAACGGCTTCGCTGAGTATCAGCAGTACATGCCCGAGTGGATGGTGCCACACAGCCCGGAGGTGCTGCGGACCCTCTACGAGGGCTCGGAGGAGGGGGCGATCCCCTGGCGCGCCTGGGCGACGCCCCTGGTGGCGTGGGGCATCTTCTTCCTGGCCTTCTGGCTGATCCTGATGGGGACCATGGCCATCCTCCGCCGGCAGTGGTCGGAGAAGGAGAAGCTTACCTATCCGCTGGAGTACCTTCCTCTGGAAATGACGCGGGGGCTGGAGACGCGCCGGTTGGTGGTTCAGTTCTTCCGCAACCCGGTCATGTGGACGGGCTTCGCGGTGGCCTTCATCTACAATGCCACCAACATCATCAACGCCTACATCCCGTCGGTGACCGCGCTGGGCAAATACTACGACATCGGCGCCCTGTTCACCGAGCGCCCCTGGAGCGCTATCAGCCCGCTGCAGTTCCACTACCGCCCTGCGGTCATCGGCTTCGGCTATCTGATGAGCACGGAGATCGCCCTCAGCACGTGGGTGTTCTTCCTGGCGATTCGGCTGCTGGCGGTGGGGGCCGCGGCGGCGGGATACGAGCAGGCGGGCTTCCCCTTCCGGAAGGAGCAGAGCATGGGGGCGTACGTGATCCTGGGGCTGGGACTGCTGTGGGTGGGGCGGCATCAGATCGCGGAGGCATTCCGTGCCGCCGTGCGGAAGGAGGCCACCGAGTCCGAGGCGAATGAGCCCATGAGCTATCGCACGGGCTTCCTGATCCTGGCCGGCGGGTTAGGCACCTGGCTTGCGTGGGTAATGTACGCAGGGATGAACCTGCGGACGGCGGCGGTGTATCTGGCACTGCTGCTGCTGTCTGCGATTGTCTACGCCCGGGTGCGGGCCGAGACTGGTGTGCCCATGATCTGGGCTTTCCCGTACGGGGTGCACCACAAGGCCGTCACCTACATGTTCGGCAGCAAGTGGCTGCACCCGGGCGGGTCGTGGGCGAATGCCACGATCTTCTCGACGATGCTGTTCATGTCGCGGGGCTACTTCCCGTCGCTGGTCGGGTATCAGGTGGAGGGCTGGCGGCTGGCGGGGTCCACGCAGGTGCGGCGGAGGGCCATGAGCTGGGTGCTGATCGCCGCGGTGGCGGTTGGCTTCTTCGTCGGGATGTGGCTGCACCTGCGCAGCTATTACGAGTGGGGGGCGGGCGGCCTGACGGCGCTGTCGGGCTGGGGCTCGGGGACCGCGCAGCAGGAGTATGAGGCGCTGGTCAGCTACGCCAGAGGGGACGCGCCGCCGAATCTGCCGCGGTCGATGGGCATGGCCGCCGGCGGCGTGGTGGCCCTGGCCCTGACGGTGCTGCGGACGATCTTCCTGCGCTTTCCGCTGCACCCGCTGGCCTACGGCATCGCGACGTCGTTCGGGCACAAGCTGTGGGCACCGCTGTTCGTGGTGTGGCTGGTGAAGACGCTGATCTTCCGGGTCAGCGGGATGGCGAGCTATCGGGCGCTGATCCCGGCCTTCATCGGCCTGGCGCTGGGGCACTTCTTCACCGCCGGGCTGCTGTATGGGCTGGTGGGGACCTTCGGCGGCGAGCAATTCCGCCGATATGGTGTATGGTTCGGCTGATCGACCTGACGCGTGAGGATACGCATGGCGTGCCCACCGGACGTATCCCATTCGTGTCCGGGAGCGAAGCTGCATGCGGCCTACAATCCTCGTCGTTGACGATGACGCGGCAACGCGCAAGATGATCGAGACTGCCCTGGAAGGTAACGGCTACAGGGTGGTGACGGCGACCACGGCCTCGGAGGCGCTGGACGCCATCCAGAGCGAGGAGCTTGACCTGGTGCTGCTGGACCTGATACTGCCCGACGGCGACGGCGTGGAGGTCTGCCGCCAGGTCCGCCAGTACTCCGGGGTCTCCATCATCATGGTCACCGCCAAGCGGGACCTGACAGACCGCCTGGCGGGGCTGGACGCCGGTGCGGACGACTATGTCACCAAGCCGCTCTCCATCGGCGAGCTGCTGGCCCGGATCAGCGCGCTGCTTCGTCGCAAGCGGATGCGCGACGAGGAGCAGGCGCGCGAGATCTGCCACGGCGCCGTCTGTCTGCGCCAGACGGAGGGGGTGGCCTCAGTCGAGGGCCGGGAGGTGAAGCTCAGCGACACCGAGGCGGAGATCCTGCGAATCCTCGTTGAGGCCGAGGGGGAGCCCCTCAGCCTCCGGGAGATCGCCCGCGAGGTGTGGGGCGAGGACGAGACGGATCTCGCGGTGCTGGAGACACACATCGCCAACATCCGTCACAAGCTGGAGGAGGCGCCTGAGAGCCCCCGGCATCTTATCACCACCGAGGATGGCGCCCATCACCTGGCGTGAGGCCGGAGGGTGACCGTGCTGGGCGGCCCGCTACCGTGCGGGCCGTTCGTCGCGTACAGGCAGGTCCCGTCAGTCCGCAGCCCGAAGGCGCGCAAGGAGACAGTCTCGGAGGGAGGGTCATCGATGGCAGGACGCTTTCGGATCGCACTGCACCTGATCACCTGGCGGGGAGAGCAGCACGAGGACCCGGAGAAGTGCTTCCGGGTTGCGGCCGAGTGCGGCTACGACGGCGTTGAGGGGGTGAATGCAGACAGCGCCGACGAGCTGGTGGAGCTGGCGGCGCTGGCTGCGAAGTGGGGCCTGAAGCTGGTCAATGTGGGCGCCCCCGATCGGCGGCTGCGCGTGCTCTACAACTGCGCGCTGGGCAACGAGGCCGCGGAGGTGGGGTCGCTACGTAAGGCCGACTACGGCGGGCGGGAGATGGGCCCCGGACAGTTCGCGCAGGCCGCCGCCGACCTCGAGGAGCTCGTCGAGCTGGCCGTCAGCCACGGCCTGGCGCCTTTCCACCACGCTCACCGCGGCACGGTCATCGAGACCGCCGAGGACGCCGCCATGATGCTGGAGGCGGCGCCGCGGCTGCAACTGCTGCTGGATACCGGGCATCTGCTGTGCTGCGGCTCGGATCCCATCAAGGTGCTTCGCCGGCACACCGGGCGCATCGGCCACGTCCACCTCAAGGACTTCTACGCCGAGGACCCGGCGACCTGGAACAACTGGGAGAGCACGTGGGGTGAGGACGGCTACTTCGAGGAGCTGGGCAAGGGCAACTTCGGCTTCGACGTCGGGCAGCTCATGAGAGAGCTCGATCGGTCCGGCTACCGGGGCTGGGTCAGCGTCGAGCAGGACACCTCGCGGCGCGCGCCGGAGCTCAGCGCCAAGGCCAACTGCGACCTGCTGCGGTCGCTGGGGTACTGAGGCGGCACTCAGAGTCGCCACCAGCATGTAACGGCTCAGGTCACGACGTGCGGACGGGGGCGTCCGCACCACGGGACGCCGGAGGTGCTGGTGCACGGCCGGTCACCGCGTGTGGCTGAGGCCGACTGCCGCCGGGCTCACTCCTCCTCGGAGGGAGGCATCTCCTCGTCGGGGCCACCGATGTCGGGCGCCTCCTGCTTCTCCAGGTCCTCAATCGTGTCGGGGAGATGATCCATAATGAACTGGCTGATCTCCACGACCTGGTCGGACTCGCTGGTGGTGCAGTAGTAGTTGCCGCCCTCCACCTGGTCGCCGATGAGGACCTTGATGGGCTCCGAGCGGCCGCGCAGGAACACGCTGATGGCCGCCTGTGGAACCGCCAGGCCGTACTGGCGCAGCTCAGGCGGGGAGACCTCCTCCTTGATGAATGCCTCGGCGTTGAGCGATTCCAGGTCCCAGAGGATGTCCTCCACCGCGGTCTTCCGGGCGTCCACGGACCTGGGCTTCTCGATGCGCCAGCCGTCGGGGCGCCGGGCAACTGTGAAGCTGAGGCCCTTGGTGCGCTCCACGCGGATGCGCTGGACGTCATCGCGCTCGAAGCGCACGATGGTCCGATCGCGCAGGTCAAGGGGGGTCTTCTGCACCTTCTCGAGCTGATCGGCCTCCACCATCATGATCTCGGGGCGAGCCGAGGTGCGGACGTAGACGATGTCCTTCTCCTCCTCATCCTCGCCGACCGTGCGCGTCTCGGTCTTGCCGAAGGTCACCGTCAGGTCCCGGCCCTCCTGCAGGCGGAGCCCCATCCGCGCCTGGGGCTTGTCGAAGCCGGGATCGACCTCGGCCTCCGCCTCCAGGAAGTCCTCGGCGCGCATATCCCCCAGGCTCCGGACAAGCTGCTTGACGTTGAACTCGTCGGCGGCCACCTGAAGCGGTTTGCGCATCCACCACTTGACGTCAGCCTCGGGCTCGGCGCGGGCGAGGACGATCTGCTCCTCACCGTGGGCCAGCTCCACGCGCTGGACGTCCTCCGGTTCCAATAGCACGACCTGCTTCTCGCGGATCTCGGTGGCGTCCTTCCACAGCGTGGTGCGGACCGTGGCGCCGACGATGTAGAGCGTGTCGCTGTCCCCGGCGAGGTCGCCGCCGATCCTGGCGTAGCGGGAGCTGCCCACGGCCGTCTCCTCGCCCACCTCCACGCGCGCGGTCTTGCCGCCTCCGTAGGTCAGCACGGCCACCAGAGGGGGGTCTTTGAGGCCGTACTGCTCGTCGTCGAGGTTGAGGCCGGTGCGGCTGCTCTGCTCCTTGAGCTCGGCGACAGCCTTGATCATGCGCTTCGCGTCATCGGTGTCGGCCAGCGCCTGGATGGGGGAGGTGATGAACCAGCGGTCGTCGCGGCGCTCGATGACGATGGGCTTCTCATCCTTGCGCTCCACGCGGAGGCTGGTGACATCCTTGATGTCGAGGCCGAAGACCTCCTTCTCCTCCGGGACCCTCCCACGCTCCTGGGTCATCACCCACGCGAGGAGGGCGACGAAGACGAGGCCGGCGGCGATGGTTGACCTCCACCTCATGATTCTCTGATGCTCCCTGACAGGTTGGCTCCCGCTCGGCTACCGGCGCCGCCACCACACGGCAAAGCCGGCGATGCCGATGAGGATCGGAACGATACCTACGGTGATGACCCAGACTACCTTCTGCTGACTCTCGTTCATGGTCAGCAGATCGGGCATCTCGTCCTTGGGCGGGATGGAGATGAGCTTCTCATTCTCGACGAGCCAGTTGATGGATGCCAGCGCAAAGACCAGGTTTCCGATGAGGCCGTGCTCGCGAAGGTAGCGATCGGTCATGAACTCGCCGTCGCCGACCACGACCATGCGGAGGGCATCCTCGTCCTCCTCCGGCGGCTGCATGCCGTAGGGATTGGGCGGCTGGCGGCCGGCGTCCACCGCAGCAGCCAACACGAAGGGTCCACCGCCAGCGGCTGACCCCTCGCCCGCCGGCTCGAGCGATGCCTCAGGACTGCTCTCCAGCAGGAGCTGCGCCTGCTTTCCCTGCGGCGGCGCGCCGGGCGTGGAGGGGTCCTCGGGCATGGTGTCGATCAGCTCCAGCGGCCGGACGGTCGGGAGGGCAATGGCAAAGCGGCCGAGGGGCTTGGTGATCTGGTGGCTGCCGAGGTTGGTGACCATCGGCACCTCCTTGCGACCGTAGATCCCGTACCTGGCGTCGGCCACAGCGCCTGACTTGGGCACGATGCCCCACGGCTCAAGCAGCTCGCTGAGGTCTGGGCCGCCCGGCTCGAGGGCCACCAACAGGTTGCCGCCCTGTTCGGCCCAGGAGGTAATGGCCTGCATCTCGGCGTCGCGCAGAGGCTGTGTCGGTCCCGCAATGACCAGCACCGCGCAGTCGCCGGGGATCTCGGGCTCGGACTCCACCAGCAGGTTCAGCGTCTTCACGGCGTATTGCTGGGCCTCGAGTTCGCCCTTGAGCGTCCTGATGCCGTCGGGCCCGGTGTCGTCGGGGTTGACCTCCCCGTGACCGATCAGGAAGTAGATGTTCGTCTTCTCCCCGGTGCTGACGGCCAGGATGGCGGAGGTGAGGTCCTCCTCGGAGCCGTCATAGACCTTCTCCTCGTTCTCGCCAGACTTCACCACGATGGTGCCCGGTTGCATAATGTTGTGCTCTTTGACTTCCTCCACGTCCAGGTAGAAGTCATGGTGCTCCACGCTGAGCTTGGGGCTGAGCATGTTGTACTCGCGGAGGCGGTTGCGGGTCTCGCCGTAGGTGGGGGACCGAGGGTCGAGGAAGGCCAGGACGGTGACCTCCTCCTCAAGGCCCCGCACGATCTCCTCACTCTGCTCGGCCAGCGAGAAGCGCTGGCTCTCGGTGAGGTCCTTTCGCAGGTGGGGGCGGCGGGCCACGATCACGTTGACAAGCACCAGGGCTCCGAGGATGAAGAGCACGAAGACGACGCTGTTGGTGCCCAGTCGAGCTCTCCTGGTCCCTGCGGCCGCCACCACTCGCTGCCAGTGCATCAGCACGAAGAAAACGGCCAGTGCCACGGTCACGCCGGCGACGATCTTGGCCGTCAGGCCGAAGGAGGTGGTGACGGCCACGATGGCCAGCAGCACCAGCAAGCCCAGGGCCGCCAGCCACCCGGCCCACATGGCCACCTGCTCCACCGGCGAGAGCTGCTCGGCCTCAACCGCCAGCCGCGGATCGGCTAGGGGCCGCCGCGCCCTCTCCGGCTCCTGCTGAGTGGTCTCATCCGACATCCGTGTCACCTGCCCAACATCAGTGAGCGCTCTGTTGGCTGCCGTCCAGCACCAGTGGACTCAAGCAGTGCGCCGGTTCTCAACGGTGCGCACTGAGAGCATCAGGAAGAACGCGATCAGCGACAGGAAGAACACGACAGGCCGCAGGTCGATGATGCCCTTGGAGAAGTCCTGGATGTTCTCGAAGACGGAGATGTACTTCGCCACCTCGCCGATCTTGCTGCTGATGTTGTAGCCCAACCAGCCGATCAGCCAGAAGAACAGCAACATCACGAAGCCCAGCAGCCCGGAGGCGATCTGGTTGGAGGTGAGGGAGCTGGCAAACAGGCCGATGGCCAGGAAGGACATGCCGGCCAGCAGCACGCCGATGTAGCCAGTGAGCACCACCATCCAGTCGGGGTCGCCGAACTTCTCGAGGATCAGCGGGAACTCCAGACTCGCCGCCAGCGCGATGACCAACAGCGTGACGGCGGCCAGGTACTTGCCCAGGATCAGCTCAACGTCGCGAACCGGATTGGTCATCAGCAGCTCGATGGAGCCGGAGGCCCACTCCTGGGCCAGCAGGCCCATGGTGATCACCGGACTCATGAGCAGGATCAGGAAGACCATGACCCGGATGATGTAGGTGGGATCGGCCTCCATCTGTGGCGCGGTGTAGGTGAGGGCAAAGATCAGGCCGCCGACGCCCAGGAGGAAGCCCAGCACGACGTAGCCCATCGGCGAGACGAAGTAGGAGCGCAGCTCCTTGCCGGCGATGGTGAGCACCTTGCGCATCGTCTACTCGACACCTTCCTCTTCCGTGGTGAGCTGCCGGAAAACGTCCTCGAGGGTCATCTCCACCGGGCGCAGCTCCAACAGGCCCCAGCCGCGGCTGACCGCGAACTCCGCGATCTCTGCGCGCACGTCGGTTCCCACGGCCGTGTCCACGTGGTAGCTCCCATCGCCCACGCTGCGCACGCCCACGACATCGGGCAGGTCCAGAAGCTGCCGGGATACGTTCTCATCGTCTCGGGCGAGGGTGATCAGGATGGTCTCGGCCTCGCGAATCTGAGCGGTCAGGGCCTCCGGCGTGTCCTCAGCGATGATGCGGCCGTGATTGATGATGATGACCCGCTCGCAAGTCATCTGGGCCTCGGGAAGGATGTGCGTGGAGAGCATGACGGTGTGCTGGCCCCCGAGGCTCTTGATGAGGTTGCGCACCTCGATGATCTGGTTCGGGTCCAGGCCCACGGTGGGCTCATCGAGGATCAGCACCGGGGGGTCGTGCAGCAGCGCCTGGGCCAGCCCCACGCGCTGGCGGAAGCCCAGCGAGAGCGTGCCGATGATGCTATCGGCGCGCTCGGAGAGCCCGCAGGTGTCCAGGACGTACTCCATGCGCTCCTCGACGTCCGCCCGGCTCATGCTGCGCACCCCGCCGCAGAAGCGGAGGTACTGGGTGACGCGCATGTCCTGGTAGAGGGAGGAGGTTTCGGGGAGGTAGCCGATGGCCCGCCGCGACTGCAGTGACTGATCAATGACGTCGAAGCCCGCGACGGCGGCCTCGCCGGCGGTGGGCGGGATGAAGGAGGTCAGGATGCGCATGGTGGTGGTCTTCCCGGCGGCGTTGGGGCCGAGGAACCCCACGATCTCGCCCTCGTCCACCTCGAAGTTGACGTCGGCGATGGCCTGATGGTTCCCATAGTACTTGGTCAAGCCCTCGCAGCGTATCATGCGGCAGTCCTCCCGGGGAAGTGATGTCCGGTGAGCTTGCTGGCGACCCGGCAATGGACGACGGCTCAGTCCCGCCGCCTGCGCCACCGCTACGGGGGGATTGAGCCGATGCGTTCTGTGACATGCCGGCACGTGGGCCGGCTGTTATGTCCTTTGAACGTGTCTGAGTATAGCAAAGTTCCCGGCGCGCGACAAGCGGCAGGTGCGGCGGGTCCCTGCTGCGAAATACCGCATGCGCCTCTTCTTCGAGGCTTTGCGACCGGAGGTGCGAACCGTCACAGAGAGCTTCGAGACCCATGTGAGGTGGGACGAATGGTGTTGAGAGCAGCGACGGCTGTCATGATGCTGCTGTGCATGACCGCACTGGTGGCGGCGGAGACGCTGGAGGAGGGCTTCGAGGACGCGGCGGCGCTGGAGGACTGGACGACGGACACGCGCACCTGGACCGTCGAGGAGGGCGTGTTGCGGCAGCCCGAGGCCGGGCTGCACAAGGCCCGGGCCTTTGTGCCGCAGGCCTTCAGCGACGTCACCGTGGCGGTCCGCTTCCTCATCCATCCCGCTGGGAATGGCGTGAAGGCTCCGGGGATTATCTACCGCGCCATCGACGAGACCACCTACTACTACATCCATTTCGACAGCAAGAACAGGCAGGTCGTGTGGGTCCGCTCTACGCTTGAGAACGAGTGGACCGAGGCGCGACGCCACCGGCCCATCGAGATCAGCGAGGAAGAGTGGCATACGGCGCGCGTGGAGGTCGCCGGCGACGAGCATCGCGTCTACATGGACGGTGAGCTGCTGTTCACTGAGCAGGATGGGACGCTGCAGGCTGGCGTCGTGGGCCTGCGGACCGGCCAGGGCGATATCGCCTTCGATGACCTGCGGGTGGAGGGCGAGCCGGCGGAGCTGGAGGGCGAGTTCACCGTCACGCGCGTGCCCTGGACGGCGGTGTGCACCGATGCCGGTGCGGGCGCCTACGAGGCCTTCCCCGACGTCTGCCTCACCGAGGATGGGGAGCTGCTGTGCGTCTTCTACGCCGGCTACGGGCACGTGGCCTTCCCCAACGACGATCTGCCGCGTGGCGGGCGGGTCTGCATGGTGCGCTCGACTGACTACGGACGGAGCTGGAGCGAACCTGAGATCGTGGTGGACACGCCCATCGACGATCGCGACCCCTCGATCGCGCAGCTCAGGGATGGCGACCTGGTCGTCAGCTACATGAGCTACGTGAAGGAGCGCCGGCCCACGCACGAGGTCTTCCTCGTGCGCTCCAGCGACGACGGAGAGACCTGGTCCGAGCCGCAGCGCATCGAGCTGCCCTTCGGCGGCGCTCAGGCCGTCTCCGAGCCGGTGACTGAGCTTGAGGATGGGACGCTGCTGCTGCCGATCTACGGAACGCGGCTTGAGGGCGAGAGAAAGCATCCCTGCGGGGTGGCCCGCAGCACCGATGGCGGGGGCACCTGGGAGGTCACGGTAATCGAGCAGCCCGGGCCGGAGCCGCTCTACGAGCCCTCCATCGAGCCGCTGCCCGACGGCCGCATCTACATGCTCATCCGCCCCACCATGCACTGGTCGCAGTCCACCGACGGGGGCGTGAGCTGGGCCGAGCCGCAGAAGCTGGGCATCCAGGGCGAGGCGCCCTACCTGCTGCTGACCTCGGAGGGCGTGCTGCTGACCGGCTTCCGCCATCGCCCCACGCGCAGCACCTCCATCGCCTGGAGCACGGACCTGGGCGAGACGTGGGAGGGCCCGAAGCTCATCGACCGCGTCATCGGCGGCTACCCCAGCTTCGCGGAGCTTCCCGACGGCCGCGTGCTGATGGTCTACTACACGGAGGGCTCGGGCTCGGACATCCGCCAAGTCTACCTGGATGTGAGCCAGGAGGGCGTGGGAGTGTTGGCGCCGAAGGACTGACAGCGCCAGGTTCGGGGGCGAGGTCGAGGCGTCAGCGGAGGACGAGGACGGTGGAGCAGAGCGAGATCATCGAGCGGAACATGCGCGTGGCGGGCGAGTTCGCGGACTGGATGCGGGAGCGCTTCGGCGACGTGGTGCTGGAGGCGCGCGTCTACGGCTCGACGGCCCGAGGGGATGCCGACGAGGACTCGGACGTGGACGTGTTCTTCCTGCTGTCGCGGCGGCTCACGTATGAGGAGCAGCTCGAGGCAGCCGGGAAGGCTTTCGAGCTGGACATGCAGCACGGCACCTGGACCGGCTGGATGACGGAGACGAAGGAGCGCTGGGAGACGCCGGTAATCCACGGCAGCGGCTGGGCGCGTGCAGTCAGAGAGGAGGGCGTGGTGGTGTGAGCGAGGGCTCACGGGAGCGGGCCCTGCAATGGATGGAGCGTGCTGAGGCCGCAGTCAGGCAGGGAGAGTTGGCCCTCCGTGAAGGCGACTGCGAGCTGGCGGTTAACCGAGCCTACTACGCTGCCTTCTACGCGGCCACGGCCTTGCTCGAAACACGTGGGCTGCAGACCAGCCGCCATAGCGCAACTCTACGGCTCTTCGGCCGCGAGTTCGTGGAGCAGGGGCTGATGGCAGGTAGTCACGGCAAGACGCTCAACGTGCTGTTCCGCGAAAGGCAGAAGGTTGACTACACTCCTGCGCCGGACGTGGCAGGTGCCCAAGCGGCAGAGCATCTTCACAGCGCTCGCGAGTTCGTTGCTGACGCAGAGGCACTTCTGGGGAACATTCCGGGGGAAGGGTAAGCCCTGAAGCGTTAGCGGAGGACGAGGACGGTGGAGCAGAGCGAGATCATCGAGCGGAACATGCGCGTGGCGGGCGAGTTCGCGGACTGGATGCGGGAGCGCTTCGGCGACGTGGTGCTGGAGGCGCGCGTCTACGGCTCGACGGCCCGAGGGGATGCCGACGAGGACTCGGACGTGGACGTGTTCTTGCTGCTGTCGCGCCGCCTGACGGTGGACGAGCAACTGGAGGTGGCCGACCGGGCCTTCGACTACGTCCTCTCGCACGAGACTGTGCTGTCATGGGTTACCGAGACGCCGGAACGGTGGGAGACGCCGATGATCCACGGCAGCGGCTTCGCCAAGGCGGTCCGGCGCGAGGGCATCGAGGTATGACAGAAGGAGCACGTGAGCGGGCGGAATACCTGATGAGCCGGGCCTCCGAGGCGCTTCAGGAGGCCCACCTACTACTTGAGAATGAGCATGTCGAGGCCGCTGCCAATCGGACCTACTATGCAGTCTTCTACGCCGCGTCGGCACTACTGGAGGCTCAGGGAATACAGGCGGGTCGCCACTCTGCCCTCATAAGGCTCTTCGGACGCGAGTTCGTCTCAACCGGCTTGATGGCGCGCCGGCATGGCAGGACACTCAGCGCGCTTTTCGAGCAACGGCAGGACGCGGACTATGTGCCGGCGCCAACCGTTGCGCAGGAGCGGGCCTCAGTGGATCTCGAGGAGGCTCGCGTGTTCGTCCTCGACGCTCGTGAGCTGCTGATGGCGGAGCTCGATGAACGAGGCTCGGGTTAGTCCGCCCGCTCCAGCAGCGTCACGGCCGTCTGCGCCAGCACGGCAGCGCCGGCGGGGAGGACCTGCTTGTCGTTGAGGTCGAAGCGCGTGCTGTGTATCGGCCACACGTAGCCGCCGGCCTCGTCGCGCGTGCCCAGTCGGATCATCGCCGTAGGGATCTCGCCCACGCGCTGGAAGAACGCGAAGTCCTCCGCGCCCAGGCTGGGGTAGGGCAGCTCCTCGACCGCGTCGTCGCCCAGCACCTGACGCGCCGCCTCGGCGATGGCCTCCAACACCCACTCCTCGTTCCACAGCGGCGGGTAGCCCTCCTGTATCTGCACCTGCAGCCGCGCGCCCATGGCGGCCACCAGATCGCGAAGCCGGTTGCCGATGAAGTCCACGATCCGCTCGCGGGTGTCCATCTCGTAGGTCCGGATGGTCCCCTGCAGCTCCACGCGGTCGGCCAAGACGTTGCGGCGGGTGCCTCCGGAGATGGTGCCGAAGCTCACGACCTTGCGGTGCATGGGGTCGGTGCTGCGGCCGATGAACTGCTCGATGGCGGCGACGGCCTGGGCCGCCACCGAGATGGCATCGGTCCCCAGGTGCGGGCGAGCCGCGTGCGAGGCGTCGCCGATGACGGCCAGGTCCACGGAGTCGCTCTGGGCGGTCATGAAGCCCCAGTTGAGGCCGATCTGTCCGGACGCCAGCTCGGGGAAGACGTGCAGGGCGGCGATGGCGGCGACCTGAGGCTCCTGGAGGCAGCCGTCCTCGATCATGCGAAGCGCCCCGCCCGCGCCCTCCTCCCCGGGCTGGAAGATGAGCTTCACGTTCCCGGGCAGCTCCTCCCGGCGCTGGGAGAGGATGGCGGCGGCGCCGAGCAGGCACGCCGTGTGGGCATCATGCCCGCAGGCGTGCATCATCCCCTCGCGCTGCGAGGCGTACTCCGCCCCGGTCTCCTCGGTCATCTCCAGCGCGTCCATGTCCGCGCGCAGTGCCACCGTCGCCTCGCCCTGGCCCCAGATGACCGCCACGACGCCGGTCTCGCCGATCCCCTCACGGATGTCCTCAAGCCCCATCTCCCGCAGCCTCTCGGCCACGAACCGGGCCGTCTCGTGCTCCTGCATGCTGGGCTCGGGATGCATGTGCAGGTGCCTGCGCCACTCCACGAGTCGTGGCGTCAGCTCCCGCGCTGCTTCGAGGACGGGATGCTCCTCACCACTCATGCTGACCCCTCCGGGAGACCGCTGCGCGATCTCAGGGCTCTTAGCGTAACTGCAGCACCTCCCGCGCCTCAGCCACCGGAAGCCACTCCACCGTGCCATTGAGGTAGACGGCGTTGACACCCTCGTCGTGGATTCCGGCGTCGGGCACGGCCTCCGGCCCGCCGACGGGCGCGGGATCGTCCAGCCAGGTGTCGAACAGCAGGATGGTCTCCTCCGGCTCCTCCAGCTCCTCGATGACCGCCCCCACCAGCTTCTCGTTCATGGCGTAGCCGACCTGCTGCTCGGGCCGCGCCGGACAGCGCAGCAGGTCCGGCGTCTCCAGGTAGGGCGTGATGGCCTCCACCCAGTTCTCGCCCGGGAGGGTGCCGTCATGATCCTGGGCGTACTTCCAGAAGGCGCCCGCCAGCACGCGCAGTCGCTCCCGGCAGTTGCGAGCCTGGGGGCCGCCCGCTTCGCGGCCGCCGGCCATCATGGGCGCCAGCAGCGACCAGATGGCGTCCGGGTCCATACCCCGAGACCGGCGGTAGTCCACCGTGCCGGTGACCTCCATGGCCTCCAGGTCGATGACGTAGAGCGCGCCGTCATCAACGATGAGCGCCTGCGGCCCACCCATGTCTTGCTGCACGACGACGGGCTGGGTGGGACCCTGCTGCTTCATGGCGTTCATCAGCAGCATCAGACCGGCCGCGTCCTCGCCGCCATGCTCGGCCATCATGAAGAACATCATGATCTGCGCCGGATCCATGCCGGCCTCAGACAGCACCGCCAGGAAGGTCGCCGCCTCCCGCTCAATGCCCATATCGACGAACCTCTGGATGCGCTGCTCGAGCTGCTGCTCGGCAGCAACACGCTCGATGTCCTGCTGCTGCTCAGCCTGTGCCTGCGCCAGCGCCGGGCCGGCCACGAGGACCGCCAGGGCCATCGCTGCAACCAGTCGCTTCATCGCTGTCACCTCGGATTGCCAGCATCGTCCGTCAATGGAGTCCCTCAGCGACTCCCTACGCGACCTTCGCCCCGGCGGTTGCGGCGCCTCCGCGTGTTCACGAAACCTTAATCTCCCTCAAGCGCCGCGTCCCCACACCGCTCGCACAATGAGCACAGACTGAGGAGGTCGCAGCGATGCGATGACGGAACAGGAGCGTGCAGTCCGCTGTCACATGACCAGACGCTGCTCGGGTCAGCCCCAGGTAGGTAGAGGGGCTTGATGGATTAGATCGCCGGAGAGAGGGTATAGTACGCACGGGCCTCTAAGGCGGGGGGGAGGGGCCTGCACGCCCGCTGGACAGCGCATCTCGCGAGCGGATGGGCTGCGAGGCACTCCCGGGGCCGCGCAGCGTATTCGCCCGCATAAGCATGGGCCGACAGCGGTCCGGCCACGATCGGAGGAATCACCGGTGAGTGTGGAGTTCTACGTCTATGAGTTGGGTGACGACGAGAGCGAGGAGCCACGGCGGCTGTCGTGGGATGGCTGGTGGGCGCTGGATGAGTGGCTCAATGAGGAGGGCCTCGACGCCGAGGGACTCTCCGCGCGCCAGTTCGAGTTCCAGCAGGTCAGGCAGGTGCTCGAGCAGACTGCAGAGGTTGAGGAGGGTGCCGCACGGGCCCAGTACGTCTCCCCGCTACCGGACCTGAGGAACTCGCTGCTGATCTTCGGCTTCGAGACCGAGGAGTGGGATTACATCGTCTCCGCCGTCGAGCTGCCGTGGCTGCTGCCGCAGGCGGTCAACGGCTGGGAGGCCGCCCTGGCCTTCAACGTCGAGCGGATCGGCGGCAGGGACACCCACGGCTACTTCAACGATGAGGAGTAGGGGGCGCGCGTCGATCGCCTGAAGCGGCGGACCGCGGGCTGAGGCCGTGCCAGGGAGAGCCGCCCGTTGGCGGCTCGATGGCAGGGGTGGCCATGCTCGAGTGGCTGGAGCGGGCAATGTGGCGGGTTCTGCGCCTGAACCCGTGCGTGATGGTGCACGAGCTGCGGCTGCGCATGCGGGCCGGCCGCGTCTTCCTGCAGATGTTTCTCTTCGCTCTGCTCTGCTCCGTTGCGGTGATAGCTCCGCTGATCCACACAATGGTGGTGTCAGCGGCCAGCGGCTGGAGCGACCCTTCGTCAGTTGCAGAGATGGGTCGCGTCAGCCTGGCGATCCTGGCCACGGTGCTCCTGACGCTGCTGGCCCTGGTCGTGCCCGCCTATGCGGCGACAACGGTCGCCGGCGAGCGGGACCGCGACACCCTGGCGATGCTGCGGGCCACCATGCTTTCGGCCTCGGACGTGGTGCTGGGCAAGTTCGGGGCGGTGGTGGCCTATATCCTCATGCTCGTCCTCCTGGCGGCCCCTCTGGCGTCCTGGACGATCCTGGCGGGAGCCGTCTCCCCGGGTGAAGTGGTGGAGGTGGGTGTGCTGGTGGTGGCCTTCGGCCTGGCGCTGGCCGGCGTCAGCACCTGGCTCTCGGCACTGTGCCGGTCGCCCGTGACGGCGGTGGCCGGCAGCTACATCCTGGCACTGGTGATCTTCGGCGGCCCCGCGCTCCTGCACGTGCTCTTCGAGCAGCTTGGCTCTGTCTCGCGAATGATGTTCGATGAGATGGCCTCGTTCCTCATCCTCACCATCCCCATGGCCATCACGGCGTGGCTGGTGGCAACGCTGGTGCGCTGGCTCGTCTTTCGCGCCGGGCGCCTGCGCGACGCCCGCTCACAGACCGCGCTGGGCACCGTGGCGTTCTTCATCGCTATCGTTTTCCTCATGAACGTGTTCGAGCCCGCGGTGTCCGGCCAACTGATGAACGGCGAGCTGGTGATAGAGGTTGTTCCCTACGCAGCTATGGGCCGGGTGTTGCTACAAGACCGTGGGTCCGCGTGGCCCTTCGCCTGGGGATATGCGACCATCGCTGCGGCCGGCTGTCTGCTGGCCGTGCGGTGCTTGAAGCTGCGGGAGTTCCGGCCCGTCAACTACGAGGACATCTTTGAGCGCATGTGGCTGCGCCTGCGTTCTCTGCGGCCCTCCCATCAGGACGCGTGAACGCCGGCAAAGGAAGGACGGCAACGGCCGGGCCGGAACGGAGGCCGGCCCCTCCAAACGGCACGACAAACGACGTCGTTCCGTGGCACGGACACGCAAGCCGCAAGCTGCAAGCCGCAGGGTACAAGCTGACGACAACGACTGCCCCTGGCGTTCCGTGGTGCGGAGGCCCTCCTCCGCGCGACGTTGGTCGCTGTCGGGCTGGAAGCCCGACCTACGCGGAGGATGGAGCTGGCGCGAAGGGTGGAGCTGGCGCGAAGGGTGGAACCCACGCGAGGCATGGAGCCCGAGACAACGGCCGGGCGCGAGCGTAGTCGCGCTCCTCCAAACGGCTGGGTAAACGCCGTGGTTCCGTGGTGCGGACGCTCAAGCCGCAAGCTGCAAGCCGCAGGCTACAAGCTGACGACAACGACTGCCCCTGCCGTTCCGTGGTGCGGAGGCCCTCCTCCGCACGCCGTCGAGCGTTGTCGGGCTACAGGCAAGGTCCCCACCTGGCGGGTGGCGAACCTCCGACGCGCAATCTCGGGAGGTGGGCTTATGTACCGACCATGGACCATCGCAACTATGCTGGTCGCGCTGATGCTCGGCGCGGGGACAGGGTTCTGCCAGGAGGCGGACGTCATGCGGCTCTACGTGTCGGCGGATGGCGACGACGGGGCGACCGGAACGGCCGATGCCCCGCTGGCGACGCTGGAAGACGCGCGCGACCGCATTCGCGCGCTCCGCGAGACTGGGGAGCTGACCGGCCCCGTCGAGGTGCTGATCCGGGGCGGGACCTACCGCCTGCGCGGCACCTTTGTGCTGGAGCCGCAGGACTCCGGCAGCGCCGAGGCCCCGGTGACCTACGCCGCCTACCCCGGGGAGCGCCCGGTGATCTCCGGCGGCCGGCCGGTCACAGGCTGGGAGCCCGCCGGCGACGGGCTGTGGACGGCGCACATCGCCTCCGTGGAGCGCGGCACCCGCTACTTCCGCCAGCTCTGGATCAACGGGCGGCGCGCCACTCGCGCCCGCATCCCCAACCGCGGCTACCTGCAGCTTCAGGGCTTGGTGAACCCCTACAACCCCGAGGATGAGCGGAACCGCAGCGCCTTCCGCTTCCATGAGGGCGACCTCAGCGGCGACTGGCGCAACCCCGAGGACATCGAGATCGTGAAGATGTTCTCCTGGAGCACCACCCGCCTGCCGGTGGCGGAGATCGATGACCAGCACAACATCGTGCACTTCACCGGCCAGACCGGCGGCCCGCCGCGGCTGTTCACCTGGGCCGGCAGGCGCTACTACGTCGATCACGTCTTTGAGGGCCTGGACAGCCCCGGTGAGTGGTACCTCGACCGCCCTACCGGCACGCTCTACTACAAGCCTCGCCCCGGCGAGGACATGGGCACCGCGGAGGTCATCTACCCGGTCGTGGAGCGTCTCGTGGACCTGCGAGGCGACCTTGAGGGAGAGCGCCCCGTCGAGCACGTCACCTTCCGGGGGCTGACCTTCGAGCACTCCACATGGCCGATGCCCGAGACGGGCCTGCACGAGCGCCAGGCGCAGGTGATCATCGAGACCGCGGGCATCTACGCCCGCGGGGCGGTGGGCTGCACGCTTCAGGACTGTGAGGTGCGCCACATCGGCGCTCACGGAGTCTGGCTGGAGCGCGGCTGCCGGGAGAATCGCCTGGAGCGCTGCCACGTGTGGGACATCGGCGCCGGCGGCGTCTACCTCGGCGCCACCACGCACGTGCCCGAGGCGGGCCACAACGTGGTGCACAACTGCTTCATCCACCACCTGACCGAGGTGCACGGCGGCGCCATCGGCGTGTGGATCGGCCGCAGCTCCTACAACGAGGTGAGTCGCTGCGACATCGGCGACACCAACTACTCCGGGATGTCCGTGGGCTGGAGCTGGGGGTACGCCGAGAGCACCGCGAACCACAACATCGTCGCCCACAACCACATCCACCACTGCGGGCACCGGGCGCTCAGTGATATGGGCGGCATCTACACCCTCGGCGTCTCGCCCGGCACCGAGCTGCGCCACAACCACATCCATGACATCTGGTGCAACCCGTCCTACTCGCACGCCTCCGGGATCTACCCCGATGAGGGCAGCTCCGAGATCCTCATCGAGAACAACATCGTCTACCGCTGCACCTCCAACGGCTTCCTGCTGCACTACGGGCGGGAGCTGCAGGTGCACAACAACATCTTCGCCTTCGCCCAGCGCGACGGCGTGCATCGCGCCCGGGAGGAGGATCACATCTCGTTCTTCTTCGAGCGCAACATCATCCTCTCCGAGCACCAGGACGTGCTGGGCGGGCGGTGGACGAACCAGAACTACGAGATCGACTACAACTGCTACTGGTGCACCACCGGCGAGCCGGTAACCTTCAACGGGCGGAGCCTCCAGGAGTGGCAGGAGATGGGCAATGATGTCCACTCCATCATCGCGAGGCCGGGCTTCCGCGCCCCGCACCAGGGCGACTTCACGCTGGCCGAGGACTCCCCGGCGCTGCAGATCGGCTTCGAGCCCATCGACCAAGAGGGCATCGGGCTCTACGGCGATCCGGAGTGGGTCTCCCTGCCGCGGCGATTCGAGCATCAGCCCGACGATCCGCTGCCGCCGGAGCCCAAGCCTCTGGAGATCAGCGAGGGGTTCGAGGCCGCGCCGGGGCTCGACGAGCCCGCGCCGCTGGGCGGCCACCCCCTGCACGCGAGGGTACATACCGAGGACCATCCGGAGCTGGTGGGGATCACCGACGAGGTCGCGGCCACCGGTGAGCGGAGCCTGCGCGTGGATGACAGCCCGGACATGGAGCGGGACTACAACCCGCACTTCTACTACACCCCACACTACAGGGAGGGCGTGGCTCGGAGCGCCTTCGACATCCGCATCAGCGAGGGCACAGTGATGTACCACGAGTGGCGGGATAGCTCCACGCCCTATCAGGTCGGCCCCAGCCTGTGGATCCGCGACGGGGCCATCAACGTGGAGGGCCTGGAGCCGCTGCCGATCCCCGTGGACCAGTGGGTGCACATCGAGGTGACCGCTGAACTGGGCGAGCGCGCGGACGGGACGTGGGACCTGGCGGTAACCATGCCCGACGGCACGGAGCACAGCTTCCGCGACATCGAGTACCGCTCACCGGAGTGGAAGACGCTCTCGTGGCTGGGCTTTGTGAGCAATGCCGCCGAGGAGACGGTCTTCTACCTGGACAACATCGAGGTGGAGAGGAAGGGATAGCTACGAGCGGCGAGCTGCGAGCTATGGCAACAGCGGAACGGCGCACAGGCCGGTGCCGGAGCGAGCGTCGGGGCGTGGTGTTGGGCTATGCATTATCTACATACTACGCGCTCGCGAAGGCCGGTGCCCGCAGTGCCGGGATACGTCATTCTCCGTCCATGGAGGCGCCGCTGCGAGCGCCGCGGCCGGCGCAAGGAGTGAGGCCCGCCAGGGCCGGAGGTTCCACCCCGGCCCATGTTGCTGCCTGACCGCGAACGCAACGGCCGGGCCGGGATGGAACCTGCCGCCTGCGCACAACAACGGCGCAGGCGGCACCCTCGCTACGCTCGGGCGGCCCCTCCTTACGGAAACAACACGCGCCGGAGCCCTGCTCAACTCCCTCGCAGGCCTCCCCCAGGATGTGGGCAATGCAATAGGGCGTTGGGAGGGACGGGGCTACGTCCCCGCCCGGGCGTTGTCGTCTGCCGTTCCCGTGATGTCGTACGGAGCGGCCCTGCGTAGCGAGCGCCCTCACTGCACGGGCTGCGCTATGAGGTCCAGGGCTTGCGCCGCCGTGACCCACTTGACGTGCCCGTCCACGAACACGCAGTTCACACCGCCATTGTGCACGCCCTCGGCGGGCACCGCCTCCATCCCGCCCACGGGACTTTCACCGCCGATGTTGCTCTCGAACAGCCACACCGTCCTCGACGGATCCGCGACCTCATCCAGCCGCATTCCGATGAGCTGCTCGTTCATGGCATAGCCCACCGGCAGCTCCGGCCGCGAGGGGCAGGTGTAGATCTGGCGGTTCTTGGCATACGCGACCGTCGCCTCGACCCAGTCCTCCCCTGGAATAGCCCCGTCGTGAGCGTCCCCGTGCATGTGCAGCGCCAGGCCGAGCTGCTTGAGGTTGCTCATGCACGCGGCCTGCTGCGCCTTCCCCCGGGCTTGGCCGATCATCGGCCCCAGGAGGGACATGATGGCGCTGTCCTCGAGAGCCTGCCCCTGCTGGTACTTCAGCGTCGCCTCAACCTCGACGCCCTCCAGGTCGATGATGTACAGGGTGCCCTTCTCGATGACCAGCAGCGACTCTCCGCGGTCGATGACCACCGGCTGTGAGGACGCGGACTGCTTCATGGCGTTGAGCAGCATCATCATGCCCATGGTGTCATCGCCGCCCTCCTCGGCCATCATGATCATGAGCATAATCTCCGCGGGGCTCATGCCCGACTCCGACAGCGCCGCCACGAAGACGGCGGCCTGCTGCGGCAGGCCCATGTCCACGAACCGCTGGATGCGCTCCTGAAGCTGCTGCTCTGCGGCGACGCGCTCGATGTCCTGCTGGGCCTCCACCTCCGGCTGAGCGAGCGCATATGGCGCGATGAGCGCCAGCACAACGATCGCGGCGACTGCGCGGCTCATCATGGCACCTCCGATGTTCCAGTATTGTCACCTGAGATGTAGCTTTGGCCCACCGTTCTCGTCTGTACGCGGGTAAGGAATCTCAGCGTTCGCGGCGGCACTATGGGCTGCCGGCCGCGCTCGCCGGTGCGGCGGTCGGCCCACTGATCGGCGAGTGACGCCCGTGCTGGCGCGTCACCGACGTTCGCCAGCACCAGGTACGCCTGCTCGTTCACGAACAGGCTGGCGATGACATCATCAGGCAGCGGCTCGCCCAGCAGCGCGCCCTCCCGCACCTCCAGCCACGCCTGGCTGCCGGCCGAGACCATCGGCCGATAGAGCGCCAGGTGGTCCAGCCAGACCTCCCGGCCCTCCGGCCGCCCCGGGACGCTGTCCCACCACCCGTAGCTGTAGGGCCCGTGCGGGTTGCTCTGCAGGTGCTGCCACATGGCCCGGGCGTGGTGGGTCCAGAAGTCGTCGTGGTACTCGATTCCCTCCACAAGCGCGCGCTCGCCGGTCATGGGCCGCCCGTCGATGCGCAGCGGGAACTGCGCGTAGGGGAGGAAGTGCAGGTAGAGCTCGTCCTCGCTCTCCACCTGCGCGCGCGAGAGGTCCGGGCAGGGCACGACCCACGGCTGCAGGTCGCGAGCCGTCTCCCGCAGGCCGTCGAGGTCGCGCACGCTCTCGCCCACCCACAGATAGTCCCAGTATCTCTTGCCCGGCTCGATGTCCCCGGTGCGCATGTGCACCTTGTAGACGCCGCCGCGCTGATGGCACAGCTCCCGGAGCATCCCGCTGAGGTCCTCGAAGGCCGCGTGTTTGCCCGGCCCAGGGGACAGCTCGCCGGCGTCGCAGACCGGCTCCCCGTCGTCCACCGGCGGGTAGCCGGTGTCGTTGTAGAGGCCGTCGAAACCGTACTCGTCGAGCATCCGCTCGGCGCGAGGCAGCAGATACGCCCGCCAGCCGGGGTGCCACGGCTTGCATCGCGCGTAGGAGAAGTAGAGCTCGCGGAGGCGGTAGTCGCCGGCCCAGTCCTGGCGGAAGTCCGGATCGGAGTCCTCGAAGTAGCCGGAGGAGATGTAGGCGATGATCTGCATCCCCAGCGAATGCACCAGGTCCACGAACTGGCGCATGCCCTCGGCGTCATAGCTGGAGAACTTGTCGCCGCCCAGCAGCCGCTGGGAGTCGTTCCAGTCCTCATGCACCTGGATGAGCTCCACGCCGGCGTCGGCGAACCGCCGCAGCAGCTCCGCGTCGTACTCCGTGGGCCGGATGCTGGAGTCGGGCGCGGGGTACTCACTGAGGTTGTAGACGACCTGCCCGGGCATGTAGTCCTCGACCACGAGGTGCCGGCGGCAGTCCGCCACGGCCTGGTGCGCCCAGTGCAGGCTGTGCAGTCGCGCGCGGTGCTGCTCGGGCGTCAGCTCTGTCGGATCCATTTGTCTCGTGCCTCCGCGGCGCTCCGCTATCGCTGCCGGCTGAGCACCGCCCAGCAGGGGATGGTCACGGTGTCGCCGGGGCCGTAATCATACAGGATCATGCGGGTGAGGCCGTCGCCATCGCGGTCGGTGAACTGCTCCCGCAGGGTCGCGGCGGCGACCTCCCCGTGGTGCTCGGCGTCCAGGATGCAGGTCCGCCGGCCGTCCAGATGGGTGAAGCGGTAGGCCGCGGAGCCGTCCTCGTTCGCGACCGTCTTTCCGCCATAGTAGCCGAAGTGGTCGAGGGAGAAGCTCACGCCGCTGGTGACCTGGCCGTCGGCGATCTCCTCGACGGGGCCCTCGCCGACGCGCGCGTCGTAGTCCAGCGTCAGCTCCACGCCGCCGTCGATGGGGTCGGCGGCCACGATCATGTGCGAGGCGTGGTTGCCGGCCCGGTTGGTGATGCGCACGTGCCGGCCGACCAGCGCAGAGGCATCGGACTCGCTCAGGCCGACGAAGCCAATCTGTGCGGTGGCCTGCTGCCCTGCCGGCGCCGCCACCTCGGCCCGCTGCTCGCCCCCGGCCTCCAACCGGACCTGCACGGTGCGTGCCGGCCAGTCGCAGGACTCGATGGTGCCGGTGTACTCCGCGTGGCGCAGGGACAGCCCGGAGCTGGCCCGCCGCAGCAGCGTCCCGCGCACCAGCACCGCGCTCTGCAGGACCCCGGCGGCCTCCCGCCAGAGCGCGAACTCCGCGTCGGTGGTGATGCCGCCGGCCGCCACCTCCGCGCCGCCCTCGGGCTGGATGATGATGACGTCGGTGAGGCCGTCAGCCTGCACGCGCAGCGCCAGCGGCGGGAACTCGCCCTCGGCGCCGCCCTCCACCTCCAGCAGCTCCACGTCCTGCACGCGGCGCTGCCCCTCCCAGGGCTCCAGCACCTGCAGGAACTGGCTGGCGAAGGGCTGCTCGCCGGACCGCTGGATGATGCACCAGGTGGCCTCGTAGGGCGACTTGCCGCCCGGCGCGCTGCAGACGGACGTGGACAGCCGCCCCTCCCGCGGCGTGAGGGTGGTGACCGTCAAGTGCACGTTATCCTGCCCGGCGAGCGCATGGTCGATCTGCCAGGGGCCCGAGAGATCGCCCACCTTCGGGTCGGGCATGAAGTTGAGGCAGCGCAGCTCACCATCGCCCGAGGGGCTGTGCTGCATGTCCCTGTAGGGCACGTCCGGCCCGGCGACCGTCCCGCCGCCCTGGGGCGCCAGCTCCACGCCCTCGACGTATGCCGGGCCGGAGGGCCCGTGGAATGACCAGGTGTGCTCCGCGCCGCCTCGGACGCGCTCCACGGTCACGGCGTAGCAGTCGCGCTCGTCGATGTCCACCAGCGCGATGGCGCGCTGGCGCCGCGGCCGCGGCTCCTCCCCGGAGGCCACCTCGCTGGCGGCGGAGGCGTACTGCGCCGGGCGGCTGGCTGCGAAGGTGCTGACGCCGCTGATGGGGAAGCTGGAGGTGCTCACCCCGGTGATGTGCGTGCCGTAGTGCGTCCCCCAGTTCTTCTCCCACACGCCCGCGTAAGTCCAGCCCACCGGGTAGCCCAGCTCCGGCAGCATCTTGCGCCTGAGCGCCTCCAGGCCCATGGTGAGCATGTCCCAGTGGCGATGCTGGATGGCGACGCCGTAGCGGAGCCACAGGGCTCGCGCATGGCCTCGATCTCGTCCTCGGTGTGCATCGTGCGGCCCGGCTTCGTCTCAGCGAGGTCCTCGCCCATCGGCCACAGCCTGGGGAGCTGGACGTCCTTGTACTCGCGCGGCTCGTGGATGTCGCTCCAGGGGATCACGGGGACGGTGATGGTCAGCTCCCCGCCGCGGCCGGAGAAGCGGATGGGCGCCTCGCCCGGCTCCAGCGCGCGGAAGTAGAAGCGCTGGCGCTCGTCCTGATCCCAGCGGTCGAACATCTCCACGCTCTCGGGGTGCGCCACGGCCAGCTCCCCCGAGCCCGCCGGCTGCCGGAGAGCGATGCGGAAGACCTGTCCGGGGAACACCCACATGGGCTCATCGAGGACCTCCAAGTCGGCCCACACTCCTGTCGCAGATGCAAGGATCGACGCGGCAATGATTGTGATTGCGATGCGTGTACTCATGATGATGCCTCCAGGGACTGAAGGGATCAACTCTCAACGGTCAACCGTCGGTCATCGGTGGCCGCAAACTGACAGCAGCGGCCATTCGGTTGCCAGCCACGGGTATCAGCCAATGGAAGGGGCAAGTGCGGCCGTGTTCCGCGAGTTCGGCAAGCAAGCCACTCCCAGGCCCGGAGTGAAGGCAATCTCTCCGTGGCACGGGCACTCCTGCCCGTGCGCTGTTTCGGCGCTTGGGTCACTCTTCTCGTCCCCACCACCAGGGCCACTCGTCAGGATGTTCGACAAGCCCCGCCGCCACGGGATTGCAGCGGATGTAGTGCCACGTCTCCACATATTCGTCGGGACACCTGATGATCCGTGTATAGGACTCAGGAAGCCAGAATGGCCCTCCGACGCCCGAGAGAGAGTTGATACGACGCGCACTGACGCCCTTGAGCATTCTCAGGATCTCCGGAAGCGGAATCGACCCTCGGTCACGAGGCAACGGGTGGAGCATCAGATGGACATGATCAGGCATCAGCACGTAACAGTGAAGCACGTAGCGCCTGCCATCGTCGTGACGGAGTGCGTCACAGACGACCTTCCCGTATTCCGGCTGGACAAGTCGCTCTCGGCGGCCCTTGAGGACTGTTGCGCGCACGTGGTAGGTCACGTCCGGCGATTCCCAGATAGGCAGCGTGCGCTTGCGCTTCTGGAATTGCCGAATCACCCGCTGTGGCGTGCCGCCGCCCGACTCGTCTTCAGTCATGTGGTCTCCCTCACGAGACGTTCTGCCAACGGCCCACGGGCAGGAGTGCCCGTGGCACGGAACGACTACGGACGAGGCCCTCATCCCCCGCAGCAGCGCGCCAGGATCTCGTCGGCTGACATGCCCTCCAGGCCCAGCTCCGCCAGCCCCCGCGCCGCCTCCGTGCGGTAATCGCACCCGAGCAGTACGGAGCTGATCTGCACCATGGACTGCATGACGGGCATGGGCACGCCGAAGACCTCCGCCAGCTCCAGCCACGTCATCATGGCGTAGGCCACGTCCTCCGTGATGTAGCGATGCTCCAGGCTCTCGGGCCCGCCCAGGTCCTGGAAGCCCGGCCCGTCGCGGTAGGCGATGAGGTAGTCCGCGACCCTGGAGTAGCCCTGGTGCACGGACATCTCCGGCTCCGGGATCAGCTCCAGCCCCATGGCCTCGCCCAGCGCGAGGCGCTCCTCATCGGCGGCCTCGATGAGGCGTGCCACCGCGGGCGTGACCCCCTCGTGGTAGAACTCCCAGCCGCCCTCCACGCGCTCGATCCAGGCGGCGTTGAGGAGCGTCACCGCCGGATGGATGACGGGATTGCCGTTGCTGAGGCTGGTCTCGAGGACGTTCTCCGCGGCTTGGAGGCCCGGGAAGATGGGCCGGAGGCGGCGGACGATGCGGGGCGCCTCAGCCGGCGGCAGGGCGGCGAGCTTCACGAGCTTGACGTAGTGGCGGATGGTGACCCCACGCTGCCCGTAACCGCGGGCGGCGAAGGGGAGAGTGGCGGTCTCCGCGACCACCGGCGCGAGGCCCCGCTCGGCGTCGATGACGGAGGCCACCTCCAGCGCGCCCCCGGTGCTGCCCGGCATCACCACTACTGTCTGATCGTAGGTCAGCACCTGCGCCAGCTCCTCGGCGATGGGGCGATGGCCGGCCGCCTGGCTGACGATCAGCACCAGCGAGGCCCCGGCGCACGCCTCCTGGATGTCGCCGGTGACAAGCCGCAGGTCCGCCCGCCCCTCGATCTGCCCGTCAACCTCAAGGTGGTGGTCGCCCAGCAGGTCGGCGACCTCCTCGAGGAAGTCCGGCAGGTCCCAGAGGCGGACGTCCCAGCCGGCGAGGGCCAGCTCCGCGGCTGCGGCGCGCGCGCCCGCACCTCCACCCAGGATCGCGACGGCATCGTCCGCGGGCGACATGGCATCACCTCAACGACGACATGGCAGCGCGCCGTTCGGAGGGACGCATCTTCAGATGCGTCCGTCGTTGTCCACCGGCGGGTAGCGGCGCTTGAGCTCGTCGGCGGCCGCCTTCGTCGCCGCCCAGTCGCCCGTCTCCCCCGACACCACCTTCAGCACCAGCGTGAAGTCCAGCTCCTCGCCCTCGGAGAGCGACAGGCCGCTGTTGTGCTTCACGTAGAACTTGTGGTAGTGCGGCTGGTCCCACAGGAGGATGGCGCTATCGGCGGGCTCGGGGACGCGCGTCAGGTAGAGCAGCACGCTGAGCTGCTGCTCGGGGAACCACTCCGCCGCCCACCGGGCGTCGCGGGCCAGCTCCATGTCCTTGTCGGCCTCGAAGGTGCCCTCCACGATCTCGCCGTCCGGCGTCTCCGCCAGCCATCGCGGGGTCGCCGGCTCGATGCAGTGCATGAAGAGGTACATGAGCTGCAGCTCGTGGTCCTCGGTGGCGCGAAGCTGGGCGCGCTCCACGATCTCGTCGCCCAGCAGCGTGATGGTGTGCGTGGCGTCGAACCTGTGGATGGTGGAGCGCTTGGTGAGGGTCAGCTCCTCGGCCTCGACGGTGCCGCCGACCTGCACCGGGCGGGGCTCGCCGTCGGCGATCAGCTCCAACTCGCGCACGATCTCGCGGCCGCCCTCACTGTGCCCCGTGCCGATCCACTCGCCGCCGGCGGGGATCAGGACCGTCCCGTAGTGGCCGGTGGGCCCTGCGACCTTGAAGCCGTCGTACCAGATTTCGTCGATCGTCCAGGCGCTGGGCGCCTCGAAGACGACCCGCAGGTGCTCGGTCTGCCCGGTCATCTTCCCCTGCTCCGGCACGCCCCCTCCGGTGCCGAGCGTGGCGACAAACAGCCATGGCAGCATTGCGAGCGCCTCCTCACCCGGTCATAGTCATCGGACAGGTTCGTCCCCGGGCGCCCTGTGCCCTTCGCAGAGGGCACGGCCGCCGATGCGCCGAAGGGGCTGCCAGAGATCACCGCACGAGGGGGCAGTGCCGTGGCGGATCGCGAACTCGCGCTCTTCGACCTGCATCGTGGCGACGCCCTGCCCGTGTCGCTGGCCGAGGAGCTGGCCGGCGAGGGCCTGGTGCGGATCGTCAGCGATGACGAGCACGAGGTCATGGTGCGGCACGCGTCGCTGCGGGAGCGAATCGACGAGCTCGAGAACGAGCGTCACGAGCTCCGCACGCAGTTCACCTGGCCGTGGCGACTGATGTGGCGGCGCAGGCGCATCGAGGAGATGGGCGCCCGGCTGTCGGAGCTGCACGCCGAGGCGCGCGAGCTGCGCAGTAGGCTGCACGAGCGCGGGCTGGCGCGCCAGCGGCCGCGGGCGTATGCGGAGCTGAGCGATGGCCGGCATGCGGCGCTGACGGTGGAGGGCACCAACCGGGCCTACGCGTGGGCCCACTCCAGGCGCTTCGATCCGCTGATCGATCCCAGTCAGGTCCGGTGTGTGGCCGAGTGGTGCATGCAGGCGTACGGGCGTCTGCTGGGACACTGGCGCGTCGCATATCCGGCGCCGATACTGGCAACCACCGCGGGAATGCTCTGCGACGCGCCTCAGTCCGAGCGCGAGACGGCGCTGGAGAAGTGCGTGGCCGTCTTCGACTACTGGCGCCGACGGCTGAAGACCTGCCCGGCCGACCGGGTACTGGTAGCGGCCCCGGTAGCGCTGGCCGCACGGCCGGATGAGGAGCCGGCGGCGGCCGCGAGGCGCGTGGAGCAGTGCCAGGAGCGGCTGAGGAGGCTGCGCTTCCCACGCGAGCGCGAGACGCTGTGGGCCGCCGCCACGCTGACGCTTGACGGCTTCCGCCAGGACCGCCTGCGGCGCGTCTTCGAGGTCTGGAAGCGGCTGGTCACGACCGGCTGGTCGATGGGCTCATCAACCTACCCCTACGCGGCTCGGCTCACGCTGGCGCCGGGCAGCCCGACTCAGGTCGGCAGTCGCGTGGAGCGTATCCACCGGGAGCTCTCCGAGCGTATCTTCGGCACGGGGCGAGCGGGTGCGGCCGCGGCCAGCATCCTGGGGCAATCCGACTTCTTTCCGACTGAGCGACGCTCATCGGCACGGCTGATGGACGCGCGGTCGGTCTTCGCCGACGTAGTGGATCGCATGATGTCGCTGGTGGCGCGCCTGCCCCAGCCGCCTGAGGGTGAGACCTATGCCGATTGCAGGCTGCCGGCCGCGGCGATTCTGGCGAAGATGCCCGGCTCCATCGAGCGCGTGTGGTCGGCCTTCGAGCGCACGCTGGGGGCGTTGCGCCAGGCGGCAGGCGACCAGGCTCCGGGCGCTGGCAGGACCGGCGTCGATCCGCTGACCGGAGCCGCGCTGCTGCTGTGCGACAGGGCATGGGGCGGCCGCGCCAGCAACCGTCTGTTCGTCTTCGAGGCATGTGCCGCGTGCTGCAACGAGAGCTGGGACGATCTGACCATGTTCCGCCTCTCGGCGCCCGGCGGGCCGGTGTGGACGAAGGCGTAGCGCTGAGCGGCTGAGGACGGTGTGCGACATCGCGTGAGGGTAAGGCGAGGCAAGGGAGGTCGCCCCGCCACGGCGAAGCTGCCGCACCAGCCCGGAGAGGCGTAGCATGGAGGGCTGGCTCGGGGGGGCCCGTGGAGCAGTACCGGCGAATCAGCCCAAGTTCTGGAGGCATGACGATGGAGAAGGTCCGCGTCGCGATCATCGGCTGCGGAGGCATCAGCCGGGCGCATATTAACGGGCATCTCGCCGAGCCGCGCTCGGAGATCGTCTACTGCGTGGACATCGACGAGGAGCGCGCGCAGGAGACGGCCGAGAAGATCGGCTGCGGCTGGCACACCGACATGGAGGCGGTTCTCGACGAGGTCGATGCGGTGGACATCTGCACGCCCGTGCACCTGCACGCTCCGCAGACGATCACGGCCGCGAGGGCCGGCAAGCACGTGCTGTGCGAGAAGATCATGGCGCGCACGCTCGACGAGGCCGAGGCCATGATCGAGGCCACCGACGACGCGGGCGTGATCTTCATGGTGGCCTTCGTGCTGCGCTACCGGCCGGAGTTCCAGAGGCTGCACGAGATGTGCGTCTCCGGCGAGCTGGGGCTGATCCACCAGGCCTTCTGCTCCACCACCATGTTCATGGCGCCAGAAGGCGTCAAGGACTGGCGTAAGACGGTCGAGCAGTTCCCCATGGGCGCCCTGATGAGCCACGGCTGCCACTACGTCGATCAGCTCCAGTGGGACGTGGGCCCGATCACCGACACCATCGCCATCGGCAACCGCTTCACGCTCGGGGACATCATCCCCGGCGGCGATGACACGGAGTGCATGGTCAACCGCCACGAGAACGGGGCCGTCAGCGCCTACGTGGAGAGCTGGGCCACACCACATCGGATGCAGGGGATCCGCCTGGAGGTCTACGGCAAGCAGGCCTCGGCGCGGCTGATCTACCGCACCGATGGCAGGCGGCAGCTCTGGAGGAGCGACGAGAATGGCATGAACCTGGTGTGGGAGTTCGATCCCGCCCGCGAGGATCACATGGACCTGTTCGGCGGGGCCAAGGACATGCAGGGGCAGATCGCCCACTTCATCGAGTGCATCCTGGACGGCAGGCAGCCCCTCACCCACGGCCGCGAGGGCATCAAGCCCATGCAGGTAATCGCCGCCGCCACCGAGGGCGGCGAGCAGGGCGTGCTGATGAACGTGGAGGAGTTCCTGGCGAATCGCGCCGGGTAGCCGTCCGCCGTCATGGCGCTCAGAACTGCTCCTGGTCCTCGGCCGGAGCCGGCTGGAGCTGCCCCGCCTGCACCATGGCCTCCAGCGGGTTGTCCTCGGCCTCCGTAGGGATCTCCACGCGCGCCCGCTGGCGGGACGACTCCCAGCAGGCAAAAAGGGCCTCGGTGCCCCGGATGGCGTAGTGCGCGTCCATCATGGCGCGCTCGCCCGCGCGGTAGGACTCCACGGCGTCCTCGATGGCCCGGTCGATGAAGCTGTTCGCGTGCAGGCCCTCGCCGTCGGTGTCCACGCTCTGCCACTCGCCCTCGCCCCACACCCGGTAGCGCAGGACGCTCGCGCCCTCCTCGGTGCTGCCGATGTCGATGACGCCCTCCGTGCCGACCAGACGGTTGTGGCAGCTCACGGCCGGCTGGGCGTCGCCGGTGGCCACCAGCCCGAAGACTCCGTTCTCGTAGGCGATCAGCGCCACGCAGTCATTCTCGTTGTGGGCGCCGAACCACAGATCCTCGGTGTGGTAGCTGATCTGCGCCATGACCCACTCCGGCCAGGCCTCGTCATTGAAGTACTGGGCCATGTCGAAGTTGTGCGAGCCGTAGTCGTAGATGTTCGCGCCGCCCCACTCCATCCGCACCAGCTCGCCGATCTCGCCGTCGTCGAGCATCTGCTTGGCGAGCTGGAAGGGCCTCCCGTAGCGGCGCTGGTGGTTGAAGTTGAGCGCCGCGCCCTCCTCGTCGCAGACCTCCACCATCCGGCGCGAGCCGCCGATGGTGTCCGCCATGGGCTTCTCGCAGTAGATGAGCTTCACGCCGGCCCGGGCGCAGTCCACCACCATCTGCTCGTGCAGATGCGGCCAGGTGCAGATGCTCACGGCCTCGGGCTGCACCTCCGTCAGCATGGTCTGATAGTCGCGAAAGGTCTCCTCGATGTCGTGCTCATCCGCGAAGGCGGCCACGTTCTCCTCCACCACATCCGCCGCGGCCACCAGCTCCACATCGTTGAGCTGCTGGCAGGCGTGGGCGTGGGTATAGGCCATCCCATACCCCATCAGCGAGCCCTTCTCGCGCTTCCTGCCGGTCCCGATGAATGCCACCGTCAGTGCCATAGTCGTGTCCTCCGTTGAGGGCCAGCCCGACACGGGCGGCTTGCACGCGTTGTGGAGTCTTCGCGCCTGCATCGGAGTCTCCTCCAAGGTGGTCCCTCTGGCGCCGCGCCTGCGCGCGAGGGAGAGGAGGAATCGAGCTATAGCATGCCGAAGTAAATAACATACCCTATTGAAAATCGCAGACATATAGCTTCCGAACGTTCGGATCCGGCAATCGGAGGGGACCCGGCATGACTAGCGACGGGAGCGACGCCGTGCGTCGGGCGAAGGACCTCATCGAGGCCGAGCAGTTCGACGAGGCAATAGGCATTCTCGAGCCCTGGCTGGAGGACAACCCTGAGGATGCAGCCGCATGGTCTGCATTGGGCGCGGCGTACTTCGAGTTGGAGGACTACGAGGCGGCCGCACCAGCGGCCCGGAAGGCGGTTGAGCTTCGGCCCGAGAGCGCCCGCGAGTGGTGCAATCTCGGGACTGTGCTGCGCAAGCTGGGCCGTCTTGAGGAGGCCGCGAACGCGCAGCGCCGGGCGTTGGCTGTCGAGCAGGACTATGATCGTGCACTTATGGAGCTTGAGAAGTTGGGGACGCAATATGGCATGGATGAGGAGATGGAACCAGTTCCCCAGCCGTCTGGAAAGGGCGGTGCGGTGATGCGCAATGGTGATGCTGACCGTGAAGCTCGAGATAGTGAGTTGGAGAAGTGGCGGAACGCTCGAAGGCGCGAAGAGGTAGAGCGCCTCAATGTCTGGGCTCAGGCGTTAACTTATGGCATTGCCTTCCTAATACCGTTACTGGGCGTCATCTGGGGTGGCGCCCTGCGCCTGCGGGCGGAAGGATCCGAACTTTCTGAGCAACGGCTTGATGATCGGCTGACTGCATTGCGCTACATTGGATGGGCCTTGCTCGGGACGCTCGTGTACTGGGTCGTCTGGAAGGTGTGGGGGTACGACATCCTGCGCTTGCTGACACCCCAGCTCGATTTCCCATGGCCTCAGTTCTAGCGCTCAGCGCGTCTTGGGGCCAATTCATGTCCCTAAACACCCTTTGGCTGCACCCCGTGGGGTGTGTTAACTTACAGCTGTCCTCAACAATACTGGCGAGAATCCTGGTCAGCTAGTTCCGATACGCCCCGGGGACGGACGGGGCCCGGGCACGCTCCACAAAGGCACCGACAAACGGCCCCGACGAGGTCGGGGCACCACGGCTGCTGTCCGGTCCTCGCAGGCCGCGGGCGGAACAAGAGCGTGTTGGCCCGGCCTTGCGGGACCGCAAGCCCACGACAAAGGAGCAATGCCGGCCCTGCCCTGGCAATCAGTTGCAGGCGTAAGGCGGTGGGGGTACGTCAGGAAGACGCGCGCCAGCCACGGGTGCGGCCTGGCATCGTGATCTGACTGGCGCCCATTCTGGCCCTGTGGTATAGTAGTGTTGGTCTTGTCAGGAGGGATCTGCCATGCCACGTGGTTTTCTGCATCGGAAGTGGACGCGGCGGCTTCTGGGAGACAGCCACGCCGAGGTCCACAGATGGTTGGATGCGCCTCACAGGCTGTTGGGCCGCAAGCATCGTGTCCTGTTCCACGATCCCATCTCGGCCTCCGCTGTGGGCTCTCTTGCGGCTCTGAGCAAGGGCAAGAACCCGGTGACGGGCGCTCTCGCTGGCCTCCTTCACGGTGGCCAGGATAGGATCGACACGGCCCTGGGGGGCTCACGTAGGCGACGCAAGAAGCGAAAAGGGGGTGCTCGGCGTGCAGCAAGAGCCGCGGGGGCGATCGGCGCCCAGTTCGTCGCTCTGGTGGAGGATGAGGGCGGGGACCAAAGCGTTGCCGAAGACGCTTCGCGGGTCTCTGAGCCACCGCCCCCTCCGCCCCCCTCCGAGCTGGAGACGTTTGTTCTGGCAAAGCACAGAGAGGGCATGTCGAGACGCGACATTGCCATGCAGCTTATCAAGAGAGGCTGCAGATGGGAACGCGCGCAAGACCTCTTGTCAGTGTTGCCCAGAGAGCAGACTGAGCGCAATGCGTCACCGCCCGAGGGCGGGGTCGGCAATGAGGTGGCGCGGCCGCCTCCCACGCAGACAGAGGCACGCATAGCGCTGCATGAGGCGGCGAGAGGGGGAGACGTGGAAGCTGTTAGGAGCGCGTTGCAAGCCGGCGCGGACGCCAATGCGCCGGGCGACGCTGAAGATGGCGATAGACCACTGTTTAGCTGGTCGGACTTTCTGGGCCTGTAAGGCAGCAATGCGCCGGGCGACGCTGAAGATGGCGATACACCACTGCACAAAGCTGCTGAGGCGGGCAACGCTGTCATCATTGAGCTTCTGATCGATGCGGGTGCGGACGTCAATGCCCGGAACAGGTGTGGCGAAACGCCCCTCGACGTCGCCCGTATGTTTGACACCGCACGCCACGGGATCGTGGCTGACCTCCTGCGCTGGCACGGCGCGCGGGAGTACAACGGGTGAAGGGCAAGGCAACGCCGGCGGCAAACGGCCCGGACGGAATCGGCCCGCCCTGCTGTAGCGCTACGTGACGCTCCTCCGACGCTGACAACGACCGCAGGCTGGCAGCCTGCGCCACGGGGCAGGTCGGCGGCTGTGGTCGTAGGTTTGTAGCTTGCGGCTTGGAGCTCGCAGCTTCCACTATTGGGCCGACCTTGCGCGACCGCTTCGCGCTCGCGCAGCGTGCGGCCCCTCCATGCACGCTTCGCATTGCCGAGATCTTCCGGAAGGTCTGCGACGGAGTTGAGGCAGGGCTCAGGCCTGTGTTGCTGTCGTACGGCTTACCTTTACCGGAGACTGCATGGCAGTCTCACGGAGGTCGCATGGCGACCTCAAGACCTTCGGTCTGATGCGGAGGGCTGTTGGCCGTGGAGGGGCCGCCTGAGGGCGCTCCTCAGGAGCGCGCGAAGTCGGCCCGCTGCAGGCGAAGTGACGCAATCGGCGGCCTGCACGACCAACGGCCGGGCCGGCTTCGGCTGCAGCGAACGATGCTGGAGCCTCAGACGGCCCCTCAGGACGGCAGACAGCGAATCGCCAGTCGCCACGATGTGGGTCAATGTAAGCCGTCCCAGAGGGGGAACGGCGGGCCGGACAGTGGTCCGGCCCCTCCACACGGCACGACAAGGGCCGGGCGCGAGCGTAGTCGCGCCCCTCCGGACGGCAGACAGCGAATCGCCAGTCGCCACGATGTGGGT
>JAYENL010000325.1:0-3482 GCA_034722055.1 Armatimonadota bacterium
CTGGACGCGGTGCACGGCTTCCCGCATAGAAGCATCCCGGCCAACGCGCACACGGACGTGGAGATCTCACGGCTGGCGAACGGGGTGCATCCAAACGCGGCGGGCTACTACCAGATCGGCGACGCCCTCTACTGCTGGCTCAAGAGCCGCCTGGCCGCGCGGTAGGCGCGAACGGCAAACGACCGGGCGGGCTGGGCAGCCCGCCCCTCCGCACGGCTGCGAACGACGGCCTCCCCCGCGACCGCGGCGCGGTCGCATCCCCCTCCGTCCCGGAGGGGGTAACAGCGGGCGCGATCGCCGCAGCCGACGGCAGCGCGCCGCGCGTGGCACGTCCAGAGGCGTCGCCCCTGCGCGCAAACAGACACGCCCGCCCCGGGCGGGGCGGGCGCTGTCATTGCCGGCGCTGCGTCGGTCACGGCGTCATGGGCGCCATAGGCGGGTGCAGTGTGACCCACTGACCTTTGGGGATGAACTTCACGTGCGTGTCCATGAAGAGGAAGTTGGAGCCCTGGAAGTGCGCTCCGCTGTTCTTCCCCTCAGGGTCATCGTAGAGCCCGTTGTCACACATGAGGTTGAGCTGGGAGGCCCTACCGCGGGTGACATCGGTGGGCCCACTGGGATCGGGACACATGGGGTCATAGCTGCCGCCGTAGGTGTTCCATTGCGTACACATGGCATAGCTGATGCGGCCAGCGGCAGCATCCTCTGGCCTCCCCCATCCTCCGGCCGTCGCCGCGTCAGTCCGGAAGGGATCGTCCTGGCAGTACCAGATCTGCGCGTTCCTCACATACGGATCCAGGGCGCCGACCATGTAGGCCAGGCGTGCTCTGTGCGTCTCGTCCTTGTACCAGGCATACGTCCAGTTCGCTCCGCTGGGGGCCTCCGGCGGGAGCATATCGTGATAGTCGCTGGCGTAAAGCTGAAAGGCCGTGCCGATCTGCCTGAGATTGGACGCGCAGCTCACCTGTCTGGCCTTCGCGCGAGCGCGACCGAAGACCGGGAAGAGGATCGCTGCAAGAATTGCGATGATCGCGATGACCACCAGCAGCTCGATCAGAGTAAAGGCACGTGACCGGGAAACCATGTGGTGGGCCTCCTTGTGGCGTTCTACGACACGCCCTGCATAATAGGCGGTTCAGCAACACAATCGCCGCCCCACCCGGGCCGACGTCAGACAACGTTCAAGACAGGCCGGTCAGCACGGGTCTGCGGAGGTCGCCCCCGTGCGTGCGGTCCAGATACCATACTCCGATAGTGAGCCCGGTGTCGTGTCTCAACGAGGTACACTCCGAGCCGTTGCCCCCGGCCTTTTAGTTACCCGAAACCACCCGGCCGGAAACCTGCTCGCGGCCCGCCTCCGGCCCTGGCTGCTCGCAGCCGCCGCGCTTCTGCGGTTGAATCTGAGCCCATTCGCTACCCTCACAGGCCTCAGCAGGCGCTGCGGGCCCGGCGGCCCCTCCAACAGACGGCGTAGGCTCTGATAGCCACCAGGCGCCGGCTGCCGCGTCGTCAAGGGACGCGGAGTCTCGCGGGTGAGCGCGAGCGTGGTCCCGCGCAGGCGATCACCCGGTCACGGGCATCACGGGTAGATGCCGCGCATATGCTGGGCCTCGGCGACGCGTCCGACGGCGGTGGCCATGGCCGCCGCGCGCATGTCCACCCCGAGACGCTCGTGCTCGGCGTAGACCTCATTGAAGGCCCGCACCATGATGTCCTCAAGCTGCTTGTTGACCTCCTCTTCACTCCAGAAATAGGCCTGCAGTCCCTGAACCCACTCGAAGTAGGAGACCGTAACGCCTCCGGCGTTGGCGAGGATGTCCGGGATGACGAAGACAGCCTTCTCGTTGAGGATATCCTGCGCCGCGGGCGTGGTGGGGCCGTTGGCGCCCTCCGCGATGATCCTGGCCCGGACATCGCCGGCGTTGCCCTCGTGGATGGCGTTCTCGAGCGCGGCCGGGATCAGGACGTCGCACTCCAGGGTCAGCAGCTCCTCGTTGGTGATCTCCTCGGTGTCCGGGAAGCCGACGACGCTGCCGGTCCCGGCCTTATGCTCGATGAGCCCCTGCACCGCAATGCCGTTAGGGTTGAGGACCCCGCCCGTGGAGTCGGAGGCGGCGATGACCTTGCAGCCCAGCGGCTCGATGAGCTCAGCGGCGGACGCGCCCACGTTGCCGAAGCCCTGAACGGCGACGGTGGCCCCCTCCGTTGCGATCCCCAGGCGGTTCATGGCCTCCCGGATGGTGAAGACGCAGCCCCGGCCGGTGGCCTTCTCGCGGCCGAGCGAGCCGCCCAGCGCGATCGGCTTGCCCGTCACCACCGCCGGCACCGAGTAGCCCTTCTGCATGGAGTAGGTGTCCATGATCCAGGCCATGACCTGCGCGTCAGTGTAGACGTCCGGCGCAGGGATGTCCTTCTCAGGGCCGATGACCTCCACCAGCTCAGTGGTGAAGCGTCGGGTCATGCGCTCCAGCTCGCTGCGAGACATCTCCTTGGGGTTGCAGATGACGCCTCCCTTGGCGCCGCCGTAGGGGATGTTCACGACGGCGCACTTCCAGGTCATCCACATCGCGAGGGCGATGACCTCCTCGAGATTGACGCCGGGATGGTATCTGATCCCGCCCTTGCAGGGCCCGCGTTCCATGCTGTGCTGAACCCGATAGCCGGTGAACACCTCGAAGCTGCCGTCATCCATCTCGGTGGGGATGGAGACCATCATCACCCGCTTGGGCTTGCGCAGCTTGCCGTGTACGGCGTCGTCGAGGCCGATCAGTGCAGCGGCGTCGTCGAGCTGCTTGAGCGCCGCCTGAAGCGGCCCATCATCGCTGCAGTTCGCCAGGATATCATCCGTCGCCGACATCACAGTTCCTCCTCGAAATGGCAGCCGGGCGTCTCAGACGCGCCGCGCCCCGGCCAGCAGCACGAGCTGCATCTGCAGGTTCTGCAGTCCCTCGGCCGCCGTCGCCAGCGGCCGCTCGGCGTCTCCACGGACGACCTCCACAAAGCGCTGGATTGACGCCTCCACGAAGTCCTGGGCGCACATCTCATCGCCGTCACGGGACAGATAGGCCCGGTAGACGCCGCTGTCATCGTTGCGTCCCTCGTAGTCAACCAGCACGTCGTTGATGCCGAAGCGGCGAATGAGGTCGCCCTCCGGCCGGTTCCGGCAGACGATGTGCGCCCGGCAGGTCCCACCGGACGCCATCTGGTAGTCGAATCGCGCCTCAACGCACTTGCGCTCCACCATGCACGAGGCGGAGTCCTCGAGCATCTCGCCCGGCCCGCAGAAGGCCATCAGCACGCTGAGGGGGTGAGGTCCGAGGTCGATAAAGATCTGCTCCCAGTCGGTGCCCTCCTCGCCGCCGCGGGACTCCATCTGCATGAAGAAGGTGCGGGGGGCGCCGGGATCGATGCCCCTCTCGGCCATGAACTGATGGTAGGCCTCGACGCCGGACGCGTATTGGGTGTTGATGGCCGCGACGCGG
>JAYENL010000326.1:0-16983 GCA_034722055.1 Armatimonadota bacterium
TACCATGGAGGGGCCGCCGCGAGCGAAGCGAGCGGGGCGCGGTCAGGAGCGGTAGCAACTGACCGCGCAGGTTCCACCCCGGCCCACTGGAGACCTTCGGTCTCACGGGCTTCCAGCCCGACCATCAGCGCAGGCGCCCCCGCCTGCGCGGGCTTTAGGCCGTGGGCAAAGCTACGTGCCGGGCCGGGGTGGAACCTGAGGCCTGTGAGCGTAGCGAGCAGGCCTCACCGGGCGCTGCGCGCCCGGCGGCCCCTCCACCAGACACCCCCTCATCTCCAGGGCAACCAAGCCCCGAGTGTGTTGGTCGTTAACATACGCTGAATTGTGCAAGTCAGCACTAGCTGCAAGCTCAGAATCGACCAACCGGAGCGATGACCATGCACTCGCAGGCGCCGGGGCCTCACACTAACTGCCCCACGCTCCACAGGCGCTTTCGCTCGCTGACCACCTCGACCGCGTGTCGCCTCTCCTCTTCGCTCAGCCGCCGCGACAGCTCCGGGCGCTCCCACGCCCGCCAGAAGGGCACGTACTGCATCAGCAGCACCAGCTCTGTGTCCGGGAGCGCGTCCTCGAGCATCTCCGCCAGCGGGGCCGTGCAGCAGTCGATGTGCCCCGGCAGGACCAGGTGCCGGAGCGCCACATCCGCCCACCTGCTGGCCTCCCGGAGCGCGGCCATGGCCGGCTGCACGTACTCGGCCACCCCCGACAGCTCCCGCGCGCAGTCGTCGTTGCCGTAGCGCACGTTGGCGATGAACAGGTCAACGCAGCCGCGGATCAGCTCCAGGCACTGCGGCGCGATGAAGATCGTGCTCTCCCACATCACGGGCAGTGATACGTCCAGGGCCTGCAGGCCCCGCAGGATGGCGTGCACGTGCGGCTCAGGTGTGCCGCCCAGCAGCTTGAGGGTCCTCGCTCCGTCGCGGGCGCCGGCGGCCACGTCCCGCGCGAATCGCTCCGGCTGCAGCAGATCGCCCTCATCCGGGCGCTGGAGCAGGTCGGGCTTGCGGCAATACAGGCAGCGCATGGTGCAGCCGCCCAGGAAGACGGAGTAGGCCGGCACGAGATCGGGCAGCTCCCCGAGGTGGACCATCTCGGCCGCCACGTGCGTCTCCGCCCCCACCGCGCAGAAGCCCCGCTCTCCGGCCAGGCGGTCCACGCCGCAGGCATGGGGGCAGAGTCGGCAGTCGCTCAGGGCTCGGCGAGACAGCTCGATCTTCACGTCAAGCAGCGACGGGCTGCCGGCCGCATCGGCGCGATGCCCCAGGGCCTGCAGCCCTAGCGAGTGCGCCGCGGCCAGCTCCTCGTCGGTGGCTGTGTCCAGGTCGGCCAAGGGCACCGGCGTGGTGCGGCAGAGCTCGAAGGCCGGCGGCTCGCGCCCATCGCGGACGCGGATGAAGCGCCTCAGGGCTCGCCCTCCCCCTCCTGCTCCTCGTCTTCGTCGTCCTCGATGGGGATGCTCCGGCCGGGCAGGTCCCCGCGGAGGAACTCATCGATGCCAATGGCATCCTGGCGCCGATCCTCGTTCTCGGGCTCACCAAGCCCCAGAAGCACGCTGGCACCACGCAAGGCGTCTGCCAAAAAGCCGGTGCCGGAGCTGTCCGTCGGCGGCCGGGTGTACTGCGACGAGACCGGGCGGTGCGCGCCGCGGTCGAGGCGGAGGCGCACCTCCCGCAATGCCCGCCGCGCCTGGCCGTAGTCGGGGTCGGCGCGCAGAGCCATCTGCAGGTAGTGCTGGGCGGCCGGCTCATTGTGCTCCCCCAGGTAGCTGGTGGCCACCAGGTAGGCCACGCGGGCGTTGCGCGGCTCCTCCTCCAGCACCTCCAGCCACAGCTTGCGCGCCTGCCCATAGCGGCGCTGTCCGGCCAGCGCGGCCCCGAGGTGGATTACCGCCGAGCGCCGCATCTCCTCGGACGGAGCTGCCTCCAGGACCTTCCGCAGCTCGTAGGCGCCCTCCCGGTCGCGCCCGTCGGCCACCAGCACCCGCCCCAGCTCGTGGCGCACCTCCAGGTCGTCGGGCCGGTCCCTGAGCACCCGGCGATAGGCCGCCGCGGCCTCGGCGTACTTGCCATTGATCGCCAGCGCGTCCGCGAGGTCCCGCTGCACTTCGGCGTCGTCGGGAGCGCGCTGGGCGGCCATGCGGTAGGCCTCCTCGGCCTCCGCGAAGCGCTCCTCGACCAGCAGCCTGTCGCCGTGGCGCTGGAAGTAGGTCTGGGGCTCGCGGCGCTGCGGGGGGAGCGAGACGACGCGGCCCCGCCTCGTCCGCGGCGTGCCGCAGCGCTGGCAGACTCTCGAGCCCGGCCGGATCGGCCGCCCGCACTGCTCGCAGAACTGCACACCGCCCTCGGCCCGCCAGCCGCCGCCCGGCGCCCTCTCGGCCTCCTCGGCGACGGCCTCGGGCTTGGCCGCCTCCTCCACCAGGCTCTCCTCCACGTAGCGCTCGCCCTGAGCGTCCGCCCGCCAGGCCCGCGCCAGAGCCCCCTGCATCTGGCCGGCGCGCTGGTAGCGCTTACCGGGCTCAGCATCCAGCGCCTTGCGCACCACCGCCACGATGCCCGGCGCCTGCTGAGCGACCGCCTCCAGCAGCTCCTGGGGCGTCCTGCGCGCCGCCTGGCGCTCCACCTCCAGGAAGGTGAAACGCCCGCCCTGGGGCGGCTCCAGGTCCGGGCGGTCGGGGAGCACGCCGGTGAGCAGCTCGTGGATGGTGGCGCCCACCGAGAAGATCTCGGAGGTAATGGCCGGCTCGGCGCCGGCGTGCACCTCCGGCGGGTGGTACTCGTCGGCGATGCTCGCCAGCGTCAGCCCCGTGCGCAGCCCCAGCAGAAGCTGCATGTGCCCGAAGTCGGTAAGCACGACCTGGCGGAAGCGGCGGTCGTAGTGGACGTTGTCGGGGCGCACGTCAAGGTGCAGCAGCCCGCGGAGATGGCCGAACTCCAGGGCGCTGAGGATCTGGCAGCCGATGGCCCACGCCTCCTCCACCGGCAGCGTCCCCTCCTGCGCCAACACCTGCACCAGTGGCGGAAGCTCCACGTACTCCTCAGCCACGTAGACCCGCGTGCCCAGCCTCAGGACGTCGAGATTCTCGGCGATACCCGTGTGGGAGATGCCCGACATCACCCGCGTCAGCCGCTTCAGCGCGGGATCGGTCCTGACGGCGTCGGCCTCCGGCGTCCCATGGCACTCGATCTCCCGGAGCGCCGCCTGGCGGCCGTCGGGACCCACCGCCAGCCAGGTTCGCCCGTGGCGGCCGGTGCCCAGCAGCCGCCGCACGGTGAAGTCGCCGATGGCGTCAGGTCGCCGGGCCATCAGTCCCACCGGCGCACCCGAACGCGCACGCTGTCGTCGGCAAGGACCTCCTCCTCGACCACCTGGTAGCCCAGGGCCTCGGCCTCCTTCTTCACCTTCAGGTAGGCGTAGCGCTGGCGCCACTTCTCGGCGACCTCGGAGGTATCCACCTGCAGTCGCTGGGCGTCATCGGGACACCATTTGGCCACCACCTGGTAGATCCCCTCGCTGTCGCGCTTGAGGCCGATGACGTCCCCCGTGCCGGTGCGCACGATGACGTCGGTGCCCTGGAACTGTGCTGTCAGGCCCGCCTCGTCGATCATGCTCCGCAGGCCCTCCGCCCGGTCCTCGTCGAGCACCTCGTCGAGGTTCAGCTCCCCGGCGGTCGCCTCCAGCATCATCTCGCGCAGCCGCCTTCGCTCAGCCGCGCGGTTCGCGGCCGCCACGGCCCCGCCTACCGCGAGGGCCGTGGCGTTCGTCGCAATCACGAAGATCGCCAGGTCCGCCAGCGCCAACCCGATGGCCACGCCACATGACATCTGTCTCTCCCCCTCGCTGCGCTTCAGAACTCGAATCTGCGCCGCTCGGCGGTCGTCGCAGCCGCGTGCACGGAGGCCGGCCGGGCGCGCGTCTCCGCCCAGCTCCGCAGGGCGTCGATGTCCTCCCTGCGAGTGTCCGACAGGGGCACCGTGCTCTCGATGCTGCTCAGCATGTGCTGGGTGGTCAGCTCTCGCTGCTCGTCGAAGGCATCATAGAGCCCCGAGATGACCACCTGCTCGATCTCCGAGCCCGAGAAGCCCTCCGACGCCTGGGCCAACTGAGCGATGTCGAACTTCGACGGGTCGCGGTCGCGCTTCTCAAGGTGGATGCGGAAGATCTCCTCGCGCTCGGACTCTGATGGCAGGTCGATGAAGAATATCTCGTCGAAGCGCCCCTTGCGCATCAGCTCGGGCGGCAAGGCGGTGATGTCGTTGGCGGTGGCGATGACGAACACCGGCTCGGTCTTCTCCTGCAGCCAGGTGATGAAGCTGCCGAAGACGCGGGCGGTGGTGCCGGCATCCGAGAAGCTGGAGCTCTGCGTGCCCGAGAAGCCCTTCTCCAGCTCGTCCAGCCACAGGATGCACGGGGCGATGGACTCGGACAGGCGCATGGCCCGGCGCATGTTCTGCTCCGAGGAGCCGACCACGCCCGAGAAGACCGATCCCACGTCCAGCCGCAGCAGCGGCAGGCGCCACAGGCTGGAGACGGCCTTCGCCGAGAGGCTCTTGCCGCAGCCCTGCACGCCGATGAGCAGGACGCCCTTGGGCTGGGGGAGGCCGAACTTGCGCGCCGCCTCCGTGAAGGCCTTCCCGCGCTTGCCCAGCCACTGCTTGAGGCTGTCGAGGCCGCCGATGTGCCCGAAGCGCTCCTCCGCGGAGTAGAACTGCAGGATCCCGGACTTGCGGATGATCTGCTCCTTCTCGGTGAGGACCACCTCGATGTCCTCGGGGCCCAGCCTGGCGTTGAGCACGACGGCCTTGGCGAAGGCGTCCTCCGCCTCCGACGCGGTGAGCCCCAGGCCGGCCTTCACGAGCTGCTCCCGGCCCTCCTCGTCGAGCTGAATGCGGATGTTGGGGTTGCCCTCCACCTGCTTGACGATGCCCGCCAGCAGCTTCTGCAGCTCCTCCTGGTCGGGCAGCGGGAAGTCGATGACCGTCACGTCCTTCTCCAAGTGATTGGGGATCTCCAGCACCGGCGAGACGATGATGAGGGTCTTGTAGCTGGCGCGGAAGGCTCGCGCCACGTCCCGGAGCTTGCGCTCCACGGTGGGATCGTCGAGGAATGGATCGAAGTCGCGCAGCACGAACAGGGCCGGGTCCTTGTGCTCCATGGCGAAGTCCAGCGCCCGCAGGGGGTCGGTCGTTGAGGGATCGCTCTGCTTGCCGCCCTCCTGGACCATCCCGCGGGTGATGGTCCAGGTGAACATCTGCTTGTCGCGCTTGCCCGCGATGCTCTTCAGCGCCTTCTCCACCCGCTCCTCCTCCCACGAGACCACGTAGAGGATGGAGTACCGGGCCCGGATCAGCACATCAATGCGCTGCGAGGCGTCCACTCCAGGTCACGCTCCCGGTCCGCCAATGAATGCTTCTGCTAGGACCTTTCCACAGCCGGAGGCCTGCACCTGCTCCACGACTCGGAAGGGACCGGCTCCCCGAGCGCGAAACTGCCCTTGCGCACCCACATCGCGACGCAGGGGGCCACCATGGTTACCGTCTTCAACACCTGGAAAGAGATCGCCGACGAGCAGCCGGAGATCGCCATCCTCCCGGTCGGCTCGCTGGAGCAGCACGGCCACCATCTGCCCATCGCCACCGACTGGATCCGCGCCGATGACATGGGCCGGCGCATGGCCGAGCGCCTGGGCGACTGCTACCTGCTGCCCGCTATCGCCTACGGCAACTCCCAGGAGCACATGGACCTGCCGGGCACCATCACCCTCCGGCCCTCCACGCTGGCGCTGGTGATCGAGGACATCGTGCTGTCGCTGCGCCACCATGGCATCCGCAAGATCGTCATCCTCTCCTGCCATGGCGGCAACTGGATCCTCAAGCCCACCATCCGCCACCTCAACTTCCGCTACGATGACCTGCGCATCATCCACGCCGACGGCCCACTGCTGTCCGAGCGAGAGCGCATGCCCCGGGAGACGCACGCCGGGGCCGGCGAGACCGGCCAGATGCTGGCGCTGCGCCCGGAGCTGGTGAAGGGCCGGTCGCCGGACTTCTCGCCGGACGTGGGCCAGGAGTGGAACGACTACGTGGGCTACGGGACGAGCACCGAGACCGGGACGTGGGGCCGGCCCTCACAGGCGGACCCGGAGGCGTCGGAGGAGAGCATGGAGAGCGCGGTCGAGCACCGGGTGGCGTACATCCGTGAGACCTTCGACCGCCTGGACGAGATGACAGGGCCGCTGGATGAGTGAGTTGGGCTCTGTACTGGCCTATAGACACCAGTTGCGCAAGGGGCGTTTGCCCTGGGAGAGGCCGCCTGACGGCGCTCCGCAGGAGCGCACGAAGTCGGCCCCCGGGCTGCTCAGGGTGCTACAGATACCCCAGCGACCGCAGGCGGGCCTTGACGCGCTCCAGCTCCTCCTCGGAGTACTCCTCCCCCTCGGCCAGGGCGTGGGTAGAGGCCAGGTCGCGGAGCACGTAGACCACGAACTCCGTCACCGAGTTGTAGCCCGCGCCGTCGATGATCTGCCCGATGCGCTCGTAGAGCGGGCGCGGGATCTTGATGGTCACCTTGTCTCCGCCGCGCGACTTCCTCGCCATTGGTTAACTCCTCGACCGGCGCTGAGCGGAAGATCACCTGCGTCCGCACTCATCGTGGTCTTTCGCCGTGGGGCGGCGGGTTCCCTGCCCGGCATACCGTCCCCGCATGTCCCGGTGAGCACCTTAACCCGAAGAAGAATTCTCTACAGGCGGAGGAAACTATTGTCCGATGCCGAAATACCCGCACGCGAATAGGGAGGCCACCCGGAGATTGCGCCGGGCGTCTTGCCTCTACAACTGTACCAAGCTCACCCCAGGAGGTGTCTGGAGTATGCGCAAGGGCTTCACGCTCATCGAGCTGTTGGTCGTGATCGCGATCATCGCGATCCTGGCCGCAATCCTCTTCCCGGTCTTCGCCAGGGCACGGGAGAAGGCCAAGCAGGCGAGCTGTCTGAGCAACATGAAGCAACTTGTCCTCGGAGCGCACATGTACGTGACCGACTACGACGACTGCCTCTTCGGGCATCTTGCGGGAACACGACACCCGCAGACGCCAGACGAGCCGGAATGGCCATGGGACTCCCCCTACTATAACTGGCAACAGCAGGTCTACCCGTATGTCAAGAACGAGCAGCTCTACGTCTGCCCCTCCCTCCCCACCTACGACTGGCACTACAACGGCCGGGATAACACCCTGGGGTACGGCATGAACTACTGGGTGACCTACTTCTACAACTACCTCAACCTCTCCGACTTCGAGAGGCCGGCGGAAACCATCTGGTTCACGGACTGCAAGTACTACGTGGTCTACCCCACCTACTACCTGTGGAGGTACCCGGACCACTACGCGTACGGCAAGGACGGCTTCGCGCGTCTGGACATTCGCCATAACAATGGCGCCAATGTCGGGTTCATCGACGGCCATGCCAAGTGGATGAACCGCCAGACGCTTGAGGGCGATCACGGGCTCTATGGCGACTCCCAGTTCTGGTACGGACGTTAATGGCGCCTGACGCCCAGGTGTGTATGTAGCTCAGAGCTGCCGTTCGTGGAACGCGAGGCGAGGACGGGGGCGGTCGATTATGGCCGCCCCTATCGCCGTACGCGGGCACCGCGCCAGATCCGTGGACCAGAAGGCTCCCGAACCTCTCCCTCAACTCTCGAACCCCCGCCATTCGCGCAGGTCGGCCTGCGCCTGACAGCGTGCCTGGGGCGCGGCACAGGTCCGCGCCCTACAGCAAACGCCGCCCACTGTGCCGTTGCCGTATGGCTAACGCATTGCCCACATCTTGGGCGCTGGCGGAAGGCCCATGGGCGCCCTGCGCGGGAAAGCCGTTTGCAGTTCCATCCCGGCCCATGTCGTTGCTCACGCCGAACGGCAAACGGGCGGGCCGGGATGGAACCTGCCGCCTGCGCGAAACGACGGCGCAGGCGGCACCCTCGCTGCGCTCGGGCGGCCCCTCCGTACGACACCAACACAGGCCTGAGCCCGTGCTCAACTCCATCGCAGGCCTCCCGCAAGATGTGGGTAATGCAGAGGCCGTATGGAGGGGCCGGACCACTGTCCGGCCCGCCGTTTCTCCTGTGCGCGCCGTTGGTCTCAAGGTCCGCATGAACGGCCTAAGGGCAGGGCGGGAATCCCGCCCCTCCGTACGGCATGACTGGGGCGTCTGGTAGGGCGCCCTGCACGCTGCGCTCCCCCGGTACTGCGCCAGGTTGCCGCCGTCATCCCCCGAGGTTGAGGTAGTAGCGGAATGAGATGACGGGATCGATGAAGTAGTTGATGAAGATACGCCACACGATGCCGCCGACCAGGACATGCCCGAAGAACAGCCCCAGGAAGGCCGGCACCACCCTCCGGTAGGCCGGCAGGCTGCCGTAACGGAGCGTCAGCCGCTGGGCGATCCAGGCGCCCAGGAACGGGCCCCAGTAGGGCGACCAGTCGTTGTAGAGGGTGCCCATGATGATGCCCAGTGGGTGGAAGGGGAAGTTGGAGACAACCATGCGGGCGTAGGTGACGATAGCCGTCAGGCCGAAGCCGGCCCCGTAGAAGCCGATCCGGGTCCAGTCGGGCCCCTGGGGGTTCGCCAGCGCCTGATCCAGGAGCCGGTAGTTGCCCCGCGACCAGTTCAGCGCCCACGACCGCCCTGCGCGCCCGGTCTTGGCGCCGATCAGCCCCTGGCCGTACTTGTAGCCCACGTCGAGGTGGTACCAGAAGGTCAGCCCCAGAGCCACCAGGCAGGCGGCCAGCATCAGCCACGCGAAGCTGCCCCGCCTGGAGCGCACGTACTCGGGGAGCTTGAGGCCGTCGGTAAAGGCCTGGCCGGCGCTGTGGGCCAGGACCGTGCGGCCGATCCAGAACAGGGCGTAGTAGAGGACCATGGACTGCGGAGAGCCTACGCCGCGCAGCCAGCGATTGCCCAGGAGATGTATCGGCACTATGGTGTCGAAGCCGTAGGGATGGGTCCAGAGAACCGGGGGGCCGGCCTCGGCGCGAATCCGCGCCGCCACCAGCACGAACATCCAGAGGCTTATGAAGTAGGCCAGCAGGGGGCCGAAGCGGATGCCGGCGTAGCTGAGCATCCACATCAGCGCGACGGTGCCGCCGATGAAGCCCACGGTCTGCGTGCGGTAGGACATCGGCTCGGTCCGGTCATACTCCTGCGGGCCGGACAGGATGCTGCGCCACACCTGCCTCAGATGCGGCCGGCCGGCCCACAGCATGAAGGCCGTGAAGGCGATGCAGCTTCCCGCGCTCACCTCCTGGTAGAACGGGAAGCCGGCACCCCGATAGCCGAAGCTGCGACCGGTGATCTTGACCAGCTTCATGAAGAAGTAGCTGCCGAAGGCCGTCAGCAGCACCTCGCCCGACATCAGGTAGGCCAGCCCCCACACCTCCAGCGCCAGCGAGAAGTTCATGGGGCGCAGGTAGCGCAGCGGCCCCTCGGTGATGCCCGACGCCACGCGCATGTACTTCTGGATCTGAGGGAAGGCGGGGTAGAAGGCGTGGGTGATGTTGATGATGTTGAATAGTGCCGCCACGCCGAAGCCCGCCCACATGACGGGGTCGGTGAAGAAGGACTTGACCGGCGAGGAGCCCGAGAAGCCCCCGGTGATCTCCAGCGGCAGGAACAGCATCGGATACGTCAGCCGCTCATTCTCGCTCCACTGCTTGCGGAAGATGGCGACCAGGCAGAGAACGGTGAAGGTCAGCACCAGGCAGAACAGCGTCCACCAGCCCAGGGGCCCCCACCATACGTCCCAGGGCACGCGTCCGGTGGCGGTGCCCTCGAAGAAGCCCTCCACGACCCAGGTGTCGTGGGGGATGTAGAAGTCAGGGTAATACTGGAACAGCTCCCGGTAGCCGTCCACGTCCGTGCCGTAGTACTTGGGGAACATGAGGTAGTGGAGGATATAGCCGGCGCGCTCCATTGCCAGCGACGCCGCCAGGGCCGCATACACCAGCAGCAGCTCCCCGCGAGAGAACGGCGCCAGCAGTCGGGGCATCCGACCGGAGCGCCACAGCGCCCACAGCCCGGCATTGAGGCCCATCAGGATCAGCAGGAACAGGATGGCCGGTGCGGGAGGGACAATGTAGGGCACCCAGCAGATGCGCACGTAGCCCAGGCGAGTGATGCCGATGTAGGTGGCGAAGGTCAGGACCACCGTCAGCAGCACCGCCCGCACGGTGAGGGCCCCGATGTCGGCGGGAGCGGTGAGCTGATCGTCGGCCCGCTGCGAAGCGCTTTGTATCACATGGCTCATGTGTGGTGCTCCGAGAGAATCGAGAGCTGGACATGCCCTCAGCGCATTCGCCTGATAGCCGAAGATTCCCTGCCCGAGTGTGAACCTGGGCAGCCCGGGCGCCGTCCATGTCTTCAGAACCACTTAACGAGGAGGCGGTACCGGTGGTGAGCCGAAAGCGTGTGGTCCCCATCACCATCACGTTTGTCCTGGCCGTGACGGTGGCGCTGGTGCTGGCCGCGCCTGAGGGCGCCGAGCAGGCCGATCCCCAGCCGAATGCGCGGGCGGCGGCCTTCTTCGACAGGCACGACGCGAACGGTGACGGCAAGATCGAGCGCGACGAGTTCCAGGGGGCCGAGAACGCCTTCCTTCGCATGGATGCCAATGGGGACGGAACCATCACGCCAGACGAGTTGCAGGCCGGGCGGCGGCAGGGCGCCCAGCGCGCCATGCGCGATCCTCAGCAGATGTGGCAGCGGATGCTCCAGCGCTTCGACGCCAACAATGACGGGGTGCTGGGGAAGGACGAATTCGGTGGCCCGGAAAGAATCTTCAGCGCTCTTGACAGGAATGCCGATGGTGTGGTAACCTCCGCGGAGGCTGGACGGATAGGAGGGCGCATCGGCGACCGTCCCGCTCAGCAGAGAGGTCCGGCCGACGCCCGCGCTCGTTGGCAAGTGATGCTCCAGCGCTTCGATGCGGATGGCGACGGGCAGCTTTCTCAGGAGGAATGGCCCGGGCGCCCGGAGGTCTTCCAGCGGATGGACCCGGACGGAGACGGAGTCATCACTGAGCAGGACGTGGAGGCCCTCCGCGGCGCACGCCAGCAGCGCGCGAACCCGGCCCTGACCCTGATCCGCATGATGGACGAGAACGGTGACGGGCAGGTTTCGGCGGACGAATGGCAGAAGTACTTTGACACGACGGACGTTAATGATGATAATATGGTCAGCATGGCTGAGCTGGTCGAGCAGATGAAGAAGGTCCTTCGGCCGCCAGCGGCGAATGCTGAACCGGACAACGAGTAGTTGACGCACGAGCTTTCCGTCGCAAGACGGAGCATCTGCGGCCCCAGGTCTCCCCCCGCCTGGGGCCGCGGTGCTTAACAGATGGTGGAGCCGGTGAAGAGAGGGTGCGAATCCCAAGTGTCGGTGGAACGCGCGGGCGAGGCCGCCCGCGCCCCAGTTATCTGTGTTGCGGGCGAAGCAGCGTTCCCCTCGCACGCAGGCCATCTGGGGCTACCGGCTGTAGGGTAGCGTGCATCCGTTGCAGTTGACGTTCAGGCGGGTGTGCACGTCGAAGACCGAGTCGCCGGCGATGTCGTTGATGCCCGGCACTACAGCCCCAGCAGCGCGGCCGCGTTGTGCCACAGGACCCTCTCGCGGTCCTCGGTCGAGAGCCTGGCGCCCATGACGCGCCCGACCTGCGGCGCGTAGTCCCGGCCGGGATAGTCGGAGCCGTAGACGACGCGCTCCGCTCCCAGATGCCGCACGGCGTACTCCACCATCTCGGTGTCGTACCAGCCCCCGCAGGTGTCCACTGAGACATTGGGCAGGTCCTCTACGTCCTGCACTCCGCGCCGGCCGACGCCCGTCAGGTGCGCCATGATAAAGCGCGTGTCGGGATGGCGCCGGGCGAGGTGCGCGATGTCGGAGCCGTCCGACTCCTCCGGATACTTCTCGACCATCTTGTACCAGGCATGGAAGAGCACAGGGATCCCCAGCTCCACCGCCGCCTCGGCGATGGGATCGATGCGGGCGTCGCGGGCGTTGACCTCGATGCCCTGCTTGATGGCCACCATGCCCGCGGCCGCGCAGCGGCGCGCCTCCTCCCGGATGAACTCCGGCGGGTGGTTCGGGCTGAGGTACATCGCGCCGGAGTAGAAGTCCGGGGCCTCCTCCACCAGGCGCAGCGTGCAGTCATTCCGCCGCTGCAGCTCCTCGGTGGATGTCCCCTTCCCCCCGGTCAGGGCGAGGATCCGCTCGATGCCGCTCTGCCCGGCGAGGGACTTCAGCCGCTCCAGGCGGTAACCGGGCCGGTCATTCGGGTCCGTCCATGGATGATGCACGTGGATGTCGATGGCGGTCATGGCGCCACCCCCAGCAGTGTGCTGGCATTGGCCGCCGAGACGGCGGCCTTCACGTCATCGTCCGCCTCCGAGTTCGCGATCTTGAGCACGTTCGAGCGAGGATAGAACAGCGGCGCATGGGTGCCGAAGAGCAGCCGATCCGCCCGGAAGAGCTTCAGGGCCGTCACCAGCGAGGACTCGTACTCGAAGAAGCTCAGCTCGATCCACAGGTTCTCGGGGAGCGCCGCCATCTCCGACGGCCGCTCGGGGGAGTTGAGCCTGGCCATAAGGTCATCGGGCACGAAGTCCGACAGCTCCCGGAGCCTCGACAGGCCGAACACGATGACCTGAAGCTCCGGATAACGCTGGGCCATGGCCGCCACGTCGGCGAAGGGCACGCCCGGAACCATGGCGACGGGGTTGTGCATGCGCTCGTCCTCGGCGCGCAGGTGAACGCCCACCGCCACACCATCCTCCGCCGCCCGCTCCGCCAGGTCGCTCGCGGCGTCCAGGTCATACGCATGGTAGCCGGGCATCAGCCGCACCAGCGGAACCTGCCACTGTTGCCGGCAGAGGTCGTAGGCCTTCGGCCACCCGGCCAGCGTCGGGTTGATTACCGCAGAGGGCACGAAGAAGTCCGACGCCGCCAACTCGGGGAGGCGCAGCTCGTTCGCCTCGTGCGGATCGGGCCAGAACCAGGCCTCCAGCGGGTAGGCGCAGGCGCCGGTGACACCCTCCTCCCGGAGCATCGCCTCCAGGGACGCGGGATCGGCGGGCGGCGTGGGGCGCATGGCCCACGTCCCGCAGCCCACCGTCATGTCAAACATGGTTGCAGGTCTCCTCCCTTTCCTCGGTCTACCAGCTCCCGGTGCCCTTCTTCCCGGCACGGCTGTCTCCTTCAGGCCGGACAGGATCTGACCACGAGGCCCAATGGCTCCTAGCCGCGCGCAGGAGCCGCCCGGCTCTGCGGAGAAGCTTTCTCCTGCCCTGATAGCGACACCATGGAGGTGCGGCCCATGGCTTCTCGCCTGTCCGTCGCTCTGGCTGCGGTGCTGTTCTGCGTCGCGGCCCCGGCCGAACCCATCCTGCTCGTCGAGGATGGCGAGCCCTCTGCGGTCATCGTCACCGGCCCGGAGCCGTCGGAGACAGTGGCGCTGGCGGCAGAGGAGATCGCGCTCTACCTGCAGCGGATGTCCGGTGCGCGCGTGCCCGTTCAGGCCGTGCCCCTTCCCGATCAGGCGGCCGTGCTCATAGGCGTGGAGGCGGTAGAGCAGTTCGCTGGCGGCGCCGGCCTGCCGGAGCTGGGCCCGGAGGGGCGGCTGCTGCGCACAGTCGATGACCGCCATCTGATCGTCGCAGGGCAGACCGACATGGGGACGCTCAACGGCGCCTATGACCTGCTGCACCTGCTGGGGGTGCGGTGGTTCATGCCCGGAGAGGCCGGTGAGCATGTGCCGCGGGCGGGCACGGTGACGGTGCCCGAGATCGACGAGGCCTTCCAGCCCACCATGGGCTACCGCCGCATCTGGTCGGCGGCTCACCGCCTGCGCGAGCGGCAGACCCAGGAGTATCAGGCGTGGCAGCGGCGGAGCCACATGCCGGGGCACTTCAACGGCAGCATGGGACACGCGTACCACAACATCTGCGACCCGCGCGACCGGGGGCCATTCGAGGAGCACCCGGAGTACTTCTCGCTCATCGACGGCCGCCGGGTCCAGCGCAGCCAGATCTGCACCACCAACCCCGAGGTGCGAGCGAGGGCCGTCGAGTACGCTCTGGACTACTTCGCGGCTCACCCCGATGCCGTCATGGTCTCGCTGTCGCCCAACGACGGCTACAACTGGTGCGAGTGCGCCCGGTGCCAGGCCGAGGGCAGCATGTCCGACAATGCCCTCATGCTCGCCAACCACGTTGCCGACGCGCTTGCCGAGCAGATGCCGGGCAAACATGTGGCGATGTACGCCTACGCCCCCACCTCTCCCCCACCGAGCATTCAGGCCCGCGAGAACGTGGTCATCTGGATCGCCACGGCCTTCATCCGCGGGGGCATGAGCCTCCCGGAGCTGATCGAGGGCTGGTCCGCGAAGTGCCATCACATCGGCATCCGCACCTACTACTCCGTGACCCCCTGGTCATGGGAGATGCCGCAGTACGATCCGCAGCGGCTGGCGGACGATCTGCGCTTCTATCACATGAACAAGGCCATCGGCATCAGCGCGGAGTCCGAGGACAACTTCGGCTCTCGCGGAGCGCGCTACTGGCTGGCCTCACAGCTCATGTACGACCTCGACCGGCCGCTGGACGAGCTGCTGGCGGACTACTACGATGGCTGCTGGGGCGCCGCGGCGCCGGCCATGCGACAGTACTGGGCGCGCTGGGAGGGCGGGCAGCCGGTGACGGCCGAGCGGCTGGCGATGGCGCTGCGGGACCTCCAGCGCGCCGACGAGCTGGCTCAGACCGAGGAGGTGCGCCGGCGGGTCATCCTAATGAAGGCCTACCTGCACTACCTGCGGTTGTTCCGCGAGTACGGGACCGCGTCGGGCGAGGAGAAGACCGAGGCGCTGGGGCGGTGCCTCAGCTACGGCTACGCCATCATGCCCCTCCACATGATCCACATCCCGAATGTCTTCTACCGCATCGTGGGCAAGCCGGGCAGCCGCAAGCTCGACATCCCGGAGGAGACGCTGGCCCAGTGGACCTCTACGGAGCCCATGGACCCCTTCGACCCGCGGACGGCCGCCCGCATCGAGGCCGACTTCCAGCAGGACCTGCAGGACTACCAGCCTCTGGACGTGGTGCGCGCCGAGTACTCCGAGGACCTCGTGCCGCTGGCGGCCGCGGGTGAGGGCCCGGCGGGCGCCCCGGCGTGGCGCGGTGCCAACCGGGCCTACGTGATCGCGCCGGAGGATGGCCTCGTGCGGCTGGGCGCGGTCACCGGGCTGATACGCGAGGGGCCCTGCGTGCTGGCGCTGGAGGAGCTGGATGGAGGCGACATCACGCAGGTCGAGCTGCCGCCCGGCCTCACGCGCGAGATCGCCGTGGACACCGGCCGCGAGGAGCCGGACGAGCTGCGCATGGCGGGCGACGAGCGCGGCATCACGCTCGACGCCGGCCGCCCCGGCCTGGTGCGCCTGCGCGTGGAGCCGCAGCAGGGCTCCGCGGTGCGGCTGGACTTCGGCCTCCAGCCTCACGCCTTTGTGGCCAGCGAGGAGCATCCGGCCAGCTTCATCAGCGGCACGCAGGGTCACGTGTCCTTCTACGTGCCCGCCGACACCGAGCGCTTTGCCGTCAGCGTCCGCACACCCGACCACCACGGTCGCCTCCGCATCTTCCGTGCGGATGGGGAGATGGTCCTGGAGGAGGCCGGCGACTACACGCTGGGCGAGGCCTTCGCCGTTGACGTGCCCGAAGGCCAGGATGCCGCAGCATGGTCGCTGAGCGTGGACAAGTGTGAGGACTGCGACCTGGCGCTGATCGGGGTGCCGGCGCTCGTCTCGCAGCGATCGTCAGCGCTCCTGGTACCGGGCGAGGTGGCGCCATAGTAGCACAACGAACACCCTATCATATCATGAGCAGCACACTCGCCGGACGGCGTGCGGACGAGGGCGTCCGCACCACGGCATGACGGTCCTCAGCGCACGGCCAGGACCTGGTTGCGCGCGGCCACCTTTCGCACCCGGGAGTAATGGGCCACCTGCATGCGGCACTCCCCCGCGTGAGACTGCTGCGCAGTCTCCGTGGGGGCGAGCACGATGAGCTCCGCGCGGTCGGGCCGGTTCCAGGCGATGAACGCCAGGTCCAGGCGCTCCACGGTGAGATCGACGTCGCGCTCGGCGTCGGGGACCAGCACCGGGCCCGTGTCCACCTGATAGGCCACCCGCTCGTCGTTGACGTTCATGGTCTTCACGGGGTAGTCCAGGCTCGCGAGAGGCTGACCGTCGTCATCAAGCAGCTCCGTGCGCCCGACGAGAGGCCGATTCGCAAGCGTGGCCTCCACGATCTCGTCGGGGCCCTCGCAGGCGTCGGCCGGCGCGTCCACCACGTCGATCATGACGTCCTCGAAGCGATCGCGGATCAGCCCCGTCTCGCGCCAGTCCTCCTGCACCGGGAGATGAACGCGCACGATGCAGAACTCATCCTCGCCGAAGATGGCGCAGAAGTCATAGTTGGGCAGCCGGAAGAGGTCGTCGGCGGCGTAGGTGGCCTCGGCCTTGCAGGACGCCACGAGCACAAAGCGCCCGCCACCCAGGCGGGCGCTGAGCTCGCAGACGGCCTCCACCTGGATGCGCGCGAGGTTGCCACGCCCGGGCGTCACGAAGGTTGCGAAGGAGCGGCTGAAGTCACAGACGCGCATGGTAGACCCTCCCGCACCAACGCTGACAGCCGCGGGGCATTTCCCCGCGGCTGTCGCGCTTCCCTCGTGCGTCGTCAAGATTGTTCGACCCAGCTTAAGCTGCTCCCGGAGGAGGGCCGCGTGCCGCCGGCGGCTACCATGAACGAAGCGCGCCGGAAGGGCGCGCTTCGTTCTCATGGTCCGACTGTCAGATCATCAGCTCATCACGGGTTCCAGTACTCGCCCCAGGCGGGCGAGGCCCTGCCCTGGGGGCAGTAGGTGACCTCGTTCTGCAGCCACTTGAC
>JAYENL010000327.1:0-16956 GCA_034722055.1 Armatimonadota bacterium
ATTGTGGAAGTGTTCTTGTGGACGTCCATGGCTACCAGCGTCATCTTTCGGTCCGCCTTTCTGGAGAATGGTTTGTACTCAACGATCTATTCCCCAAACGGCGGACCGTTTCATTCTAGCCCCTCCGTGAGACTGCATGGCAGTCTCCAACAGGATCGCCGGTCGCCACGATGTGGCTAAAGGCTATGCGCCAAGTTGAGGGTGCCCGCGCCCTGGCACGAAACTGAATGGAGCGGGGCTACTCGCCCGCTCCCTCATCGTCGGCGGCCTCGCTCGCTGGCGGCGGCATCCAGTTCGTCCCCGCGATGTGAGTCACATTCTCCTCATCGTTGATGTAGTAAATGGTGAAAACATGCCCGTCCTGGAGCTGCATGGAGATGGGGTAGCCGTTATCGCCGCCGTTGCCCTGGCCGTCGGCGCGCAGGACGATCTCGTTCTCATGGTCCCAGGTGTGTCCGCCGTCCTCACTCAGCACCGCCCGCACGCCCATGGCGTCCCGCCGGTAGCCGTAGGTGCACAACATCCGACCGTCCTCGAGCAGCAGCAGGTTGCTGGGGTAGCCCCAGATCCCCGAGTCCATGGGCGGGCTCCACGTCCTCCCGCCGTCGGAGGAGAAGCACTGGTAGGAGTTGTACTTGCCGCCATGGCCGCTGCGCATCATGCACGCGATCTCGCCCCGGCCGTTGGCGCAGATGGCGGCCTCGCCGAACTCAATCTCGCCCATGGGAGGCGCCACCTCCACCACCTCCCACGTCTCGCCATTATCCTCCGAGCGGATGGCCCACACGCCCATGCGCCCGTCGGCCTCGAAGCAGTAGATGGCGGTCATCCACAGATCGCCCTCGTGCAGGAAGGCGCTCGAGAGGTGGTATCCCATGCTGCCACCGGGCAGGGGCGAGTCCAGCTCGATCAGCTTCGCCTCGCCGTCCGGCGGCTCGATGCGCACCCGCGGATCGCCCAGATACGCGATGGTCCCCTCCCTGGCGTGCATCCACTTCCGGCCGCGCTCCTTGATCTCGGGAAGCTGCTCCTCCGGGACGTAGATCCACCCCCGTGCGTGGGGGGTGATGACGGTGCCGTCCTCGCGCACCCGCCTGGGATCGGTGAACATCTCGTCGGTCAGCTCCCACGTGTAGCCGCCATCGGACGAGATGGCGCCGCTGGAGCCGCCCGTGTTGTCGATGTGCGACCGCCACACACGGGTGCCGAAGCGCGTCCAGAGCCGCCCGTCCTCCAGCCGGTACAGCGACGGGAAGCAGGCATAAACGCCCGCCTTGCGGTAGATGACCACGTGCTCGGCGTCCTCGTAGGGCTCGACGGGGATGATCCACGACATGTAGCGCACGCCCTTCCAATAGGCCTCGCCAGTATCGGGGCTGGTGATGGAGCCAAAGGTGACGGTCCGCCGCCCCTGGTGGGCCTCGTGGAGGAACTCGCCCCAGCCGTCGATGGCAAGCTCGCCATCGACCCACACCTCGATGTTGATCCCGGCGATGCGGATCTGATAGGTGTGGAAGCCATCGGTGGTGTCCATCTCGTACGAGAGGCCGGAGTTATTCAGCTCGACGCGGTCGGGGTAGAAGGTGAGGCAGTCCTCGTGCACGCCGTCGGCGACGAGGATGGAGCTGGCCGACCGGCCGCTGCAGGAGACCGCCCTGACCGTGGCCTCCACGATCCCGCCTCGCTCCGGCCGGGCGCCCCAGCTTCGTCCGTAGCACCGGAGCTGGGTGTGCTCGGTGCCCTCATCGACGATGCGCAGTCCCTCATCGGTGAGCTCCGCGCGGGTGTTCTCGCCCTCGCTCCCGCCCCATCCTGCCTCCGTCGGCAGCACATCGACGGTGTATTCGTGCTCCCACTCCAGCGCCTCGCTGCGGAGCTGGCCGTAGGCGCAGAGGCACAGAAGCATCAGCAGACCGGCGATCGCAAACCTCACGTTGCGTCCTCCTTCTGGGACGGACCCGACCCTTCACGCAGCGCACCTCACCCCTCGCCTGGCCGGCCGACCGCCTCCATGGTGGTGGCGTCGCGCGCCAGCTCCACCGTCACCTGCTCGCCGTCGCGCACGGTCAGCACCAGCGTCCGGGCGTCGGTTCGCAGCTCGCGGCCGTCAGGCAGCGGCACGGTCATCTCGCTCTCCCCGCGGTTGAATGCCACCACGGTCTCGCCCACCCGCACCGCGTCGATGCCCTCCGCGGACAGGTCCACTACCTCAGGCGGCTCATCGCCCGCATCACCGATGAGCATCGGCACCAGGAAGGTCGTCTCCTGGACGGGCCCGGACCTCAGCTCCAGCAGCCCGATCTCGGCATCCTCATCCGGCGTGTGATCGCGCGTGGGGTGCACGTAGTCGGGCAGGTAGCGCCCGCTCTCGGCCTCATACTCCCCGGGCTGCAGCGGCATGACGCCGAGCTGAGCCTCGCCGCGGCTGATGCGCCAGCCCCCGGCGACCTCCTCAGCCTGCCCAATGTGGTGCAGCAGCCACGAGAAGGTCCGCGGCTGATTCGCGGCCAGGCGGTCGTGGCAGACGGCCAGGTCGCGGCCCGCCAGCACGAAGGTGCGGTCGAAGCGCGTCAGGCCCAGCTCCTCAGGGTAGGCCGAGGAGGGGTCAGCCTCGATGATGGTGACGCCGCCCTCGGTGGCGAAGCCAGTGATCGTGGCGCGGCCCGGCTTCGGCCCCGGCCACATCTCGCCGTCGCCGTACTGGCCCTGACCGTCCACGAGGATGGTGTTGTGGTTGCGCGTCATCTTCTCGTAGGTGTAGCCGGGATCGTGCGCCAGCACCTCGCCGCGGCCAAAGAGCACGAAGTGCCCCTGCTCGGGGTGATTGTGGCCGGTGCCGCCCAGCCCGTAGCGGGCGCACAGCTCCGCCCACAGATGCCCGCCCAGCGGCCGGCTGACCAGGACGGCGTAGCTGGCGCCATCCCTCCAGGAGCTGCGGGCGAAGGCCGTCTCGATGTCCGGGTAGTACTGGGCCACGGGCACCGCCGCGGTGGGACTCTGTGGCTCGAGGCTCTCATCCAGCCACAGGAGGTTGTAGGCTGTGCTGCTCGGCCCTCCGTTGAGCACCTCCGCGATCCCCTGCACCACCGGGTCCTGGTAGCGCTTCGCCTCCCACAGGATCAGCCGAATGGGCGGTCCGCCCTTCGGGACCGTGGTGTCCTCCAGCGTCGCACTGTGGCGCAGCCCCGGGTACACGTGGTGGAAGCGGAAGACGGCCTGGCCGTGCAGCCCCTGGTCGGCCCACGGCACCTGCAGGCCGGTGACCTGCTCGTAGAGGTCCACGAGCATGTAGAGGGTGGGCATCGAGAAGTCCCAGTAGGCGGGGCCCTCGTGGAAGCCACCGTCGGGGCTGAAGGTGATGAAGATCCGCTCCGTCCGGTCCCACGCCCACGCCAGCCACTCACGGGCCTCTGGGACCTCGCCGTAGACCGCGGCGCTTGCCAGCACCAGCGACAGGTGCGCGAACCAGTAGTGGTTCTGCTGGAAGCTCAAGCCACCGCCGGTGCGGCCGTTCAGCGACAGCTCGTAGACATGCCGGGCCTGGCGGCTGAAGAGCTCCCGCAGGTCCGCGCGCAGGTCCTCGGGGATGTCCTGATAGATCCAGTCGTAGGTCAGTGCCACGCCCTCCATGAAGTACTCCGCGTCCAGGTCGGCGCCCACGTGCGGGTAGGTGGCGGCCATCTCCAGCCACACCAGCAGGCGGTCGAGCTTCTCCTGACTCGGCTCCAGCACGTGCGAGAGCGCGTAGGTCGGCAGCCGCCGGAAGGCCCCACCGTTACGCTGGCCCGGTTTGAACTGGGGCGGATCGCGGTCCAGCGGCCCGGCCGGGCTGTAGTACTGCTGCACGACCGGATCCTGCAGCCGCGCCCGCATCCGATCGATGTCATCCGCAGTAAAGAACATGCGCGGGTGCTGGTCCGCGAGCTCCGGCAGCATCGGCTCTCGCGGGACCTCCAGAACGTTGCGCCGCAGAGACACGCTGCGGAGCGTGCAGCCGGGGCCCTCCCGAAGGATGAGACGAACGCTGTGCTGGCCGGGCTCGCGAATGACCGCCGGCCCGGCGCGCCGGTCCATGGACTCCCGGGGCAGGGTCAGCGGGGCGTCGCCCTGCTCGCCATCTACGACGACCCAGAACGAGTCCGTGCCCTTGTTGGGCGCGCTGGCCTCCACCACCACGCTGTACTCGCCGGCCGCCAGCTCACGCTGTATCTCCACGTAGAAGTCGCTGTCCGTCGCCACCACCACGGGCTGGCCGTCACGCTCCTGCAGCTCCATCCCCTCGCCATGCTCCAGCAGATCCTCGCCCGCCACCTCCACGACCGGCTCGGTTCCCAGGATCGGCGTGTCCGTCAGATGCTCGATGTCCACGCCCGAGAACGGTCCCACGACCAGTGCGGCCAGCAGCATCTCACGCATTGTCAGCCCTCCAGTGTGACCTGCGCTCAGAGCATGGGGGTGCGCAGATCATGTTGGCGAGTGGATGGTGGCGGGGGATTCCTCGCCTGAGGCGTTAGCCCCTTCGTCGCTCAGCGCCCCGCCTGCGCGGCGACGTCATCGGCGACGGGCTCACCGCCGGTGCAGAGCAGTCCTGCGGCGAGCGCCTCGTCCTGGCGCAGCGCCGCCTTCACTCCAAGCTTCGCGAGCTTCAGGGCGTAGGGCAGCGTGGCGTGCGCCAACGCCAGCGTGGCCGTCCGGGGGACCACGCCGGGGATGTTCGGCACCACGTAGTGGATAACGCCCTCCTCAACAAAGGTGGGCTGGGAGTGGGTGGTCCTGCGCAGCGAGGTCTCGATGGCGCCGCGCGGCTCTGCGGTGACGTCGATGATCACCGCCCCGTCGGGCATGCTGCGGACCATCTGGCGGGTCACCACGTGCGCCTGTGCATCCTGCAGGATCGTGGTGCCATTGACGAGCAGCCAGGCGCGGCTCAGCGCGGCGGCAATGGCGTCGGGCTCCGGGGCGGCGACGGGTGCGTCGGGCAGCAGATTCTGGAGCTGCGCGCGGCGCCGGCCGCGCAGCTCAAAGATCGTCGCTGCCGCGCCCAGGCCCAGCGCCGAGCGCGCCGCCCACTCCCCTACCGTGCCTCCGCCGATGACCACCACCTCCGCCTGGCCGGCGCCGGGAATCTCCCCCAGCATCACGCCCGGGCCGCCGTGAACCGTCTGCAAGAGCTGTGCGCCGATCATCACCGCCATCTGCCCCGCAATGCGGCTCATCGGCTCCAGCAGCGGCAGCGAGCCGTTGGGCAGCCGCACGCGCTCGAAGGAGATGACGGTCATCTCGCTCTCCAGGAAGGCCGCCACCAGCCACGGGCGAGTCTCGGTGTGCGTGTATGAGAACAGCGCCGCTCCGCGCGGGAACAGCTTACACTCCTCCTCCGTGGGCTGCTTGACCTTGAGCACCAGGTCGCCGACGGACCAGGTGCCGGCGGCATCGGCGGCGATGGTGGCGCCCGCCTCGCGGTACTCCCGGTCCGGGAAGCCGGCGCCCGCGCCGGCCGAGGCCTGGACGATGACCGCGTGTCCGGCATCGGCGAGGCGCCTGACGCCCTCCGGCGTGGCGCCTACGCGCATCTCGTTGTCCTGCACTTCCCTGGGGATCGCGATCCTCATCGGGCATGCCTCCCGCCGGCGTCTCGTCCCGGCCCTGGCGGTCAGTGTACCCCCGGCCCGCCGGGCGGTCAACACATGACACAACGCTGCGGGCCTGGCCGGGACCCACTCGCTGATGGCAAGCATCCGCGCTGAGGTCCTGGCGCGGCGCGCGGCGAAGAGGATGTGCCGCGCGTCCGGCGAAACAACCTTAGGCCGAGAGGGAGTTTCCTGTGCCAGATGCAGAGACCAGGATCGCGGAGATCACGACGGATGCCCTGTTCGCCATGCGCCTTGGCGAGCATCACTACGAGATCACCGAGCGCGGCATCGTGCCTCATCCGTAGCCGCGCGGCGGCGACACAAAGGGAGATTGACATGCATCGCTTGACGCGAATCAACGGCCAACACATGCTCCGTATCACCGGCCTGACGGCGCTGTGCGCGCTGGTGGCGGTGGGCGCCTTCGGGCAGGAGGAGAGACAGACCACTATGCTCCACGACTGTGACTCGCTGGAGGGCATCAGCGTCTCCGGCGGCGCCGACTGGCCGGAGACGACGCTGGAGCTTAGCACCGACGAGCAGTACGTGTCCCAGGGTGAGGCCAGCGTGCATCTGTCCGGAGTCTCGCCGGCCGACGCCACCGGGAACTCGTACCTGTCGGTGGACTTCGACCTCGGGGGCGTGGACCTGACACGCAAGGCCATCCTCTTCGATATCTGGACGGGCGTCCCCGAGAACACCCAGGCCCTCTATGTCCGCGCCTACAACGCCGGCGGCCAGTGCGTGCTCAGCTACCTCAACTGGAGCAGCCCCATCAGCGGCGAGCGCACCACGGTGGAGCTGGTGAGGAGCTTCAGCGACGTGCTGGCCTGGGAGCAGAAGATGGTGGAGAGCGACGACCTCAGCAACGTCGCCAGGCTCCGCTTCTACATCGGCACCCACGGCAAGGGCGTGCCCTTCAACTGCTACATCGACAACATCCGCATGACGACCAGCGACATCCGCAGCTTCATGGACGTGGATGAGGCCAAGCCGAGCGTCCGGCGGACTCCCATCGTGGAGGACGGGGAGCCGCGGGCGATCATCGTGGCGCCGGCCGATAACGAGTGGGGGGCGGTGGCCGCCGAGGTGCGGGCGATGGTCCGCGACCTCACCGGCGCCGAGCTGCCTATCGCCTCCGCGGACGACATCGATGATGAGGCGTTGCGCGCGCAGACCGCCATCGTGGTCGGCAACGTCGTGGCCAACCCCCGGATGCTCTACCTCTACTCGCACGGCTACCTCTTCGCCGATGACGTCTACCCCGGCGACGGCGGCTACGAGGTGCGCACGGTGCACGATCCCTGGGGGACGGACAGCAACGCGCTCTCCATCGGCGCCAGCGATCCGGCGGGCGCCAGGGCGGGCATCACCGCCCTCCGCGAGCGGCTTGAGGCCGGCGATGACCTGGTGCTGGAGGAGCCGCTGCTGCTGGTTGAGCTCTCGGACGATGCCACGCAGCGGTGGGGCCGGGCCTTCCAGGTCGAGCCTGATGACGAGTGGCTCGAGAACCTGAAGGAGCAGGCCGAGCGCGATCTGGAGACCGGCCGGCACACGGGCCTGTTCGGGCGCGCCGCCTCGGTCGGCCTCGACTACCAGCTCACGCGCAAGGACGGCTATGCCCGCGGCTTCGTGTGGCTGCTGCAGCGCGCCAAGGAGCACCGCGACACCGATCCGCAGACCTACGGTGGCCCGTGGGGCATGGACTCGGACTTCCGGGCGTACATGGTGCTCCCGGCCTGGGACGTCGTGGAGGAATCGCCGGCGCTGACGGATGAGGAGCGCCTGACGGCCACGCGCGTGCTGTTTCAGTGGATGCAGGAGGCAGTGGTGCCGTCTGCCGCCGGCACCGTCGGCAGCACCCGCGTCCGCCACAACCACCAGACCTTCCCGGCCCTGGGCTGCATGTTCGCCGGCGAGTACTTCCAGAAGCACTACCAGGCCGGCGAGGGCAGGCGGTGGCTGACCATCGCGGACAAGTGCTTCCAGTTCCAGGCCCAGGCCTTCAAGCCGCACGAGGACTGCAACGGCTACCAGTGGCTGACGCTGTATCACACCCTGGCCTACTGCCTGGCCCGCCCCCACTTCGAGTACTTCGACAACGGAAACGCCGCCCGCGACGCCGACTACGCCATCATGGGCATGGACAACCTCGCCTACCAGGTGACCTACGGTGATACCGGCGCCTACACCGGCTGGTGGTCCGAGATGCCCTTCCTGCACGGCGCGGAGTTCTACTACCGCGACGGCCGCTACGCCTGGGCCATCAACAAGAAGCACGAGGTCTCCGGGCGACTCAGCACCGGATGGTACGCCACTGACAGCGAGCCGACCGTGCCGGAGGACCTGATCGGGGCCAAGGCCTTCCCGCTCGACCCGCACTACTACCAGTCCCACGGCCCCGCGGAGGACCTGCCGGTGGAGCAGACCGTGGACAAGGTGGTCTTCCGCAACGGCTTCGATCCCCAGGACCAGTACCTGCTGCTCGACGGGCTCAACAACGGCGGCCACCACCACTACGACGGCAACTCCATCTCCCGCATGACCGCCAACGGCCGCATCTGGATCGCCGACGCCTCCTACATGGCCTCGCTGCCCAAGTACCACTCCACCGCGCTGATCTTGCGCGACGGCCAGTCCGAGGCCCTGCCAAGCTACTGCCAGATGGAGCACATGCGCGACCTGCCCAGCGTGGGCTTCTCGGAGACCGCGCTGACCGACTACGCGGGCATGGACTGGCACCGCAACATCTTCTGGCTCAAGGGCGAGTGGTTCCTGGTCGCCGACGAGATGCAGGCCCGGGAGGCCGGCGACTACAGCGTCCGAATGCTCTGGCACACCATCGGCGACGTGGAGCTGGGCGAGGACGGCCTCTCCGTGGAGCAGCAGGGGCAGCATTGCGCCATCCGCATGACGCCGGAGCTGCGCCTGATGCTCGAGCACGATGAGGAGTACGGGGCCAACTGGGGCGGCTACGAGTTCATCGACGAGGCCGTGGTGCACAAGATGACCGGCATCTGGAACGGGCGGCTGGAGGAGGGCGAGCAGGTCACCCTGTTCACGCTCCTGCATCCCTCCGGCGAGCAGCCCTCCGCTCTGCATCTCACGCGCCTGGGGCCGAACCAGGTGGCAGTCACCGGAGAGGGCGCTGACCCCACGATCGTCGCCGTCGGCGGCCCCGATGAGCGCATCTCGCTGGCCGGCCAGGCGCGCATCCGCGGTCACGCAGCGGTGCTGCGGCCCGGACTGCTGGCGCTGCTGGACGCCGAGAGCCTGGAGTATCAGTTCCAGGCCCTGGACCTCTACGGCGGCCAGGATGTGGAGATGAGCCTCGGCGATGGCGACGTGGTGTCCTACTGGAGCGCCGGACGGACCGCGGAGCCCTCCACGCAGGCCGCGCGCGAGTACTACCCGGAGGTGGCGGGCGTCCCCGCCGAGCAGGTGCGGGGCATGATCGAGGCCGCCGTGGCCGCCGCGCCACCGATAGTGAGACCCGAGGTGGCGGGAGCCGACGCGCCGGTGCTCGAGGAGCTATGGAGCTACCGCGAGACGCTAAAGAGCTACCTGCTGACCGGCAACCGGGCCATGTTCGCCGCCGTGGACACCGGCCTGGAGATCTCGGCCGAGCCCGACCCTCTGCCCCACAACGTCTTCGATCAGCCCCAGGAGCAGACCAACACGGTTGACAACATCGTGGACGGCGGGGTGCAGAGCACCGGGGACTGCGTCATGTGGGACGACGACCAGACCGTGACGCTGCGGATGGACTTCGACCGCGTCTACGAGGTCGAGGACATCATCGTGAAGGCCTGGTTCGCGACCTCCTCGAGCAAGGACAAGCTCTTCCAGGTGCAAGACATCCGCATCGAGGCGTCCGATGACGGCTTCGGGCAGGACACCCGCGAGATCGCGCAGCTCACCGACACCGAGATGCACGGGAACTGGGGCGCGCCGGGCCACGCGCCGCACAACTACGAATTCGAGGGCCTCGACACTCACGCCCGCAACCTGCGGCTGACGCTTACGCCGCGGGAGGGCACCGCCATCTACATCGCCGAGATCGAGGTCCGGGGGACCGCCGAGGGCATCGAGGAGATGGCGCTGCAGCCGGACTCGGGCGTGCCGGTGCACTCCTTCGTCGCGCTGCACGCCGCGGACCTCGATGGGGACGGCGCCGACGAGATCGTCGCCGGCTCCACCAACGGCAAGGTCTACGTCTTCGCGGCCGACGGCTCCCTGGCCTGGACGCGGGAGATCGGCGGTCGCGTGCTGGCGGTGAGCACCGCCCGGCTGGCCGGACATGACGGGCCGGTCATCGTCGCCGGCGGGACGGGCGCCACCGTCTTCGCCTACACGCCCGAGGGCGAGGAGCTGTGGAGCTTCCCGATTCCCCGCTACAAGGGCACCGGCGTCATCACCACCCTCTTCCCGGCCGACCTCACCGGCGATGGCAACCACGCCGTGGTCGCCGGCACAGAGGCCTGGCGCTACTACGCCGTCGATGCGCAGGGCCAGGAGATCTGGCGGGTGGAGAGCGTGCGCAAGTCCACGGTGGGGGCCGCCGCGGACCTCGACGGCGACGGCAGGGACGAGGTGGTGGCCGGCACCGAGTATCACTGGTGGTCCGTCTACGATGACGACGGCTCGCAGATGTGGCGCTACAGCACGCGCACCGGACCAGGCGTCAACGATGTGGTAGCGGAGGACGTCACCGGCGACGGCGCGCCGGAGGTGGTCTTCGGCGGCCGCGACAGCTTCCTCCACGCCCTCTCAGCGGACGGCACGCTGCTGTGGAAGTTCAACACCGGCGGGGAGGTCATGGGCCTGGCCGCGGTCCCGGCGGAGCAGGGCATGGACCTGATCGTCGGCTCCCGCAGCTTCAATCTCTACCGCGTGGACGGTGAGGGCAGGCTGGTGTGGCGCACCGACCTGGGCTATCCGGTGATGGGCGTGGCCATCTGCGCGTCGCCTGACGGAGAGCGAGTTGCGGCCGTCACGGAGGCCGGGGCGGTGCTGGTGGCCGCGCCCGACGACGGCGCTCTCGTCGGCCGCCACGAGCTGGGAGCCGCGGGCATCCGCACCATCGCCGCCGACCTGAACGGCGACGGCATCGAGGAGATCGTGGCCAGCAGCCGCGACGGGAATCTGACCGTGCTGCGTTAGGCCTTCAGTCGAGCTTGAAGACGACCGCGTCGTCCCACCAGACGACGTCCTGCTCGGACTGCTGGCCGCCGACCCATAGCAGGAGCACAAGTCGGCCGGCGCCCTCCGGCACGGTCACCACACCGACCATGCGCTGCCACTCGCCCTCTGATCCGTGCGTGCTGAGGAAGCGGTCTTTGTGCTGGGCGTGCCAGGAGCCATCGGCCGTCTGCCACCGGACCCTGACGGACGGGGTCCCCTCGCCCTGCAGCCGATACCACGCCGCCACCGCGCAGCGCTCACCCGGGGCGACCGCAACCGACTGGATCAGGCAGCCCTGTCGCACATCGCGCATGGTCGCTGCGCCCGGCGCCTCGTGCCCGACCTCGCGGTCCCAGCCCGGAGTGCCCTCCGAGCCGGCCGCGGCGCTCTGCCAGAAGCTCCATGCGGCCGGAGCGTTCTCCCGCTCCCAGTCCGCCGCCTGAGGGCCCTCGGGAGGCTCGGCGGTCTCCGCCGAGAAGTCACCGTTGGTCAGCACGCTCTGCACGCCCTCAGCGGCCTCGGCGAGCACGCGCGCGGCGTGCTCCACCGGATCGGTCACCGCCCACAGCACCTCCTCGATGCCGGGCAGCAGCTCCGACCATCGCTGTTCGCCGGCACGGGGGTGCGGCGTGGGCCACCAACTCGCCTGCTCGCCGTAGAGCCAGACGTACTCATCGGCGGCGTTGAGCGCGCTCACCAGGTTCTCCTCAAGCCGCTGCAGTGGGGTCTGATCGCCGGGGTCGATGTACCAGGAGGAATCGGGCGGGTTGACATACGCGTCGAGATACACCCCGAAGCTCACCTGCACCTGCGCGCGGTAGGCGTAGCGATTCTCCGGTGAGATTAGCTGCTGGCAGGTGTTGCGGATCAGATTCGCGGCGTGCAGGTACTCGACCTCGCTGTTGAAGAGATAGGCGCGCTCGCAGCCATCGACGAGCGTCACGTCCTCGGTGACCGCGTCGAGCCAGCCGTCGATGAATGCCGGGTAGAGGCCGTACCTGTGTCCTGCCAGAGAGAGCGACGGATTGCGGGCCTGCTGGTTGAAGATCGAGAGCATGAAGAGGCTGAAGATGGTGATGTCGGGGTACTCCTCGACGACCGCCGCCATGACCTCCCGGCCCCGCTGACGGGCCATCTCTTCGTACTCCTCGAAGCTGTGCTCGGCGGCCTCCGACTGCTCCTGATAGTCGAACTGCGGGTGACGGTAGCTCTCGGGATCGAAGAGGAGGCCGGCTATCCCGCCCTCCTTCGCCACGCGTGCGGCCGTCCGCCAGTGCTCCACAATGATGGCCCAGCCCTCGTCGTCGAACCAGTCCACATCACCGGGTGTGGCCTTGATGTCCAGGAAGCAGTCAGTCAGCCGCTGTGGCCGCGCGGCGGCGAGATCCTCGATGATCTGATCGATGGCCTCCTGCTCCCAGACCTCGCGGCTGTGGGCGAAATCCAGGAACGGGGTGCCATTGCGACCCGTGAAACGCAGGGAGGAGCCCCGAAAGGGCTGCTGATCCATCAGCTCGAAGTTCTCCCGCAGTCGCTGCGCATTCGGCATATCCCAGCCGACGGCAATCAGCTTCTTCTGATCCGCAGCCACCTCACCGCGCAGTCCGACGACTGCGCAGATGAGCGCGAAGGCCGCGATCAGTCCCCGTGTGCGTAGCATCCTATGGACCCTCTCTCACATTGATTTGAGCATAGTCAGCACCGTGGCGCCCAATGCAACGTCCGTTCATCGCTGTCTGGGCGTGGCCGCGGTGGCAGGTCTGTCCCGTCGTCAGAGCCTGAAGACCAGCACGTCATCCCACCAGATGACGTCGGCGGCGGACCGCTGGCCGCTGGCGTTCAGCAGCGGCACCATGAAGCCCGCCCCCTCCGGCACCGTGACCACGCCCACCATCTGCGCCCACTCGTCGCGCGGGCCCGTGGTGTCGATCATCACGTCGAGGTGCGGGACGTGCCACGCGTTGTCCGGGGTCTGCCAGCGCACCCGGATCGACGCATCACCCTCGCCCTCGATCCTCCGCCAGGCAACCACGCCGTAGCGCTCACCGGGATTGACCGCGACCTTCTGCAGGAAGCACCCGCTCGTCACCCCGGCCATGCGCGCCGAGCCCGGCTCCTCATGCCCGGTCTCGCGGTCCCACGCGCGCGTCCCCGAGGACTCTCGGTGCTGCCAGAAGCTCCAGCCCGGGGGCGTGCCCTCCTCCTCCCAGTCCGGCTGCGGCTCCCCGCCCTCCTCCGTCACGCTCTCCGGCTGGAAGTCGCCGTTGACCAGCAGGTTCTGCAGGTCAGCCCCCGCCTCGTGCATCTTCTGCAGCGCGAAACCGACCGGATCGGCGGCCGCGCGGAGCTGGTCCTCGATCCCCGGCAGCGCCTCGGGCCAGCGCTGTGCATCTGCGCGCGGATGCGGCGTGGGCCACCAGGAGGCCTTCTCGCCGTAGACCCACACGTACTCATCGGCCGTCTGCAGGGCGTAGCTCACGTTCTGGCCGAGCCGCTCGACGCGCTCCATCCCCTTCGGGTCGATGTACCACCTGTCATCCGGCGGGTTGATGTAGGGGTCGAGGTAGACGCCGAAGCCGACCTGCACCTGCGCCCGATACTTCGCCCTGTTCTCCGGCGAGACCAGCCGCTGGCAGTCACTCTTGATGCGATTGTAGGCGCCCAGGTAGTCAATCTGGCTGTTGAAGCGATAGGCCTGCTCGCAACCGTCCACGAAGGTGACGGTCGGCGGCGCCTCATCCAGCCAGCCATCGATGAACCCCGGCAGCAGATCGTAGGTGCCGCCGGCCAGCGCCTGGATGGGGTTCGTGCGCTCGGCGGCCATGGAGTTGACCGAGTTCATAAAGTAGCAGAAGAGGGTGATCTCCGGATACTCCTCAGTGATCGCCTGCATCACCTCCCCGCCACGCTGCCGCGCCTTCTGGTGATACTCGACGAAGGTATGGTGCTCGAACTGTGGCTGCGAGGTCCACGCGAACTGCCGGTGCGGCTCGCGATAGGGCTCGGGGTCGAAGAGGATCCCGATCAGCCCGCCCTCGCGCGCCACGCGGGCGGCGATGCGCCAGTGCTCCACGATGCTGGCCCAGCCCTCATCGTCGAACCAGTCCACGTCGCCGGGGTTCGCGTTGACCAGCAGGAAGCGCTCCCACCCCGCCTTGGACGCCGCGTAGGCGGCCTGCAGGTCCTCGATCACCTGCTCGATGGCCGCCATGTCCCACTCCTCGTGCTGGAAGGCGAACCGGAACGCCGGGGTCTGACCCCGCCCGGTAAAGCGGATGACCTGGCCCTGGAAGGGCCGTTGCTCGACCATGTCGATCATGTTACGCAGTCGCTCGGGGTTGACCTGATCCCACCCAGTCTGGATCAGCTTCTTGCGGGGAAGGTCCTGGGCGGACACGCTCCTGGTCGATGCGACCAGGACGGCCAGTGCAAGGATCGCGAGTGTGCGCATGACACGCCTCCCCGACCAAAGATGATGTGCCCCAGAGGCCATTCCGTGCCGGCCGCGATCATTCCTGCCCCTATGGCGCTGGCCATCCTCCGGGCTGCTGGGCGAGCTGTCGGCGGAGTGTCGCGGCAGGCCTCCCGTCGATCTGTGGGGCCGCGATGCCCTGCTCAAGTCAGCCTGCCCGTTCGGTGACTGGTACGACACCCCGCTGCGGGACGGGTGACGAGGGTTCGCCGAGCCTCCGGCGAACCTTGCGTCGCGGATCTCGCGATCGTCCGGGAGGAATGGCCATGCAGGACGCCGACACGCTCAGGGACATGCTGCTGCGGATGTACCGTATCCGACTGTTCGAGGAGCGGCTGAAGGACTTCTATGACTACCGCGGCTTCGCCGGCGGGGAGATCTCCGACGATCCGGGGGCCACCGGCGAGGACCTGCTGTCATGCATGCTCTACGACTTCGCCTCCGAGGGCATGATCGGCGGTGCCGTGCACCTCTACATCGGCGAGGAGGCCATCGCGGTCGGCGTCTGCGCCGAGCTGCGCGACTCCGACTTCATCACCAGCTACCACCGAGGCCACGGCCACGCCATCGCCAAGGGCCTGGAGCTTGACCGGATGCTCGCGGAGCTGATGGGCCGGGAGACCGGCTACTCCCGGGGCTGCGGGGGCTCCATGCACATCTACTCCTACGAGCATGGGCTGCTGGGCGGCAACGGGATCATCGGAGCGGGCATTCCGCTGGCCCTGGGGCCGGCCTTCGCGGCCAAGTACCGCGGCGAGGACAACGTGGCCGTGGCCTTCTTCGGCGATGGCGCGGTGAACCAGGGGACCTTCGGTGAGTCCCTGAACCTCGCGGCGCTGTGGGAGCTGCCCGTGATCTTCGTGTGCGAGAACAACCTGTGGGCGGCCTCGACGCCTGCGGCGATCGCTCACTCGCAGCCCGGCCTGGCGGCGCGCGCGGAGCCCTACGGCATCCCGGGCGTCACCGTGGACGGCCAGGACGTGCTGGCGGTCAACGAGGTGGCGAGCGAGGCCGTGGAGCGGGCCCGCGCGGGCGGGGGCCCGACCATGATCGAGGCCAGGACCTTCCGCTTCGTCGGCCACGCCGGCGGGGGGCGGAGCGCCCACCGGGATCAGGAGGCGCTGGAGGAGTGGATGCAGCGCGACCCCATCACGCTCTTTGAGCAGCGCCTGCGCCAGGAGGGCGTCATGACCGCCGGGGAGCAGGAGCAGATGCGGGAGCGGGTCAGCGGCGAGGTGGATCGCGCCGTGGCGTTCGCGTGCTCCAGCGACTTCCCCGAGCCCCACACGCTGGAGACCATCGACGGCCCCCGCGTCATGCCGCCGGCCGAGCCCCAGCGGGCGGACGAGGACGCGGTGGCCAGCGCGCTGGTCGATCCTCGGATGATCACCCGTGTCGCCGAGATCGCCCGGGAGTACACCGGCCGGGCGCCGCTGCCGTTCAGCGAGCTGTTCCAGGAGGGCATGGCCGCGGTGGCGCACGCCGCCGAGCGCCACGATCCCGACTCCGGGCGCAGCTTCGAGGAGTACGCCCAGTGGTGGATTCGCCAGCGCATTACCAGGGCCATCGCTGACCGGCAGCGCGACATCTGGGACGACCGCACGGTGGTCTGGGTGCGGCCCAGGCGAGAGCCGGAGGAGCCGGGGCGCAGCATCACCTTCGCCGCCGCGGTCGCCGAGGCCCTGCGGGAGGAGATGGACCGCGATGAGCGCGTCTTCGTCATCGGCGAGGACATCGGCCCGGTCACCGAGCGCGAGAGTCTGTGGGAGCAGTTCCGCGAGCGCCGCGTGTGGCAGACGCCCATCTCGGAGGCGGCCTTCACGGGGCTGGCCACCGGCGCGGCGGCGGTGGGCCTGCGGCCGGTTGTGGAGATCATGTACTGCGACTTCGTGACCGTCTGCTTCGATCAGATCGTCAACCAGGCGGCGAAGCTGAATCTCATGTCCGGCGGCAGGATCGACGTGCCGCTGGTCATCAAGACCCCGGCAGGCTGCGGGACGCGCGAGGGGGCTCATCACTCCGGCTCGCACGAGGCCTGGTTCATGCACGCGCCGGGGCTGAGGGTGGTCATGCCCTCGAACGCCTACGACGCCAAGGGGCTGCTCAAGACCGCTATCCGCGAGGACGGTCCGGTGATGTTCATCGAGCACCGCCTCCTGCGGCGGATGGAGTTCGAGGTGCCCGAGGGGGAGTGGACCGTGCCCTTCGGCGAGGCCGCGATTCGTCACCAGGGCGATGACATCACGGTGGTGACCACCTCCTACGCAGTGCCCAAGGCCCTGCGGGCGGCCCGGGCACTGGAGGACGAGATCGGCGTGGAGGTCATCGACCCCCGCACGCTGGTGCCGCTGGACGTGGGGGCGATCTACGCGTCCCTGCGCAAGACCGGGCGGCTGCTGGTGGTGCACGAGGCGCCGGCCCGGGCCGGCGCCGGCGCGGAGATCCTCCGGCGGGTGACCGAGGGCCCGGGCTTCGATCTGCTGCGGGCCGCGCCGCGGGTGCTGGGCCGCGCTGACACGCCCATGCCCTACAGCCCGCCCCTGGAGGACGCCTGCATCCCGCAGCCGAGCGACATCGCCGAGACGATCCGGGAGATGGTGCGCGGGTAGCACATGCCGGCGGATCCGCGGCGGTGAGGCAGCAGTCGTGCGGGGCCTCCCCCCGACC
>JAYENL010000328.1:0-11231 GCA_034722055.1 Armatimonadota bacterium
CCGGTCACCGAGTTGATCGTCGGTGTGCCCGGCGCGTCCGGGCCCTGCGCCTCCGACGGCGCCTGTATGGTCCAGCCGCCGCGCACGAAACGGTCGGCGTCGAACATCACGTCGCCGTGCGCGGTCGCCAGCGACCGCTGGGTGGCGCCCACCCGAACGGTCCCGTCCGCCGCCTGCACAGGGATCACCAAGCGCTGTGCCGGCTGCAGGGCGGCGTCGATGTCCGCCTGGCAGATGGGGTTGTGTAACACCTGCGTCAGTGCACCGCCCTCGTTGTAGACGACCCCCGCCAGCTCGTGGAACAGATCCTGCTTGTTGACGGCGGCGCCGTGCGCGTCGCGCAGCAGGTCGCCGCCCTGCTCGACGGCGTGGGCCAGAAGGCCCTTGACGCGCTCGGGGAACACGTCCCGGTCGCCGGTGAACAGGTCCGTCTCCAGGCGGCCGAGTATCTGCCTCGTCCCCGCTTGCTCCTCTTCGACCTCTGCAGACTCGATGCTGCGCATCAAAGTCATCACGTGCGAGACCTCGCGCCGTGACCTGTAGTAGCTCACGGTGTCGATCTGCCGCGCGAGGTCCGCCTCAGAGATCGGCGGGTTCCCCGTCTCGCCGACGGCCACTCCCCAGGCACTACCGTAGCTCGAACGCGTCACCCACTCATCCACGGTCGCGCCCAGCGACGACGCCCGAAGCGCCTTGAACAGCTTCACGTGTTTGTCGGACCACAGCACGTCCGCTAGTGTGTCATCGAGGCTCTCCATCACGAGCGAGCGCCCGCCGGTGAACAGGCTGCTGTCCGAACCGGTGCCAGCCGTGATGGCCTTGAGCAGCTCCGCCACCGGCTGGCTCTCTCCGGCGGGGCTGAAGTACGACAGGTCGGGATAGTCTGCTGCCGTAACGATGTTGTCGCGTCGCATTTTGCCTCCCCACGCAAAAGCGCGCCCTGCTGGGCGCGCTCTGCGGTTTCACGGGTAGTGAGGTACGGGAAGGCAGCCTGTACGCGTGGGCGTTCACGACGGTGCAACCGCTAATCCAGTTCGATGCGGTTGACCTGGTCGATCACCTCCTGATTCCCTCGCTTGACACCCTTGCGCAGCGTACCGGCCTGCACCGGCGTCAGGTGCCCGGCGGTCAGGGCGTTGGTGATCTTCTCGTTGAGCTCCGTGAGAGGCGGCCCGTCGCCGCCGTCCTTGGGCGACTTCCTGATCTCGAAGCCGGCGGGCATGGCCCCCTCCACGGCGGCCTGTTCGTCGGCCCGCTCCCGGGCCTCGCGCAGGGCCTCCGTCTGGGCCGACACCGCCTTCGCCATATCGGTCAGCAGTCCGTCCTGAGCGTCGAGGCGGTCGCCGATCACCTTGGCGAAGGCGTCGAGCACCCCGCCGAAGGCCGCGTCGGCCTCGAGCACCGTCGCGAACTCCTCGTCCTCCGCCAGGGTCTGGCGGACGGACTTGCCGAACTCGTCCTCCTCCTCTTCCTCTTCCTCCTCTTCCTCCTCTTCCTCCTCCTCGGGAGGTGGACTCTCGCCCTCCATCTCGTCGATTGCTTCGATCATCTCGTCGAGCTCCTCCTCGTCCGGCGGCTGCTCCCCTTCCGGCTCCACCCCTATCTCCGGCTCCTCGCCGGCCTCTTCGACCTCCTCCTCGACGTCCTCCAGCTCGTCCTCGATGTCCTCGACGTCCTCGTCGTCCAAGGCCGCTTTGAACACCTTAATGGCGTCGCGGAGATGGCTGGCCGCCTTCTCCAGCTCCTCGCTGTCCTCGTCGGCCTGATCAGCCCTTGAGAGCAGCGCGCGTGCCTTCTCTAGCAGGTTGCTCATGTTTGCTCCCTCCGACGTCAAGTTGTGTGCGATACGGTCCACCGCCGACTTGTGGACCTGTCGGTCGCGCCGGCGGTCGGTGATACGTACCATCTCCCCCCCGCAGGCGGGGCAGCGGGGGGCCTCCTCCGCCTCCTTGCGGATAGCGCAGGTGGGGCAGATCCAGGTGGTGGTGGCCACCGCCCCATGCAGGCTCTCCTCCACCATCGACCGGCCGCCGGTCATGGTGGCGCTGTCCGTGCCGTAGCCAGCGGTAACGGCCTTGGCCACGACCACCACCGGCGGCTGCCCGTCCTCATGCTTCTCCTGCATGGCCGCGCTCAGCGACTTGGCCAGCCGCGCCACCGAGTTCGTGTTCATCGGGCACGGGGCCAGGGCCACCTTGGTCAGCACCGCCTGATCGGTGGCGGGATAGACCCAGCCGTCGGGGGCCTGGGCCGCCCCCTTCTTGACCCGCGTCCCCTGCAGCGAGAAGCCGATGGGATAGCCCCGCAACAGTGCCTCTCGCGCGTTCTGCAGGTCCTCGTTGACCGGCTCGCCCTCCAGCGGCGTCTCCACATACCCCCGCAGGTAGAACACCTTGTCACCCACGAAGTCCCGGCCGAACCACTGCTTCAGCTCAGGGAAGCGCTGCCGCGCCTCCTCCACCGAGATTAGTTTGGCCTCGGTCGGTCGGCCGATGATGGTCTTGCCGTGGTCCCAGTTAAACACCCCGCGCTCCTCGAGCAGGTCCAGCGTGCCCATTAGGCCGCTGGCCTTCACGACCTCGTTCTCCAGGTCCACGGACTCGTCCGAGGCGATCCCCTCCACCCACAGCCTGCCGTCCTCGGCTACGGCCGCCTTCGCTATGGGCACGTGGAGCACCCATTCGGGCGCAATTGTCGTCTCCACCAGATCACCTCCTCCTGAATCACAGAAGCCGCCGAGTTGGCGGCTTCGCGCGGTACGCCTGCACGGCGGACGTCAGATCACTTTCTACCCATCGACCGCCGACCCCCCTTCCTCCCTGGCACCGGGACAGGCCGGCGGACGAGCGGCTCGCCGACCGTGCCCGCCTGTCGGGCCGCCCGCCGGTCGCGCTCGTAGCGCGCCACCCGTTTCGCCCGGGCCCGGTCCACCGCCGTCTGCACGTACTGGCGCTCGATCTCGCGCAGCTTGTGCGGATCGGACTCCTTCTGGAGCATCTGGCGCTGGCGGTCCATGTCCTCGGTGCGGGTCTTATCCACCTCGTCGGCACACGCGATCAGCTGGTCACTGACCTCGTGACAAGCGGCTATGCCCGCCTCGGTCCTCGCCAGCAGCTCACCGATCTGCCTGGTCAGGTTGCCCAATGCAGTCATTGTTGTTCTTCCCCTTCGCCTGTCCGCAACCCGCGCATCGACGACGCAGCACGCGACCGTGCCCGATGCTCCTGCAGGTGGTGCCAATAGCCAGCTATATCGCACATCGCGCCCTTATCTGCCGCCACGTCAATCTGTATCTCTACGGGCAGCCCGTGGGTCGCAGCCAGGTCGAAGACGTGCTTACCCGGGATGACCACCAGCGCGTCTTTGCCCCTCTCACGCAGCGCCGCCTCTCTCGCCCGCGGGATCGCGTCCTGCTGCTGATCCCACAGCCGCTGGTACTCATCCGGGATCCCTCCCTCAGCCACGAACTCCAGCATGAGTTCGCGGGCCTGACGAAAGAGCTCGTCAGCGTAGCTCACGTGGCCGCCTCCGCCAGCACACCGCGGGCGGCGCCTGTTGCCCGGTGCAGCCCCCGCGTGAGTCGCTCACCCCGCGCCTCCCGGATCTCCCGCGCCAGCCCGGTATCATCGATCTGCTCAGTGGGTTCCATGAACGTGCTCATCAGCCCCTGCTTCTCCTCCAGCAGCTTCCGCCGGCGCCGCTCGTAGGGCACGTTCGTCCCCAGCGTGTACACGGACACGTTCCCCCACCGTTGCGTGAGGCGGTTTTGCCTCCCCTCTCGCTGCCTCATCTCTTTGGCCGTCCATGGCTGGTCGTAATGCACCAGCCACCGGGCCCGTTCGAGGTTGAGGCCGATGGCGGCGGCCGCCGACCCCACCAGCACGTCGTACTGTGCCTGTTGCCGGCGCGTGCGGGCCTCCTCCTCCAGCGTCTCCTGGCCGCGACCGGCGTCGGCGTTGAAGCGCATCCGCTGCAGCTCCGTCTCCTCCCCGTCCAGCTTGCCGGTGATTTTGCCCACCCGGAACCCCGCCTTCTCCAGCGCGTCAGCCAGCATGTCCACCGACTGCAGCGACTGGGCGAAGACCAGACCGGGGATCATGCCCTCGTCGGCATCGTCGCCCCGGTGCTTCTCCGCCAGGGCGATGACCTTCTGTATCCGGGGGTTGTGCTCTGGCGGGGCGTGCTCCAACACGCGGGCCACGGCCCGGTCACGGGCGAACCCCAGGGACCGCCCTACATCGTCCAGCTTCTGCGCCCGGGCCTCGCCCTCCAGCCCGGCCAGCGCTTCCTCTGGCATCAACCGCGCCAGGGCCTCGCGCTGGGCCTCGCTGCCCTGGGGGACTCGCCGGGCGTCGTTGTAGGCCTCCAGCACCTGCCGGTATCGGTCCCGCTGCCACTCAGAAAGCCCTACGCCGATGTCCTCGTGCGCCTCCATCACCCCGGTGTCCACGTTGTTCGCGTAGAAGTAGGGCATAACCAGCCGCTGCAGCGCCTGCCGATTCGCCTCCGTGTTCAGCCCGTAGCGCCGGCGGAACTCCTCGTACCCGTCCCGCGGGAACTTGTCCGGGCGGATCTTGTACAACAGGTCATAGACCTCGCTGGGATCGTTCTTGACCGGCGTGGCGCTGGCGCTGATGAAGTAGCCCGCCCGCTCGGTGGTGGCGTCGATCACCCGGGCCAGCCGGCTGTCCGGCTTGCCCTTACGATTGAGTGTGTCGTGGCCCTCGTCGACCATGTTGAAGTCGAACTGCCACCCCTGCGCGTCAATGGCCTCCTGCACCGCGCTGCTGGTCTCGTCCGGCGAGGCCTCGCGCAGCCACTGGGCCGCCTGCTCTGTGTTGCCGTCGAAGCGCTGCTGGGCCACCGCCCAGGTCACGTCGTCGCGCCAGGCCTGATGCGACACCGCCACCATGTCCCGTTCGGGGTCCGCGTAGGCCGCCCGCCGCTCCTCAGCGTCCGCAGAGGGGTCGGCGAAGTGGCGGAACCTCCCAGGTTCCACGTAGCGGTTCATCTCGCCGCCGAACTGCGCCTGGATCTTGGGCGGGACCAGGAATAGCCCCCGCTTCACCTGCCCCTTGCTGTGCAGGTCCGTGAAGCCGCCGATGGCCACGAGCGATTTGCCGCTGTTGTGGTGGATCAAGCCATGTGCTACGTAGTTGTGATAGACCGGCACCTCAAAGTCGAAGTACTCTTCCTCGGCACCTGCTTCGATAGTTGACACCCGCACCCAGTAAGGTGTACTGCAGACGACCGGCTCAGATGCCGTGCCGACAGGATAGGCCACGTGTCCATATCGATGTCGATCAGCTGCGCGATCTCGCGACACGCGGCACATTGCGGCAGCAGGAGATATGTTCGCGCCTTGGGATCTGTCCGCAGACATTTCGCAAGTTGGTCGATCAGTACGAGATCGACTGGCGGCCGTTGCAGCAGCGACGAGATCGCCGGGGTCGAGATCGGCCAGCCGACGCCAGCCCCCAGGCGTCAGAAACAGATGAGAGCGCGCCACCGTGATCTGGTTGCCGTCATCGCTGACCACGCGGAATAGGCGTTCGCTCCCCTTGATGAACGGCACTGCCGCTTCAGCCACGTGGAAATGGCCATCGTGATCAAGCGATAGGACACGTGGCGCTGTCCCATCTTGGTAGTGCTCTCGGACCGTCTTCTGCTGCTGTGTCATGGGATCAATCAGTACCGTGTCTCCCGCGACGCAACCCGTGCTGTGGTGCAGCCCGATGCGCTTGTTCTGCTCGAGCAGCTTGATGGCTCGCTGCTGGTGCACGTAGCGACCATCCATGTTCAGGTCGTGGATGATCTCCACCGGCCGCTCCGGGTCGAAGTTGGGCGCCACATTCGACCACACCCGCCGCGCCTGGTTCTCTGCGGTGCGACCGATGCTGGTGCGACTGGCGGCGGGCTCTCGTTCGGTGAAGAGCGTGAGCTGCATCTTCTTGGCCTTCTCCAGGATCCGCTGGGCGAGGTCCTTCACGGCGCCGGGGGCGTAGCGGCCAGCCGCGTCCCGCTTGCGCAGGCTTTCGTACTGCTGGCGGAGTACCTTGTCGTCGGCGTCGAGGACCCGCTCCAAGGCGTCGCGCGGCATCAGCCCCACGACATGGCCCAGGGCGTTGGGAAGGTCCGCCGGCGCCGAGCGCAGCTCCCGCCCCGTCTCGCGGGCATAATGCTCGCCGAAGCTGGTCAGCAGGTCCCCTTGGACGAGGGCCTGCAGGCTGCGGTATGCCTTGTGCGTGCCCTTCTGCGCCCGCACGTAGCGGGTCCATGCGTTCTCCGCCCGCTCTGCCTCCTCCGCCTCCACCCGCTCCTGAAAGGCCTCCGTCTCCCCGCGCGTGACTGGCTCCACCTCGCCGAAGATGTTGCTCTGGCCAGCGATGATCTCCTCGGCCGCCTCCGCCCGCGCCGCGCGCTCCTCTCGTGTCTCCGCCGCCGCCGGCGGCTCCTCATCCGTCAGGTGCGTCCAGAAGTACTGACGCAGCAGGGCCTTGTCCTGGGGCGTCATCTGACTCAGCGGCGTCCAGGCCACCTTGCCCTCTGGCACCTCCTGCAGCGCCCGGTGCATGGGGTCCCACGCGCTGGCTGTGTTGACCTGCTGGGCGTCCAGCGCCACCCGCTCCTCATCCGCCTCCTCCAGGAACGGCTTCACCAGCTCCTCCCCCACCGCCGTCCAGTTGTCGTCGGCCTCCTCCGCCGGCCAGATCCTGGCGACGATCTCCGCGAACTGCTGCTGCTGAAACTCGTCCAGGTTATTGGCCTGCCACTCCGCCGACAGCACCCGGTTGCGCAGGGACGCCGCGCTGCCGACTCCGTCGTTCGCCAGCATCCGACCAGCGTACTCGCGCAGCGCCTCCTCCAGCTCCGGGCCGTACTTGGCCTCCAGCAGCTCCGCCACATCCACGTCCCACCCCTCGACCTGCTCGATGTCGGCTTCCTCGTAGTAGGCGTCGGAGGGCCGGCGCATCAGCCCCTCCGCCAGCCAGCCCTTCTCGTCGTCGTCGCCAGCCTTGATCGACCGTGCCCGGTCATACAGCTCCACCTGTTCCGGGTCCGGTTCCTCCATGAGCTTGTACCACGCGCTCCGGCCCAGGCGGAGGTACTGATTGGGGCCGTCCGTCTGCAGCTCGTAATCGTCCGCGTCCAAGCCTAACGCGGCGGCGATCTGCAGGGCGCGGGCGTTGCCGACGGGGCCCAGCGCCACGTCGATGGTGTCCTCCTGTCCCTCCATCAGCGCCGCGTTCAGCGCCCCCATCATCTGCAGCTGGCCCAGGGCCAGGCCCAGGGTCTCGCGCGCCTCATGCAGGTGCTCGAGCTTCTCCTCGTTGGCCGCCGACGCTGCCTCCAGCCCTTCCGGTCCCAGCTCGCCGATGGTGCCCAGCCCGTCGAAGGCGTGCGCCGCCGCCTCCAGGTGTTCCCGTGCCCGCCTGACGGCCTCCTGTGCTTGCTCCGTCTGCTGCTGCATATGATGCTCGCGCAGCGTCTCGCGTATGGCGGCGGCGTCGTCGCCGGTATGGCGCATGATCTGCCGTGCCATCAGCGCGGCGGCCGTCTCCGGCCCCAGCAGGTCCAGCACCTCCCGCGGGATGGTCAGCGGCTGGCGAAACACCGCCTGCGCCACCTCCTCCAGCTGCACGTGCCGGCCCTCCAGCAGGTGCTGCTGCAGCGTCTTCGGGCCGCCCTCGATCTCCTCCGTCTCGGTGAGCAGGCGCACGGCGGCCGTGGTCTGAGCCCGCTCCTGCAGGCTCTGTTCCACCTTGTGTAGTGCCTCCTCGTCCGATAGCGGTTCGATCTCCACCAACGCCGAACCCGCTGCCACCTTAGTCACGTCGGTGGGTGCGGCCCCCTTAACCTCGCGCTCCATGGCCTGCAGCTGCCGCATCCGCTGTTTGAACTTCTCCCGCGCGAGCAACACCTGCGGCGCCTTCTCCGGCGGGACCTCTATCGGGGCCTCCGGGTCGTGCAGCCCCTGCTCCCGGTAGGGCCTGTCCTCCTCTCGTGCCAGGGCCGCCATCGCCTGTAGGCTGTCTATGTAGTTGCGGGCGCGACCAGCGTCCTCGATGTAACCCTCCTGCTCGGCCACCAGCAGGGCCTCGTTGGTGATGATCTTCCCGCGCCTGCGGGCCTGCTCAGGAGACAGACCGTTCTCGCGCGCCAGTGTCTCCACCTCCGCCATGTACCCCAGGCCGGTGTCCTCCACCTCGTCGGCAGTGAGGTCCTCCGGTCGGCTGCTTCCCAATGCCTCGATCATGTCCCGTTCGTGCCGTTCGATGACCGCGTCCTGCACCTGCTTCTCCACCTTATCGGCGGCCCGCAGCAGCCTGCGCCGGCGCTCGCGCTCCAGCCGGTCCGCTGTCTTCCCTGGCAGCTGCTCCTTCACGCGTTCGTCGAGCTGAGTAGGCTCCCAGCCGAGCAGTTCCCCCAGCTCCGCCAGGTGCTCGGCCTCCGCCTTCTCCCGCCCGCTTTGCAGTTCAGAGAGGGTCTCCAGCCGCTGCCGTTCGCGTTCCGCGATCTCCTCCTCGGTCAGTCCCGCCTGTCTGGCCTCCTCTCGCTCGCGGGCGCGACGCTGCTCGCGCTTCGCCTTCCGCTCCTCCCGCTTTCGGCGGGCCTCCGTTCGGTACTGGCCCTTGGTCTTCACGCCGGTGATACGCCGGTAGTTGAGCGCGCCGCCAGCGCCGCCGACGATGGTGCCACTTCCGCTCTCGCCCTTGGGGTCATCCATCCGCAGCAGGACGGGATAACCCTCCTCCTCCTCGCCGTGCGGATGCACGGTGATCCAGCGGTAGCGGGGGTCCTTGCGCCAGTCCACCGTCTCGGCAGCGGCCTTGGAGACCAGCATCGTACGCGGGGGGCGCTGGCCGTGCCGGCTGGCCTGCACGTGCTCGACATGGCCGCACAGCGGGCAGACCTCCACCTCATAGGTGTCGCCGTCATCGGCCAGCACGGGCAGCGCGTACATGGTCAGGTGATAGCACTGATCCGGCCGCAGCATCGGCCACGGCAGCTCCCGCTGCTTGCCGCCCTCCGGCCTGCGCTTGGAGAAGGTCAACGTCGCCATAGATCGGCCTCCTACTTAGTCGCCAAATCGCACCAGTGCAGCCGGCGGTGCTGGCATCAGCAGCGGCAGGACCGCTTCATACAGCCGGCGCACCCACGGCCTGCCCATCCGATCCACCAGCGGCAGGTCGCGGGCCAGCTCCCGCGCCCAGGCCGCGGCCAGGTCCAGCGCCCGTTCCTCTGGCCAGTACACACCGCGGCGCACCGTGGCCACCAGCACGCGGGCGGTATCTGCCATTGCCAGCGCCTCGCGCTCCCCGAGCTGCCGTGAGCCCTCCTCCACCAGCGCCGCCAGCGGCGCCAGGTCTTCAGCACCCACGGCCTTGAGCAGCTGCAGCTGGCCCTGGGGGGCGGGCACCTCGGCAGCTCTCGCTCGCGTGGCAGTCGCCTCCCCGGCCGCCCTGTAAGCCTTCCACAGGCGGCGCGTGTCACTGGCCAGCCGCCGCCGCACGGTCCACAGGCCCCGATGTATCTGGCTCTCTGCGGCAGCGAAGTCCGTGTCGTGGCTGTCCTCCAGCAGGTGGGCAAACTCGTGCACCGCCTCGGCGAACAGGAAGTTGTCCAGGGCGTCGGGGCTGATCATGGCCTCGCTGACGTAGCTCACGTTCAGCCCTACGCTCTCGCCCCGCATGCCAGCGTGTGTCATCGACGCCACCGCTGGCACGTCGCCGGGGATGGCGTCAACCGGCACCGGATCGAGGTGCCTGCCAGCGAGGTGGTTCGCGACCGCCGTCATGTACCACTGGCCGATCAGCAAGCCGGCCAGCTGGTGGATGCCGATGCTGCGTGACTCGCCTGCAGGGGTCTCCGGACCCAGGAAGCGGCCGGCGGTGGCATCCAGCGCCACGGTGTCGTCGGGCGGCCTTGGCCCCCAGGTCTCTCCCAGGCCCAGCTCCGCACGCGCGAAGCTCATATCCTGCAGCGCTTCAGGCGGTTGGGGGCCGGTCTTCCGCCTGGCCTCCCTGTACTCATGCAACTCGTCGGTGAGCTTACCTAGCTCCTGCACCAGGGCGTGGATCTTGCGGGCGTTGTCGGGGCTGAGGTCGGACTGACGCAGTAGGACCGGGCAGGCCTCCGCCTCCCCCTCGATGGTGGCGCCGGTCTTCTCCTCCACCGTGAGCTGCTCGAGCTGGTCGCGCAGCCAGCTCTTCCCCACGTCCAGCTTCAGGCCGGTGCGGTGGGGGTCGAAGGGGTAAGTCTCGCTGCCCGGCCGGGCGGTGGTCTCCACATCCACCACGTAAAAGCCCCTGGCGCGGGTGCCCTCGACCACCTGCGCCAGGCCGCCCAGGCGAATGACCAGGTTCTCCCACCCCTGCTCCCACTCGATCTCCGGCTCGCCTCTCTCGCGCCGCCGTTCGTTCTCCTTGTCGATGTCCACCTTGTAGAGGCGGAGCGTGGTCTCCCCGTCGTTGAAGGTCGTCTCCGCAAGCGGCTTCCGCCGCGTGGTGGACAGGCCACTGACCTCGCCGTTGTAATTGCCGTGCCAGTCGTCGCTGATCTCCGCGCGCATGGTGATCCCGCGCCCGACGTCGGAGCACTGCATGTACCGCAATCCCTTACGCAGGCCTGGGGCCGCCGCCGCGCTGATGTGGTCCCAGCGAATGGCGGTCCCCTGACGCTCCGGCACCACGCGGAAGCCGGTGACCTTCTCCAGCTCGTGGCTGGCCAGCGCCAGGTCGCGGGTGTGAATCGACCAGGTGCCACCCTTCTGCGGGTCGGACAGGGAGAGGATGACCGCCTTCGCCACGCCGAAGCCGCCGACGGCCCCGACCTCGTGCGCCTTGCCCGTCTCACCCAGGCACAGGAACTTGTGCTCGAGGGTGTCCGCGTCCATGCCCACGCCGGTGTCCTCGAACCATGCCTGCTGCCTGCTGGCGTCGTAGCCGAAGGCGATCTCTCCACCGCCCACGGCCTCGCAGGCGTCGCGGCTGTTCTGCAGCGCCTCCCGCACCGCCATCTGGGCCACTATGCGCGGGGAGCCGTAGGCCTTCTCGGCGAACATGCTCCAGACGACCTCGGGGTTCACGCCCAGGGCGATCTTATGGCCCCGCTCGCGGACGGCTACATCGAAGTGTATGCGGGTCCGTGGCCGCACCGGCTTCTGCCTGCTCACCCCGGAGGGCCGGAACTGCCCGCCCTTCGGATGCCCCTTCGGCCAGCGCGGGTGC
>JAYENL010000328.1:11331-16810 GCA_034722055.1 Armatimonadota bacterium
GCCTTGCTCACCCGACCGGCGACGTACTCCTTCAGCATCGCCTTCACGACGGCGGCCGCGTCCGCGCGCTCGCCTGGCGACATGTCCCTGCGCACGTTGCGGTGGATGTCCACCATCATCATGCCGACCTCATCGCCGTTGCGTTCGGCCTCTCGTCGCAGCTCAGCAATCTGCTCGTCGGTGAAGGCCCACAATGCCTGCGGCTCCATGATCGGGAGCGTACCGGCGATCTTCTTCACCTTGGCCGTGAGCGGCGATTCCTCGAGTTCCTCCGCCTCAAACGCCCAGTTCAGCTGGCCCAGGCCGACGGGCTTGCCCCACTGCAGTTGCAGGCGTCCGGGTGCCGATTGTCTGACGCCGCCACCAAGCTTGGTGGTGAATCGACCACCGGCCCCGCGGGGGTGCGCCGCCTCCTCCCAGTTCAGGGCCAGCTGCCCGGGCGCCGCCTTGCGTAGTGGCACGAACGGGTTCACCGGTCTGGCGAAGGCGACGACCGCCTTGCTGATCTTGCCCTGCTCTTTCAGCTTCGCGAGAAGCTTCTCCAGCCGCACCTGTTCCACCAGGTCACGGGCCTTGGACTGAGCCGGCTCCGCCAGCGCCGCCAGCTCCTCCTCCGACGGCAGGTCCAGGCCCTCCGGTGCCGCCTCGCCGTCGGTGGTACGTGGGCTGGCTATCTTGCGCTCAGTGCCCCCCCCGGTGGGCATGAGCTGGCCCCCCTGGGGGTGGCCGCGCGGATAGCGGGGGTGCTTGGCCTCCTCAAACCCGAAAGAGAGCTGGGCACCCGCCTTCCGCAGCCGGTTGCCGAACGCCACCATCACGCTCACGAGCCGGACCTCCGTACATTGTGACGGCGGGCTCGTGTAAGCCCGCCGCCTGTCTTCTGTGTCGCGCCCGGGCGGCGTTGGGTAATGCCACAAGGAGGCGAACATGGGGTCGCCACCCGGGCGCGAAAGCTATGCCGTCGGTTGGGACACGCCAGGCAGGACGTGGATCACGCCCCGCGCCGGCTTGAAGTCAAAGACGCGGTCGCCATCCTGCGGGTCGGGCGGCAGGGCCACGTGCACGTCAAAGTGATAGTCCCGCAGCGCCTCCAGCCCGTCGGTATCCTCGAAGACCAAGCGGATCCTGCCCTGGGGAAAGAGTGTCTCGTCAAGCCAGAACTCGCCCACCACTGCGTCCGCCTGCCATTCTGCCTTGATCTTGGCGACGACGGTGGCGCCCATGAGATCGAGTACGTTGCCCACGCCGTCAGTGAGCGGGGCGCTCGTCCAGTCGATACTCTCGCCCTGGGCGACCTCCCACTCCAGCCACAGACGCTCGGACATTGGGGCACCTTCTTCCGCTGCGGACCGCACACTCCACGCGGCACCGGATACCACCTGGTGATAGGTTCGCTGGCCATCCCCGGCCCACCAGGCGCGCAGCTGCGGGCTGTTGTCTGTCCCCACCGGTCGCGTCAGATGAAAGACCAGTCGCAGCACGTTGTGCTCGTCCAGGTCACTGAGGCTGTTGCCCTGCCAAGTCACCTGCTCCTGGAGTCCGCCTGCAAGCTGGTCACAGTCTGCCACGTCGTACCCTGCGACCGTCGCCTCCATGGCCAGCGGATCGCGCACCTCCACCGCCAGGTCCCCATCGCCCCGGTCCCAGTTGACAGATAGCTCCTCCCAGCCGTCATCAGGCCGTATCAGCACGGGCGTGGCGAACCAGCCGCTGGTCTCGGTGTCGGAGAGCCAGACGTAGACGGCTCCGTCCCGGTCCCAGTACAGCACGCCCCAATCGCTGTCGGCGTCCCGGTAGTACGGGTAACGGCAGTAGAGCACGTAGTCCCGGCTGTCGTCCTGGAACACCGCCACCGGCGCGTAGCTTGGATGGCCGTCCGGCGCCGAGCCGCCGTCCACGATCCGCCGCGCCGTGTGGTAGCGCCAGCCCGTCTCCGTGCTCATCAGGTAGACGTGGCGCGTGACGCCAGTGCCGTTGTCCGTGACAGCCGACCGCACCTCCCGGCTGTGGCACCAGGGCCGCGGGTAGTGGACGTGAAAGTTCGGGTCCGATGGCGCGATCAGGCCGTCCTCGACCGGCCACCCGACGAGCCCGCGCCCGTCGTCGGTTTCAGCCGAGGCCAGGACGCGGCGGCTGAACTCGTGCCCTGCGGTGGCATCGAGCGAGAGGTGGCGCCCAATCGACGGGTGAATCTGCGCCCGGCCCGTCAGGTAGTAGCTCCGCCCGTAGCCGGGGGGCACGTACCGATTCCGGCACAGCCAGAAACTCGCATCGCGGTTGGCTGGCGTGATTGACGGCGCGCTGCCGCCCCAGGGCGCGGTGTCGCCCTCAAGCGGGCTGTAGCTCGTGCCGGTGACCTCCACCCGGCCGGTCAGGTCGATGTCGTGCCGCGTCCGCCAGCCGGGTACGCCCTGGACGAACACGGTGCCGTTGCCGTCCTCCCCCGGGTCGGTGAGCCCACACATCAGCGCCCAGTAGCCGGAGGTCGTGGGGAAGGCGGCCACGGCGAGGCCGACCATGCCGCCAGCAATGTGAGCCCCGCTCTGCACGATGCTATCGTGCAGCTCGTCGATGCTGAACTGCGGGTTGGAGGCGGCGGGATCGTCCTCCACCTCGAAAGTGCTGGCCGCCTCGTCCCAGCGAAACCGCACCCAGCCGAAGGCCCGCGTGCCTTCTGCGCCCACGCCCTCCATCAGCCCGCGGAACCACGCGCCGTCCCACTCCACGTACGTCAGCCACGGCTCGCTATCCCTCCACGTCCCCGCCGCCGTGAACTCGCCGAGCTGGTTGGCGTGGCGGGTGCCGTCGGCCTCCACCCGCTCGACGTTGGACGACATCGGCGCCCGGCTGGACACGCCGGCATGGCCCTCACCGACGGGGATCAGGAAGCTGTCATAGAGCTCGTCCAGCCGCTGCTTTGCCTCCTGCCCGGTGCCTATGGCATAGCGCGTGTAGCCGACCTGGTACAGGTCGTTGCCGACGTCCGCATCGCCGCGGGGCGGGACGCCGAAGCGCAGGTACGGCGGCTGATAGGGCCTCTCCAGGTCGCCCGCGAAGCAGTACGGGCCGCCCTCCAGCCGCGTGTAGCTCCGGTAGCCGCCGTCGTGCCACACGTGCTCGAAGCCGACGCCGCGCCGCTGGCCCTGGAACAGCAGCTCCAGGTTCACCGGCAGGCCGGTGAGGTCATCCCTCTCGCGCAGCCACAGCCGGTGGCCGTGGACGAGGTTTAGGTCGTCCCCGGTCGCAGGCGCCGCCGTCAGCGCCGCGTCCAGCGCCACCGTCGCCCCGCTCTGGCCCGCCACCCGCCGCATCTGGCCCCGGGCGTCCCCCGACATGACCAGCAGGTAGGCGTCGCGCCACCAGTCCGCGTCCGCGGAGTGGGGCAGGCCATCGACCTCGAACTCGCTGGCGCTGGTGACGGCGCCCACCTGCCCCTCCCACCACTGGCCCGGCTGGTAGGCTCCGGGGCCGACGTGCACGGCGCGCCTGGTGCTCGCCCCCGGCACGGCCTCGACGGTGGCCGTCGCCTCCCACCGCTCGCTGGTGGGGTTCCAGAGGTGCTTCGTGCCCGCGAACACGTGCAGCCGAAACAGGCCCCAGGAGTGGCGCCACGCGCCGTCGCCGCCGTCCATGATCTCGTCGATGACGCTTGCCCCCCCGTCGAACCCCTTCAGGTGGCCGGTGTCGGACGCCGAGACGATGTCGCTCCAGCCGCCCATGCGGCCCTGCCTGCCCTTGGCGGCAGACCCCACCAGCACCTCGTCCGGCTGGACGTCCACCCCCAGCGCGCACCACAGCGGGATGGGGTCGGTCGCGCTATCGCCGTGGGCCGGCTCGCCGCCGTAGCAGTCCAGCACGATCCCCTCCTCATCCGGCCCCAGCGGTATCCACGCCCAGGTGGTGGGGTCGCCCCCCGCGCCGGTATCCTGATGCAGGACGGGATCGCCCACGGCCTCGTCCGCATCCGGCCCGTGCATCCAGCTCGCGAGCAGCGTGCGGCTGGGCGCCAGGCTCGGCAGGTCGCGGTCGGGCCACAGGTAGTCGCGCCCGGCGGCGTGAAGCGCGGCGAAGTCGGCCTCCGCCAGGGCGGCGTCCCAGGCGATGAGCCAGCGATACCAGCAGGCCGCGCACGTGGCGTCCTGTGTGGGACGGTTGAGATATAGCCGGTGGGGCACCGCCGCGCCCACGGAGCCCGCACCGACGTGCTCGCACAGGAGGCCGCCGTCGAGGTAGAGCCTGGCGGCGAGGTTGCCGCCGCCCTCCTCGAACGTCAGCCCGTAGCTGTGCCAGCCGCCGTCGAGCGCGACGTCGCCGCGTCCGTAGCCCGTGAGAAACGTGTTGTAGAGCGTCCACCCCGGCCAGTTGTACGTCTGTGCGCGGATGAGGTGGCCGTCGCCGTACTCCACGCGGACCAGGTGCTGGCGCTGGCTGCCGTTGTACCTGAACCAGGCGAACAGGCTCCACGCGGCGGCGTTGACGTTGCCGCCGGAGGCGTCGAAGTACAGGCAGGGGTCGCCATAGTGAGCATTGACCCCCAGGCAGCCGCGTCCGGGCTTGATCGCGGTCATGCGTCCACCGACCTCCTGGTGCCGCCCGGAATGATGATGCTACGGCGCACGCCGCCACCTGCGCGTATGACGCTCCGCGAGCCGGGCCCGGAGAAGGCCGGGAGCACTCCGACCTTGATTAGTTCCCGCGGCGGAGCCACTCCAACCGATAGCGATGCTGTGCCGAACCCCTCAGCCGACGTTATGCCTTCCGGCAGGACGACAAGAACAAGCAACGGCTCCCCGAATACCTCCCCGGAGAAAATCGCCTCCGGCGTTACCGACACTCCACCCGGCGAAAGCGAGGGTATGCTTATGGCTTCCTCGGATACCATACCCTCTGGCGTGATCTGAAGCAGCAGACTCGGCGCGCCAAGCACCTCCTCCGGCGCGATTCCGTTAGGCGTCACTACAAGATTGAGCTGCGACACACCTAAGGCCTCCGCCGACTCGATAGCCTCCGGTGTGAGAGCGATTGCGCCCACAGACAATGACGGCGCCCCTGCAGCTTCGCCGGACCCTACGGCGTCGGGCGTCACGAGCAGATCGAGTTGGGGTGTGCCGAATGCCTCGACGGAGGGAAGGGCCTCCGGCGTCACGCTGACATCGCCGCGAAGCACGGATGGCGCGCCTATGGATTCTCCTGACGTGATCGCCTCCGGCGTCAATTCCATGTCTATCTGTGGCGCGCCGAGTGCTTCACCCGAGTCCACTGCCTCCGGCGAGATTTCGAGGTTCAGATTGACCGCACCGAGCGCCTCAGCGGATGCGATAGAATCCGGCGTGATGGTCTGAGCGCCCGCAGCCGCCTCGTACAGCCACGCCATCCCGCGCGGGCGGAACATCGCGTAGGGGTCGCGGTAGAGAGCGCGTATCTCGGCAGCGGAGAGGGCGGTGTCGAAGATATAGCAATAATCGACGATGCCTGTCAG
>JAYENL010000329.1:0-3435 GCA_034722055.1 Armatimonadota bacterium
TGGATAACCTCTATCGCGCGGTGCTGCAGGCGGAGGCGGCCGTCCACGAGTACGGTGGCTTCATCCTCAGCTCCACGCTCAACGGCCGCTGCGGGCAGGCCAGCCTGACCGTCAAGGTCCCCACCGCGGAGGTCGGCAACGTCATCAACGCCCTTGGCGCGCTGGGCTTCGTGGCCCACCCGCAGATCACGGGCGAGGACCTCACCCGCCGCTACGTGGCCGCCAGGCGCGAGACCGGTCAGAAGCACGAGCGCCAGGAGCGGCTGGAGACGATGGTCGAGCGCATGGACGAGGACGAGGCCCGCGTGGCGGCCGAGCAGAACCTGGGCCGGGTGGAGACCGAGACGGCGCAGCTCCAGGACGAGACCTGGGACATCGACGCTCGCACCACGCTGGCGACCATCTCCGCCACATTGCGCGAGGAGGAGGGCCCGGCCGAGCCCGTCAGCGTCACCGGCTCATTCCGCGACGCGGCCCGGAGCCTGTGGGGCCTGCTGCGAAGTCTGGGACGCGTGGCGGCGTGGCTGATCGTCTTCCTGCCCATCTGGGGCACCGTCTTCGCCCTGACATGGCTGGGCCTGCGGCGCCTCACGCGACCGGAGGGACAGTGACGGCTCAGGCGGTGCCCCCGTCGGTCTCTGGCCGCGGATCCGACGTGTGATGCCCCCTCACGGGGGTATCACTGTACTGGGAGGAACGTGGACCAGTGGACCCCAGCACCCGCCGGCAGTGGAAGGCGCTCACGGAGCACGTCACCTGGTGGCTGATCCCGCTGATCATCGTGATCATCGCCGCCAGCGCGTTCCCCTACCTGGCGCGGCAGCGTGCGGAGGCGCGGCAGCAAAGCTGCCTGTCGAACCTCAAGAGCATCGCGCTGTGGACGCGGATGTACGCTGAGGACAACGACCACCGCCTGCCACCAGGGCAGGACTGGGTGGGTCAGCTTGGGGAGCATGTGAAGAACCGCAGCGTTCTGGAGTGCCCGTCGGACCCCGTGAGGCACCGCGTCAGCTACGGCTTCAACCGCGATCTGTTCGGGGCCGACGTGGAGCCGCTCGACCGGCCGCGGAGTCGCGTTCTCTACCATGATGGGCGGGCCGGCGTGGTGGTCGAGCGACATGACGGCGGTGCCAACTACTCCTTCGCGGACGGTCACGCTGAGTGGCGCGCTCACCCACCGGAGAGCCTCAACGCCACGGTCGCAGAGGAGGGCGGGTAGCGACCGGACCCAGTCCGGTTGGTCGCGGGGCGAAGACCGCGACCGCCGAACGGCCGGGCGAGCAAGGAAGCTCGCCCCTCCTGAGGGGCAACGACTGAGGACAAACGACCGGCGGCCGGGAACGGCGTCGGGCTGGAAGCCCGACCTACGCGGTCGATGTGATCCATCCTGCGCGGTGAATCCGATCCATCCGGCCCAGAGGTGTTGGCTGGAAGCCGGACCTACGCGCGAAGGCGCCGCCGTTCGCTCGCCCTACTTCGGCGTCACCGCCTGGCCGGTCTCGGCGGACTCGTAGGCGGCCTCGAAGATCGCCACGTACCGGCGGGCCTCCTCGGGCTTGACGATCAGCTCCTCGCCCTCAGCGATGTGGTCAGCCACGTTCTGATACAGCTCTGACAGGTCAGGCTCCAGGCAGGACACCTCACTCACCGATGCCTGTCCGCCGATCTCGTGGTAGAGGCTGACCATCCCCCCGCCCCCCGACTGCTTGAGCAGCCCGCCCTTCTCGCCGGACACCCGCCAGCGCGGCTTCGGAGCGAACGAGATATTGCTGAAGGTCGCCTCCGCCCACATGCCCGATGCGAACTCGATCATAAGCTGTGAGTGCGTGGGCACGTCCATGATCTCCGTCCATACGCGATGCTCGAAGTCCGCGAAGACCCGCGTCGCTGGGGCGCCGGCGATCAGGCACATCTGGTCGAGCACGTGTGCGCCCCAGTCACGGATCTGGCCGCCGCCATGCTTCTCCCGGCGGCGCCATCCTCGCAGCGGCCGATGCCCGGAGATTGCGCACTCGACCATGAAGACCTCCCCCAGACAGCCATCGTCAATCAGGTGCCTGACGGTCACGAAGTCCGGGTCCCAGCGCCTGTTGTGGTAGACGGTCAGCACCACGTCATTCTCCTCGGAGGCCGCGATCATGTCATCGGCCTCCTCGGTCGTCACGCACATGGGCTTCTCAGTCATGACATGCTTGCCGGCCTCCATGGCCTGGATGGCCAGCGGGGCGTGAACGTCGTGGGGCACGACCAGCACCACCATGTCCACGTCGTCATCGGCCACGACCTCGTCCATGTCCTCGTAGGTCGGCACCCCCTCGGTCTCGGCAGCGACCTCCCGGCGCTCCTCGTCGGGCTCGCACACCCCCACGAGACGCATGCCCTTCGTCTTGCGCGCCGACTCGCAATGGTGGTGACCCATCCCGAAGGCGCTTCCGTAGCCGACGACCACGACGTTGATGCTCATCGCCTCGCTCCTCTCGGTGTGATGTGCCTTGCTGGGGCGTGGTTCCTGGTGCAATCGCGTCTATGGTGGGGCCAGCTCCGCCGTGATGGCCAGCACGAAGGGCGCCGCCTCGGAGTTGGTGGCCAGCAGGTCAACCGATTGCAGCGTCCGCCAGGCGTCGCAGTCCAGGGTCAGCAGGGAGATGCGCGCCGGCGTGCCGTCCAGTGTCCGCCCCCGCCAGGCCGTCCTCAGCGTCAGCGGCGGCTCCGCGGTTCCCCGCGTCATCTCCCGCGCCAGCCAGTGCCGCACGGCCGTTCCGGCGCGCAGTTGCAGCTCCTGGGGATCGCCGGCATCGTAGCGCAGCCGGAGCGTCATCACCGGCGGGCGGCCCATGGTGTCGAAGCCGTAGCCCGCGAGCATGTGAAGCCGCCTCGCGCTCAGGCCCACCGTGATGTCGGTCACCTCGCGGGGGAGCCGGTTGCAGGGCGGAACGGGGCTGTGCAGCATGAGGGCGTTCATCGCGCCATCGGGGACCTCGAACGGCACGCCCAGCAGCGATACGCTGCCGACCGGGAACTCGCGCAGGTCCCGGAGCGGGCCGAAGTCCAGCCAGCCCTCGCCGTCCCCCGCCCGCTCGTCCCTGATCGAGACGTTGGCGTGCGCGGAGAGGTCGATGGTCCGCGCCTCGCCGACAGTTGCTGCTTCCGCGGCCATGAGCGTCTCGAGCCGGTCCATCACCAGGCTTGCGGCCTCGTAGGCGGCCACGCGCTCCTCGGCCGCGAGCGGGTTCCAGGCAGCCTCAGCGACCACCGCCAGCGTGTCAAGGCTTGACATCAGCTTGTGCCAGGAGGTGCCCATGAGGCCGAGGGCCTCCTGCTCGGCGAGCTGCCGGCCCCAGTTGAGAATACCCGTCCTCGACTGCCACGGGCAGCCCACGACCTGAAAGCCCTGCTCCTGGAAGTAGCGCGCCGACGGGAAGGTCTCGTTGCCGC
>JAYENL010000330.1:0-16731 GCA_034722055.1 Armatimonadota bacterium
CCTCCAAACGGCTGGGCAAACCTGCCGTTCCGTGGCACGCACACTCATGTGCGTGCGTCGTTGTTACGTCCGGTCACGACAGCGACAACGGCCGGGCGGGCAAGGAAGCCCGCCCCTCCGTACGGCTGAAGGCGCGCGGGCCGTTGCGGTCTGTCGTCCGTGGTGCGGAGGCCCTCCTCCGCACGCCGTTTGTCGTTGTCGGTGAGATCGCTTGCGATCTCCGGAAGCCCGACCTACGCGAAGGACGGAGGCCGCGCGAAGGATGGCGCCGATGCCAACGACCGGGCGGGAACGTAGTCCCGCCCCTCCAAACGGAACGGCAGACGGCGGCGGTTTGTGGGACGCAGATTGCCCTCCGTGGTGCGGAGGCCCTCCTCCGCACGCCGTTTGTCGTTGTCGGTGAGATCGCTTGCGATCTCCGGAAGCCCGACCTACGCGATGGAAGGCTGACCTACGCGACGAAGAAACGAGGCCGTCCAGAGCGCCTGCGTGACAGCCATGCCGCGGTGCGCTATGATGCCCGAAAGGTATGCACCGATCGCGGCTGGAGGTACGACGATGGTTCGCTTTGAGCTTGCCTGCCTGCTGCTGGCCCTCACATCCATGACCGCCCTCGCCGACGACTTCGTGGTCATCCGCGCCCAGGCGCCGGACACGCCCCTCCAACACATCCCGCTGCTGGTGCAGACTGACGCCGAGGGCCTGCGCCAGGCCACCGGTTTCGACGAGCTGCCGGAAGGGGTGGTCTATGCGGATGAGCCCGCGCGGGATCGCCCGCTGGCGGCGCAGGTGAACGTGCTTCCCGACGGGACGGTGCAGATCGCCGCGCTGGTGGCAGCCGATCCGCCGGGCGAGCGCGAGATTCGGGTCTGGTTGCAGAACCCGCCGGGCACGCCGCCGGAGGCGCCTGCGGCACTGTCGGCCGCCCAGCGGGGCGACGTCATCCGGGTGGAGAACCTGCCCTACACCATCGTCCACGACTCCGCTGTCAACGCCGGGCTGCTGTCCGCCATCGAGCTGCCGGGGCTGATTTTCCAGCCCGCGCTCAACGATCGGGTCTATGACAAGGACGGCCTGGGCGGCTTCTCCCTGCGCCATGATCCCGAGCCGGAGATGCAGCTTAGCGCCGCGGGGCCGCTCTACGCCGAGGTGCGCGTCGCGGCTCGCTACCTGCGCGAGGATGGCAGTGCCCCTGAGGGATCGCCCCGAGCCACCTACACCATTCGCTACTGGGCCGGGCTGCCCGTCTTCCAGGTGGAGGCCGACGTTCGCCAGGACCGGAGCTTCGCGTGGGAGGAGCTGCACCTGCTGGAGCTTCACCACCAGGAGCCGGTCTTCGAGAAGTTCGCCATCAACGATCCGGGTGGGGTGCAGGAGTTCGATGACGACGCGGAGGGCGATCGCGGCGGGGAGTGGGGCGCGCTGCTGACCGACGAGGGCCAGACCGTGGGCATCGTGGGCTCGGTCATCGTCTACGACGGCCTCGGCGAGTACGGCCGCTACCTGCACGGGCCCTGGCGGTCGTGGTCTGACACCTCCGCCGAGCTGAGCCGCTGGGTCTATGCCTCCTCCCAACCCGGGGCGCTGGAGACGCTGGATGCGCTGGCGGCGGGTGGTGTCTCGGCCCGCCGGGCCTGGCTGATGACCCAGGGGCTGGCCGAGGCCATGGATGGCCTGCGCTCGAGGCTTAGCGCCCGTGGCGAGGCGGCTGACCCGCAGGTCACCTGGCGGCTGTCGCTGATCGAGAGCGCGGCGGTGGCGGGTGCGCCTCAGGCCCAACTGCTGCAGGTGGCTCGCAGGCTGGAGCAGGCGATGGATGCCGGCCGCGCCTTCCAGCATGTGCCGGAGCTTCCCGGCGGCAAGCTGCTCATGGCCGGCGACGGCCGACTCGGCATCGGCATCCGGCTCACCGACGCCGGGGTGGAGCTGGCGAGCCTCTACGACATGGTCACGCGGCGCGAGATGCTGGCGGGGCCGTGCGACATCTTCCGCGTGACGCTGGGCGACCGGGACGGCGAGGCCACCGAGCTGGGCTCATCCGCCGGCTGGGGGGAGTGGAGCGCGCAGGCGGCGAGCGCGCGGGATGAGGGCAGCATCACGGCGACCTTCGCCTCGCCGCTGGAGCTGCCGGCCGGCGACATGACCGCGGAGGTCACCTGTGAGATCGCCGGCGGCGCGTCCCGGTGGCGCATCAGGATCGAGAATGCCGGCCCCTGGAGCATCGACCGGGTGGCCATGCCGGTTCTCTCCGCGGGCCCGCTGGGCGACGGCGCCGACGACATGCTCTACGTCCCGCACGGCTTCGGCCGCGGCTTCGAGAGTCCGGCTGCAGCCGGCCCCCGCTACCGGGGCTACTACCCATCCGGCTCCTGCGCCCTGCCTATGCTGGCGGTCACCGACCCTCGCGGCGGGCTCTACGTGGCGGCGCATGACGCCCATGCCTCCACCAGGGAGATGGTCACCGGCGCGGGCTCGGACGGGGGCGTGGCGATGAGCGTTGAGACGCCGGCGCCGAACGCCTCCGTCACCGGCAACGAGTTCAGCACCTCCGGCGAGGTCGTCATCGCCCGCGTCGATGGCGGGTGGTACCCGGCCTCGCAGATGTACCGCCGCTGGGTGCAGGAGAACGCCCGGTGGTGGCCGAGCGGGGATCCGGACTACGGTCGCGACGACCGCCCGGCGTGGCTGAACGACGTCGCCGCCTGGATCCTCGACGGCGGCGGTCCGGATGGGGTGGTGGAGCAGGCCAGGGCCTTCGCGGAGTATATGGACCTGCCCGTGGCCGTGCACTGGTACAACTGGCACCAGATCCCGTTCGATAACGACTACCCCCACTACTTCCCCACCAAGGAGGGCATCCGCGAGGGCGTGGCGGAGCTGCAGGAGGCCGGGGTGCGCATCGTGCCCTACATCAACGGTCGGCTGTGGGACACCGACACCGAGAGCTTCCAGGAGACCGCCCATCAGTACTGCACCCGCGACCGGGAGGGCGGGCCCTACATCGAGGTCTACGGCTCCGGCGAGGAGCTCACGCCCATGTGCATCCACACCCAGTTCTGGCGCGATACGCTGCACGAGATCGTCATGCGGCTGATGACCGACGTGGGCGTGGACGGGGTGTACATGGATCAGATCGCCGCCGCCCGCCCCCGGCTGTGCTACGATCGCGACCACGGACATCCGCTGGCCGGCGGACACTGGTGGGTGGACGGCTACTGGCAGCTTCTGGGGCGACTCCAGGAGGACATCGCTCAGGTCAGCCCCGAGAAGATGCTCACCACCGAGTCCAATGCCGAGGCCTACGCTCGCTTCTTCGACACCTACCTGATGTGCAACTCGCTCGGCGACGGCCTGGTGCCGCTCTTCCCGGCGGTCTACGGGAGCAAGATCCTGGGCTTCGGCCGCTACATGAGCGCGGAGGACTGGGACGCGCCACAGTCGCTGGCGCAGAAGCAGGGCCAGCTCTTCGTGTGGGGCACGCAACTGTGGTGGAGCCGGCCGGACGTGATCGAGCACGAGATCGCCGGACCGTGGCTGCGGGAGCTGGCACGGTTGCGCTTCCAGGTGCGCGAGTTCTTCAACGCGGGCCGGATGCTGGCGCCGCCGGTGCTTGAGGGCAATGACGCCACGGTCACCGCCGACTGGCACCGAGGGGAGCTGGAGGCCACCACGCCGGCGGTGCTGGCCTCGGCCTGGACCGTCGCCGACGGCCGCATGCTGGTGCCCATGGTGAACTGCTCCGAGGAGCCGCAGAGGGTCGTGCTGCGCCTCGAGGCCGCCAACTGGGAGCTCTCCGGGGACGCGGCCTTCAGCGTCCGCCGCCTGGGTCCCGAGTCCGAGGAGGACCTCGGCACCTGGCGCGTCGGGAGCGAGCATGACATCAGCCTGGAGGGTCTGCAGCCTGCGGCCCTGGTTCTGACACCCCAGGAGTGAGGGAGGACGACGCCGTGCGCCTCGCGCTACTGATGATCCCCGGCCTGCTGCTGTGCATCTCGTCCGGGACGGGGGCGGCGACCTACTACGCCTCGCCCGGCGGCGGGGGCAACGGTGCCAGCGAGCAGAGCCCGTTCCAGGTCGCTGACTTCTGGGAGGTGGCCCAGCCGGGCGATACGCTGCTGCTGGTGGACGGGACGTACACCGGCGAGCGGTCCATGATCAACACGCCCGAGGGGACCGCGGGAAGCGCCGACGCGCCCATTACCGTCCGGGCGCTGAACGACGGGGGGGCGCTCATCGACGGTGAGGGCAGGCTCTACCCGGTCCAGCTCTACAAGTGCCGGCACGTGCACGTTGAGGGCATCAACGCCTGCCGGTCGAAGGCCACCGTTGTCAGCGTGAGCCGCTCCAGCCACTGCGCCGTCCGGCGCATCTGCGGCTGGGACGCTCACGACGGCAACACCAACATCTTCGGGGTGCACTACAGCGATCACACCCTGGTGGAGGACTGCGCCGGATGGGGGATCGCGCGCAAGACCTACTCCTGCTCGCAGGATGGCAACTACACCACCTTCCGGCGCTGCTGGGGCCGGTGGGAGGGCTGCCATGCGGTCGGCCCCAAGATGGTCTTCACCTGCGCCTACAACAGCCACCACAACCTCTTCGAGAACTGCATCGGCACCTGGGACGGGCGGCAGATGCGAGAGGAGTACACCGTCCTCGGCTATGACGGCGAGCCCTTCACCAACTGGGGCAGCCGGCCCAAGGAGCCCGTGCACATGACCGACTACGGGGTCGATCAGCCCTACGGCATCTTCGGCATCGACACTCGCCCGGATCCCGGGGTGCGCCTGCTCGGCTGCGTCGCCTACCGCCTGCCCGACCAGCGCGTGGTGGACTATATCGGCATGTTCTTCGTCCAACGCACCGCCGAGGCCCCCGGGCTGATCCGCGACTGCGTGGCCTACGCGGACCCGCAGGCTCCACCCGTCCCCGCCTTCAACATCGCGAACATGGCCGGCGGCGGCCTCACCGGGGTCTCGTCGGCTGAGAGCGCTTTCACCGGTGAGGTCTCACCGGATGCTGACCTGCGCGAGACTCCCACGGGGCTGGTGGCGGAGACCGGCTGTGTCCTGGTGAACCCGGAGGGCGCCACGGTCAGCCGTCGGTACGTTGATGGCGAGCTGACCGATCAGCCGCTGTGGCCGTGGCCGATGGACGGTCGCATCGAGGTGCTCATTGGGGTGAACGTGACGGAGACCGTGTTGCGACTCGGTGGCGGCAGCGCCCCCGGGCCATGACGCGGTGACAAAAAAACTGTCTTCTTGAAGGACTTTCCGAGCGGGGCGAGAATTGAGGTGAAGCCGTCGCGCAACCAAACTATGTGGCCTTTGTCTAAGAGGCACTGTGGGCTGGGCTCGTTCGGTTGCCGCTCCTCAGGAGGCAGCCGGACAGGGGAACACGCCACGAACTCGCTTCAGGGAGGGTACGACCATGACTCGCCTTGTAGTCTGCATGGTGCTGATCGCCATGCTCGTGACCGCCGCTACTGCCGTGGCTCAGGAGGGCGTGGAGGAGGAGTCCTGGTACGACCGGGTCTCCATGTCCGGGTACTTCCACGCTCGCTACATCGACACCGATCAGGAGGGTGAGTACGACACCTTCGACTTCCGCCGCATGTATGTAACTATCCGGGGCGAGATGGATCGGACAACGGGGATCATCACCTTCTCCCGCGTCGGGCCAAACGACCCCAACATCGACCTCTACAACGCGTTCGTGGACTATAAGATCGGCGACCGCTACGCCATCCAGTTCGGCCAGGTGCCGACCTGGTTCGGATTGGAGGCCTGGGAGGGGTCATCGGTCCGGGACACCCTCGAGCGCGCCAAGATCCTCGAGGGCGGCCCAGGCTTCTACTTCGCAGGCGCCCCCGACCGGGGCATCTGGCTCCGCCGCGCCCCGACGCCCGAGACCTGGGAGCCGCTGATCATCTTCGGCGTCTGGAACGGCCAGTTCCGCAGTGATGACGCCAACGATGACAAGAATGTGTCACTCGACCTCAAGTGGAACGCCCCCTGGGGCCAGTTCGGCGCATCGTGGTTCGACGGCACCTACGTGGACGGAACTGGCAATGAGGCGGACCGGGGTGCTGTCGATCTCTACGTGCGGCTCTTCCCCGCACCCTGGGGCGTTCAGGCCGAGTGGGCCGATGGTGAGCTGCTGGGAGCCGACCGCGATGGATACTACCTCCATGGCAGCTACCTGATGCCGAACGGGACCGACAAGGTCTACGGCCGCTACCAGGAGTTCAACGCTGACACCGCTATGACGAGCACCAACTACGAGGCCTGGACTCTCGGCTGGGCCCGCGAGCTTGACGAGAACAACGAGATCACCGTCGAGTACACCGATGGTGACTGGACGTCCAGCGGTGGTGAGGATCAGAGCTCCGGAGGAAGCGACGACATGTTCGGCGTGCAGTGGCAGTACGCCTTCCGGTAGACGACACCTGGCTGTGGCGCGAGAAAGGGGCAGGCCCGGCCGGGCCTGCCCCTTGTCGCTGTCTGTCGAAGGTGCTCGCCGCCGGCCTGTAGCCTCCGGCATTGAGCGTGTGGCCCCGTTCACCACCCGCGCGTGGCGAGCCGCTCCTCCTCGGCGAGGGTGCGGACGTCGATGCCCTCCATGGCCGCGCCCTCGAGCCCGCGGCAGGCGTTGGCAACCTCGACGGGGTCCTCGTAGTAGGTGGTGGCGTGCACGATGGCACGCGCCCGGGCGGGCGGGTCCTCGGACTTGAAGATGCCGGAGCCCACGAAGACGCTCTCGGCGCCGAGCTGCATCATCAGGGCGGCGTCCGCCGGGGTGGCGATGCCGCCGGCCGCGAAGTTCGGGACCGGCAGCGCCCCCTCCTCGGAGACCCGCTTGACCAGGTCATACGGTGCCCCCATGTTCTTGGCCTCGGTCATCAGCTCATCGTCGCGCAGGCCCGTGAGGTGCTTGATGTGCGTCTGGACCGCGCGCATGTGGCGGGTGGCCTCGACGATGTTGCCGGAGCCGGCCTCGCCCTTGGTGCGGATCAGCGCGGCGCCCTCCCCGATGCGGCGCAGCGCCTCGGGCAGCTCGGTGCAGCCGCATACGAAGGGGACCTTGAAGGCGTGCTTGTCGATGTGGAAGCTCTCGTCGGCGGGGGTGAGCACCTCGCTCTCGTCGATGAAGTCCACCCCGATGGCCTCCAGCACCTGAGCCTCCGCGAAGTGCCCGATGCGGGCCTTGGCCATCACCGGGATGGTGACGGCCTCCATGATTCCGTCGATGATGCGCAGGTCGGCCATGCGCGCCACGCCGCCCTCCTTGCGGATGTCGGCGGGGACGCGCTCCAGAGCCATCACGGCCACGGCGCCGGCATCCTCGGCGATCTTGGCCTGCTCGGCGCTGGTGACGTCCATGATGACGCCGCCGCGCAGCATCTCCGCGAGCCCTACTTTGGTTCGCCAGGTGGATGTCTCTGCCATCTGTGGTCACTCCTGCCTCTGCCAGCAGTCAAGTCTGCAAAGGCCCCGCGGCAACGTAGTGCCGTGCGGGGCCTCCTCTGCTGCCTCAGGTACAGGATAGCACCCCCGCGTCGGGGTGTCAAGAAATGACCGCGACATCGGCAGGGCGGGAATCCACGTGAGAGCAGTGCACCAATCAGCAGCGCTGACCCGATCCCCACAGGGAGTGAACAACGCCGGGACCGAGGGCGTCACACAATGCCCACGGCGGACATGGTCCCGGCCGCTGCACAGGGGCTCATCGGGGGAAGACAGTCGAGCTGTGAGGGTGTGGGGAGGCAGGGAGACAACTCAACAGGTTTTTCTGCATTTTGGCCTTGACAAGAGCGGGGATGTCGATTATACTAGCTATTCCGAGCCTGCGCCAATCGTAGCGGCTTGCCAGCCTGTGGGTGCTCATCCCATAATACTGTGTGTCCGCGCCAATTCCCCTCATTAAACGCGGAGTGCGCCTGCGCCGCGCGTACTCCGGTTTAATCCTGTACGCACGACCGCCCTTCTTTGTCCGACCGATGTGAGGAGGCTTTCGGGCATGGCCCAGGAGCTACCCCGTATTCCCGAGTCCCGACCGCTGTCGTACGACCCTGCGGAGCTGCCCGACCTGATCAGCATCCAGACGGAGTCCTACCAGTGGTTCTGCCGGGAGGGGCTCAGGGAGCTGTTCGACAGCTTCAGCCCCATCGAGGACTACACGGGCAACATCGCCCTGGAGTTCCTCGACTACACCATCGGTGAGCCGTCGCGCTCGATGATCGAGTGTCGGGAGCGCGACGCCACCTACGAGGCCCCCCTGTACGCCAAGGTCCGGCTCATCAACAAGGAGATCCCGGAGATCACCGAGTCCGAGGTCTACCTCGGCGAGCTGCCGATCATGACGGACCGGGGGAAGTTCATCATCAACGGCGCCAAGCGGGTAGTGATCAGCCAGCTCGCCCGCTCGCCGGGGGTCTACTTCTCGGACACCATCGATTCCGCCGGGCGCGTGCGGTTCTCGGCGAAGGTCATCCCCTCCGACGGGGCATGGCTGGAGATCGACACCGCTGCCAACGGCGTCATCAGCGTCAAGCTGGGACAGACGCGCAAGTTCGCGGTCACCGCGCTGCTGCGGGCCCTGCAGTGGCTGGAGACCGAGCCCAGCGACGAGGTGCCACCGACGGGGACCGACGAGGAGATCCTGCACGCCTTCGGCGAGAAGGAGACGGCGCAGGTCAAGAGCCTCATCAAACGCATCGAGGAGCGGGAGCACGACGCCCTGCCGGGAATCGAGGCCCACGAGGAGTATTTCGCGACCCGCGACCTGGTCGATGAGGACGGGGAGATCATCGCGGAGGCGTGGGAGGCGCTGGACATCGACGCCCTCAAGACGCTCCGCGCTCTGGGCGTCGAGAAGCTGACGGTGATCCGGGCGGCCTTCGAGCTGCGGGCCACGCTGGAGGATGACGAGTCCGGCACGGCGGAGCAGGGGCTGCTGGAGGTCTACCGCAAGATCCGCCCCGGCGACCCGCCCACGGTGGAGAGCGCGGAGTCGCTGCTGCACAGCTACTTCTTCGACGTGAAGCGCTACGACCTCTCGCGGGTGGGCCGCTACAAGATCAACCGGAAGCTGGGCGTTTCGGTGGAGCCGGACGAGCGCACGCTTACCCGCGAGGACGTCGTGGCCATGGTGCGCTACCTGCTGGGGCTGTCGCGCGAGGAGGGGGAGGTGGACGACATCGACCATCTGCAGAACAAGCGCGTCCGGGCGGTGGGCGAGCTGCTGCAGAGCCAACTGCGCACGGGCTTCATGCGCACCGAGCGGGTGGCCAAGGAGCGCATGACGTCGATGGACCCCGAGGAGATGGTGCCGGGCAACGTCATCTCCACCAAGCCCATCTCGGCCGCGATCAACAGCTTCTTCGGCTCCGGGCAGCTCTCGCAGTTCATGGACGAGGTCAACCCGCTGGCGGAGCTGGCGCACACTCGGCGCGTCTCGGCGCTGGGGCCGGGCGGTCTGAGCAAGCAGAGCGCCAAGCTCGAGGTGCGCGACGTGCATCACTCGCACTACGGCCGCATCTGCCCGGTGCAGAGTCCGGAGGGCCAGCTCGTGGGGCTGACCGGCTACCTGGCCCTGCACGCCCGGCTCAACGAGTTCGGCTTCATCCAGACGCCCTACCGGAAGCTGGCCGATGGCCGGGTCACCGACGAGGTGAAGTACATGACGGCGGACGAGGAGGAGGAGCACATCATCGCCTCCGCCTCGGCGCTGCGCGACGGCGACGGGAGGATCGAGGGGCCCATCACCTGCCGCTATCAGGGCGGCTTTGTCACGGTGCAGCCGGAGGCAGTGGAGTACATCGATTACTCGGCCTCGCAGGTCTTCTCGGTCTCCACGGGCCTCATCCCCTTCCTGGAGCACGACGACGCGGTGCGGGCGCTGGCGGGCTCGAACATGCAGCGGCAGGCGGTGCCGCTGATCAAGACCGAGGCCCCGTGGGTGCGCAGCGGCATGGAGGGCCGCGCCGCACGGGACTCGGGGGTGGTGGTGGTGGCCCCGAAGGACGGACGGGTGGTGGAGGCCAGCGCCGACCGCATGGTGGTGGAGTACGTTGACGGCACCACCGGGGAGTATCCGCTGGAGAACTTCATGCGGACCAACATGGGCACGTGCGTGACCCAGAAGCGGCTGGTGTCGGAGGGGGATCGGGTCAAGGCCGGCCAGCCGCTGGCCGACGGCCCGTCCACCGACCGGGGGAACCTGGCACTGGGCCGGAACCTGCGCGTGGCATTCGTGCCGTGGGAGGGCTACAACTTCGAGGACTCCATCCTCATCAGCGAGCGCCTCCTGCACGATGACGTGCTGACCTCGATTCATATCGAGAAGTACGAGTGCGAGGCCCGCGACACCAAGCTGGGCCCCGAGGAGATCACCCGGGACATTCCCAACGTGGGCGACGACGCGCTGGCCGACCTGGATGCCACCGGGATCGTGCGGGTCGGCGCCGAGGTGCGCGCCGAGGACATCCTGGTGGGTAAGGTGGCGCCCAAGGGCAAGTCGGAGCTGACGGCGGAGGAGAAGCTGGTCATCGCCATCTTCGGCAAGAAGGCCGAGGAGATGCGCGATGTCTCGTTGCGGGTGCCTCATGGCGAGAAGGGCGTGGTTATCGACACCAAGATCTTCTCCCGGCACAAGTACGAGTGCAAGGCCTGCGGGGCGGTGCACGACTTCGGGAAGGCGCCCGAGCACGAGCGGTGTCCGCGCTGCGACGGGAAGCTGGAGAAGCTGCCCGGCGATGAGCTGAAGCCCGGCGTGAACCAGCTCGTGCGTGTCTTCGTGGCGCAGCGGCGCAAGATCATGGTGGGCGATAAGCTCACCGGCCGGCACGGGAACAAGGGCGTCATCTCCAAGATCCTGCCCGTCGAGGACATGCCCTACACGGCCGATGGCCGGCCGGTGGACATCTGCCTCAACCCGCTGACGGTGCCGTCGCGCATGAACATCGGTCAGGTGCTGGAGACGCACCTGGGGCTTATCGCTGATGAGTATGGGGAGGAGTTCGTGACGCCCATCTTTGAGGGCATCACCCCTGAGCAGATCATGCGGGGCATGGAGGCGCTGTCCACCAAGCAGAGGTGCGAGGCCCTGGTGTCCTACGCTGACTGCGAGCTGAATCACTTCGGCGAGATCCTGGACGCGAATGAGCTGGATGCTGAGACGCCCGAGGAGCTGGAGGAGCAGATCGTGGAGCTGCTCTCCGAACACGACAAGGAGGACCTGGAGGAGCTGGCGGAGTGGCTGGGGGCGAGCCCCTACGCATGGAGCCGGGCGTCCGAGGAGCGGCCCTACGAGCTGATCGTGGAGGCCGCTCGGGAGAACATTGAGGCTCGGGCGCAGCTCGAGCCGGAGAGCGGCCGCACCGTCCTGTATGACGGCCGCACCGGGGAGCCCTTCAACCAGCCGGTGACGGTGGGGTACATGTACATATTGAAGCTGCTGCAGCTCGTGGAGGACAAGATCCACGCCCGCTCCACAGGGCCCTACTCGCTGATCACCCAGCAGCCGCTGGGCGGGAAGGCCCAGTTCGGCGGCCAGCGGTTCGGGGAGATGGAGGTCTGGGCGCTGGAGGCCTACGGCGCGGCGAACTGCCTGCAGGAGATGCTGACGGTCAAGTCCGACGACGTCGCGGGGCGAGTGGCCACCTATGAGGCCATCGTCAAGGACCAGAACATGGAGGAGCCGGGAGTCCCGGAGGCCTTCAAGATCCTGGTCAACGAGATGCGGGCGCTGGCTCTGGACGTCGAGATCGAGGACCGCGAGGGCAACGCCGTGGACATTAGCTACGATACCGGCGACTTGCGGTGACGAGCCGGGCCGGTGTGGCTGGCAAGCGATGGCGTGCGGGCGGGGGCGCCCGCACCACGGAACGACAGACGGCAAACGGCGTGCGGACGAGGGCGTCCGCACCACGCATACGGCAGCAGAAACGACATCAGGAGGCGATCGAACTTGCCCGTCTCCACGACAGATTTCGAAGCGGTAACAATTGGTCTGGCCTCGCCCGAGGAGATTCGGCTGTGGTCGCATGGTGAGGTCAAGAAGCCGGAGACCATCAACTACCGGACCTATCGGCCGGAGCGGGACGGCCTGTTCTGCGAGCGGATCTTCGGCCCGGTCAAGGACTGGGAGTGCCACTGCGGCAAGTACAAGAAGGTTAAGTTCAAGGGCATCATCTGCGACCGCTGTGGCGTGGAGGTGACGCGGTCGAAGGTGCGGCGGGAGCGGATGGGCCACATCGAGCTGGCGGCGCCGGTGTGCCATAGCTGGTACCTGAAGGGTGTGCCCAGCCCCCTGAGCCTGCTGCTGGACATGTCGCGGCGAACGCTGGAGGAGGTCGTCTACTTCGCCTCCTACATCGTCACCGATGTTGACGCCGCCCGGCTGCACAAGCGGCGGGGGGACATCCAGGAGGCGGTGGAGCGGGAGAAGGAGGAGATCCGGGCCACTAAGGAGGAGAACATCCAGGCCCTCCGCCAGAGCTACGAGGAGCACCTGGAGGGCGGCGAGGAGGAAGAAGAAGAGGAGGAGCAGGAGCCCCCCGAGGAGGAGCTGGAAGAGGAGAGCCTGGAGGCGCTGCTGGAGGGCGACCTGCTGCGCACCCCCGAGGTGAGCAGCGAGGAGGAGCTGTCCCGGCGCATCGGCGAGGAAGAGGAGAACGCGGCCAAGCGGATCCAGGACCTGGACGAGACAGTCGAGACCCTCTTCGAGCTGGCGCGCAAGCAGCTCATCAGCGAGATGGAGCACCGCAACCTGCGCGACCTGGTGAACGTCCTGGAGCGCCAACTGGGGGAGGACTTCACCAACCTGTTCAGCGCCGGGCTGGGTGCGGCGGCTATCAAGGAGCTGCTGGAGATAATCGACCTTGACGAGCTGGCCCGTGAGCTGCGCAAGGAGATCGACGAGCACGGCGGAGCCCGGCGGGCTCGGGCGGTCAAGCGCCTGAAGGTGGTGGAGGCCTTCCGCAGCTCCAAGAACAGGCCGGAGTGGATGATTTTGACGGCGCTGCCGGTGCTGCCGGCGGAGCTGCGGCCGATGGTGCAGCTCGACGGCGGACGCTTCGCGACCTCCGACCTCAACGACCTCTACCGCCGGGTCATCAACCGCAACAACCGGCTGAGGCGGATCATCGAGATCAACGCCCCGGAGTCCATCGTCAACCACGAGAAGCGGCTGCTGCAGGAGGCGGTTGACGCGCTCATCGACAACAACCGCCGGAGCCGGCCGGTGACCGGGTCCAATCGGCGGCAGCTCAAGTCCCTCTCGGATATGCTCAAGGGCAAGGAGGGCCGCTTCCGCAAGAACCTGCTGGGCAAGCGCGTGGACTACTCCGGGCGGTCGGTGATCGTGGTCGGCCCGGAGCTGAGGCTGCACCAGTGCGGCCTGCCGCGGGAGATGGCGCTGGAGCTGTTCAAGCCCTTCGTGATGCACGACCTGGTTGAGCACGGGCACACCACCAACATCAAGACCGCCAAGCGGATGGTGGACCGGGTGGATCCGGTGGTGTGGGACTCCCTGGAGCGTGTGATCGAGGGCAAGGCGGTGCTGCTCAACCGGGCGCCGACGCTGCACAGACTGGGGATTCAGGCCTTCGAGCCGGTGCTCATCGACGGCAAGGCCATCCAGTTGCACCCTTTGGTGTGCCAGGCCTTCAACGCCGACTTCGACGGCGACCAGATGGCGGTGCACGTCCCGCTGTCGGCTCACGCCCAGGCTGAGGCGCGGCTGCTGATGATCGCATCGCTGAATCTGTTCAAGCCCGCCAACGGGGAGCCCATCGAGCACCCCGTCTACGACATCGTGCTGGGCTGCTACTACATGACGCAGCAGAGCGGCGAGACCCCGGACCGCGAGGAGCGCAAGCAGTTCGAGTCCGGCGAGGCCGCCATCAGCGCCTACGAGCACCGCAAGATCGACCTGCACGAGCCCATCGACGTGCGGCTCCCCAGGGTCTACGTGGAGGCCTGCGACGCCGATGGCGGGGAGCTGGAGATGCACCCCCGCACCAAGATCGCGCTGGAGCGCACGGTGGCGGAGCACGTTACCCACGAGCATCCGGTGCAGGAGCGGTCGGTGACCTTCACGGTCACTGAGGAGCTGGTGGAGGCGGTGGAGTCCGGCGAGGTACTGGCGCCCGAGCCGGTGACGGAGGGCTCCCAGGCCGGCGAGACGACGCAGGAGGTGGTCGAGACCCTCAATCGGGCACTGGAGGTGGCCGCCGCAGAGCAGTGCCTGGACGGCAAGGTGGCGGTGGACACCGAGCTGACGGTGAGGGTCATGCGGGAGATGACGCTCACCACGGTGGGCCGGGTCATCTTCAATAACCACCTGCCCCTGGACATGCCGTATTACAACTGCGACGTAGCCAAGGAGCAGCTCTCGGACATAGTCGCAGAGTGCTACCGCCGCTACGGCCAGCATCGCACGGCGCAGCTCGTGGACGAGATCAAGGAGCTGGGCTTCAAGTTCGTGACCCGCTCGGGGCTGAGCATCTGCCTCGACGACACCAACATCGAGACCGAGAAGGAGCGCATCATCGCCCGCGCGGAGCGGGAGGTGGAGCGGATCAACCGCGCCGCCAGCGAGGGCGTCATCGCCGAGGACGAGCGGGAGCGCAGCGTGCTGTCGCGGTGGGAGCAGGCCCGCCAGGAGATCTCCGACAACATACTGGACTCAATCGGGACCTTCAACTCCCTGTGGATGATGGTCAACTCCGGCGCGCGAGCATCGATGACGCACATCTCGCAGATCACCGGCATGCGGGGCCTGATGAGCGATCCGTTCGGGCGCCTGATCGAGGACCTGCCGGTGAAGAACAACCTCCACGACGGGCTGGACCTGCTGGAGTACTTCGTCTCCACGCATGGGGCCCGGAAGGGGCTGGCGGACACCGCGCTGCGAACCGCCGACGCCGGATACCTGACCCGCCGGCTGGTGGACGTGGCGCAGGATGTCATGATCGAGGCCCACGACTGTGGGACCACCGAGGGGGTGACGGTGACCCCCATGTACGTGGATGACGTCTACTGCCCCTCCTGCGGCATGGTGGACTATCACCGCGATGGCGTCTGTCACTACTGCGGCGAGGAGCTGGATGTGCCGGAGGAGGCCGAGGTCTACCAGGATCTGCGGGCCCGCATCGTCGGCCGTTGGGCCGCCGAGGACATTATGCACCCCGAGACCGACGAGGTCATCGTGGAGCACAACAACGAGATCGACGAGCTGGCGGCGCGGGAGATCGCGGCGTCCGGAATCAAGCAGGTCCAGGTGCGCTCGCCGCTGACCTGCGAGCTGCCGCGGGGCGTCTGCGCCCTCTGCTACGGCCGGGACCTGGCCACCCAGCGGCGGGTGGAGGTAGGCACGGCGGTGGGCATCATCGCCGCCCAGTCGGTCGGGGAGCCGGGCACACAGCTCACCATGCGGACCTTCCACACCGGGGGCGTGGCCGGGGAGTACATCACCGGCGTGGCCGACGTGAAGAAGCGCAAGCAGCAGGCACTGCGGTCCCTGCAGGAGGACATCGACCAGGGGCGGGTGTCGCTGGACGTGGCCGGCGGGGGCCGCACCCGCCGGAAGGCCATCAAGGATATGCTGAAGGTGCTGGAGACCTCCGTCCGGGGGCTGCTGCGCGTGGAGGAGCTGTTCGAGGCCCGCACCCCCAAGGGCCAGGCCATCACCGCCGACGTGGATGGGGTGGTGGCGGAGGTCACCCAGCGGGGCATGCGCACCGTGGTCATCCACTCGGACCACCCCATCACCGACACCGACGCCATCCGCGGCGAGCGGCTCGCCCACGACGTCTTCGGGCCCGACAAGGACGACGGGCCCATCGCCAAGCAGGGCGAGAAGCTGCTCAAGAAGGTCCGGGAGCGGCTGAAGAAGCACGGCATCGAGACGGTAACCATCCGCACCGAGCACCTGGTGCCCTACCGGGGCGAGCTGCTGGTGTCACAGGACATGGAAGTGCGGGCGGGCGACCCCCTGACCACCGGCCCGGTGGACCCCGAGAAGCTGCTGGCCATGCAGGGCCGTGAGGGCGTGCAGGACTACCTGCTGCGCGAGATCCAGCGCGTCTACCGCCAGCAGCACGGCATCAACATCAACGACAAGCACATCGAGACCATCATCCGGCAGATGCTGCTGAAGGTCAAGGTCATCGACCACGGCGACACGCGCTTTCTGCCCGGCGAGCTGGTGGATCGCTTCGACTTCATGGAGGAGAACGAGCGGGTCCAGGAGCTTGGCGGCGAGCGGGCCAGCGCCGAGCCGGTGCTGCTGGGAATCACCCAGGCCTCCCTGGCCACTGAGAGCTTCCTGTCGGCGGCCTCCTTCCAGCGCACCACCCGGGTGCTCACGGAGGCGGCCTGCGAGAACAAGCGCGACCCGCTGCACGGCCTCAAGGAGAACGTGATCATCGGGCGGCTGATCCCGGCGGGCTCAGGCATGCCGGTGCATCGCGACCGGGAGGTGGGCTTCTCGGGCGATGTGCTGGAGGACCTGGCCGTCCGGGGCGGCAGGAAGAAGTCGCGGGAGGCGGAGTCCATGGAGAAGCTGCTGGGCGACGTGGAGGCCGCGGCCGCCAAGCGCGAGGCCCAGGGCTCCGAGGGCAGCGCGGAGTAGCCACCCACGACACGCGCGGGGCCGCCGGGGCGCTCCGGCGGCCCTCTTCGCCAAACCGATTTCCAATCGGTTTGGCGAAGAGAATACTTGACA